>PXQL01000093.1:3995-7448 GCA_003021335.1 Halobacteriales archaeon QH_10_67_13
AGCCGATCTACGGTGAGATCAGCTGGCACGCCCCCCCCTCGATCCCCAAAACCCAGGAGACCGTCGACTGGGAGACCGACCAGCGCAAGGAAATCCCCGTCGTCGGGCGGCACGATCCGTCCCTGCCGCCGCGGGCGGTGCCGGTCGTCGAGGCAATGCTGTACTGCACGGTGCTTGACTTTATGCTGCTTGACGGGCGGCTCAACCCCGACCGGCTGGACGATCGTCCCGGCGAGTACGACACCAACTACCACCCCTCCAGTCCAGTCAACGATCCCGAGGACGCCGATACGCGAGCCGACACCATCGAGTGAGGCCGTCGAACGGCCGCCACGGAGCCGTCGCAACGGCACGCGAGTGTCGAACTTATATTCGGTCGCCACCAGAACCCGGCATGGGCGATCAGTTCCGCACCGAGGAGGACAGCCTCGGGGAGATCGAGGTGCCCGCCGACGCCTACTGGGGGGCACAGACACAACGCGCGCTGGAGAACTTCCCGGCGCCAGAACACACCTTCGACCGGCGGTTCATCGAGGCACTCGGCACCGTCAAGAAGGCCGCCGCGGAGACGAACCGCGAGCTCGGCGTGCTCGACGCGGAGACCGCCGACCCGATCGTCGCGGCCGCGGAGGAGGTGATCGCCGGCGAGCACGACGACCAGTTCGTCGTCACCGTCTTCCAGACCGGCTCGGGCACCTCGGCGAACATGAACGCAAACGAGGTGATCGCCAACCGCGCCGCGGAGCTGCGTGGCGACGCCCGCGGCGAGCGGACGATCCACCCCAATGACCACGTCAACGCCGGCCAGTCGAGCAACGACGTGATCCCAACCGCGACCCACGTCGCCGCCCGGGTGGCGATCGAAACCGAGCTCCGGCCCGCCCTCGACCGGCTGGCGGAGGTCCTCGGGGAGAAAGAGCGGGCCTTCGCGGATGTCGTCAAGACCGGCCGCACGCACCTCCAGGACGCGACCCCGGTGACGCTGGGCCAGGAGTTCGGCGGCTATCGCACGCAGATCGAGCACGGACAGGAGCGGATCGCGGCCGCGAGCGAGGAACTGTCCGAACTCGCGCTCGGCGGGACCGCCGTCGGCACCGGCCTGAACACCCACGAGGAGTTCCCCGAGCGGGCGATCGACCGGATCGTCGAGGAGACCGGCCTCGAGTTTCGCGAGGCGGAGAATCACTTCGAGGCCCAGGCCGCCCACGACGCGCTCGGCGCCGCCCACGGTGCGATCCGTACCGTCGCGGGCTCGCTGACGAAGATCGCGAACGACCTGCGGCTGCTTGCCTCGGGGCCCCGGACCGGAATCGGCGAGCTCGATCAGCCCGAGAACCAGCCCGGCTCCTCGATCATGCCCGGGAAGGTGAATCCGGTCGTCGCCGAGGCCGTCAACCAGGTCCACGCGCGGGTCGTCGGCAACGACGCCACGGTCGAGGCCGGCGCCAGCGCCGGCCAACTCGAGTTGAACCTCTACAAGCCGGTGCTTGCGGACGCCGTCCTCGAGTCGGTTGAGCTCCTCGCGGACGCGAGCGAGCGGTTCGCCGAGAAGTTCGTCGCGAAGCTCGAAGCCGACCGCGAGGGCGCCGCCGCCCAGGTCGAACAGAGCATGGCGCTTGCCACCGCGCTCGCCCCGACGATCGGCTACGACGAGGCCGCGACGATCGCGAAGACCGCCCTCGAAGACGAAAAGACGATCCGGGAGGTGGCCGTCGAAGAGGGCTACCTGACCGCAGAGCGGGCAGAGGAACTGCTCGATCCGAGTCGGATGACTGAACGGGGCCTGCTCGAGTAGTCCGCGAATCCGAGGCGATCGGAGCGGTCGACGCGCGGCACCTCGCGTGCTCCGCGCGAGTGAACCCGGACGCTCCGAGGCGATCTGAAAAGTACTCTCCGAACGGGATCACGAGAGGACCCCGCCACCCCGATCTCGTCCGTCCGGTGAGGCGCCGTCGGGTTACCCGGGCGAGAGCGCGGGAACCAGCCAGCGAGGCTCCCGTTGAATCCGAGCCGTCGGCGACAGATCGAGGGGCTCGCGAGAGGATCAACAGTTGATAATTGCCGCCGAACGCTTATTTTCGATCGACCGACTGTCTCACACATGCCCGAAATCACCGACCGAGCGACCCGACCGGGGGGCGTCTTGAGCGAGGCGATGACCGTTGTGCAGAGGGCGGCCGGATTCGTCGGATCGCTCGCGGGAGGCTTGGGAGGCGTATCGGCGGATCACGACCGACCGCGACCGGACGCCTCTGTGACCTTCGAGGCACAGAAGACCGACGGTCGGACGGTCACGGTCCAGCGCGTCTCGACGAGCGTGGAGGCGATGTTGGTGCTTCAGACGGCCGAGACTCGGATCGCCGAGCCGCTCGAACTCAACGCGGCTGATCGTCGATCTTGAGCACCCGGACGGCCGAATCATCCTCCGAGAGCGCGCGGTGGTGCTGCCGAACGTCGACGGGGAACTCGCCGATCCGATCGAGGTGACCAGGGTGTCGGCCGATCCCGATCGTGGCTTCGAGTATCCGTACTTTCTGTCTGCGCCGGCTCGGCCGGTTGAGGAGTCGCCGCGGCCGCTCCTGGTTCAGCCGAACAACACCGGCGAAGCCACCGACGACTACCAACGCCACCTGGAGGACGCCAGGCAGACCGCCCGCCGGAGCTCCGGGCGACGCATCGGCGATCGACTGCTCATGCCGCTGTTGGTTCCCGCGTTCCCCCGACCGGAGAGCGATCCGGTCGATTACACCCACGACGTCCACCAGCTGGACACGGAGACGATGGGGCTGCGGGAGGGTCCGCTGGCGAACGTCGACGAGCAGCTGCTCGCGATGGCCGCCGACGCCCGGCGCCGGCTGCGCGATCGCGGCTATCCAGTCGAGGAGGGACTCGCGCTCAACGGCTTCTCTGCGTCGGGACAGTTCGTGAACCGCTTTACCGCGCTCCACCCCGGCGAGGTGCGGTCGGTCACGGCTGGCGGGATCAACGGCATGCCGATCCTTCCCCGCGAGGAAGCGGACGGCTACACCCTGAACTACCAGCTGGGCGTCGCCGACCTCGAAGAGCTCACCGGCGAGCCCTTCGACAGGGAGGCGTTCGCGGCGGTCGATCAGTTCCTCTATCTGGGCGAACTCGACGGCAGCGACACGATCGGCTTCCGCGACTCCTGGAGCCCGGAGCAGGAACAGAAAGCGCTCGAAGTTTACGGACACAACATGCAACGGGACCGGTTCCCGTATGCTAAGTCCGTCTACGAGCGCGTCAGTCACACGACGTTTCCGGTGCTCGAGGATCTTATCGAGTTTCACCGGCGGGCGCTGGAGGGCGGCGACACGGGCGCGTTCGGCGGAAACGTGGGCGACCCCGAACCCCCGGAAGCGACGTTCACCGTCGCAACGAGCGACCCGTCCGCGGGCGAGGCCATCAGGTTCGACGCCGGCGGCGCGACCGCCC
>PXQL01000094.1:0-1556 GCA_003021335.1 Halobacteriales archaeon QH_10_67_13
GTAGGTGTAACTGCCCCCTGACTCGGGGATAGCCGTCGCCAGCTCCGCAGCGCTCAACGCCGCCGGAATTGTCAGCAGCCCGCCGACCAGAAAGGCGAGCACGACACTCGAGGTCTCTCCAGCCTCGAGATACGCCACACCGGGGAGAATGAAAATTCCGCTCCCGATCATCGATCCCATCGCGATGGCGATAACGGCAGGAAGCCCGAGATTGCGTTCGAGATCCTCGTCAGACATTCGAATCTTCGTTTCGGCCCACGCTTTGTAAACTACCCTATTTCGGGACGTTGAGGCTCCCAGACGCGATCGCCAGAGCGGGTCGAGCGAGTTCTAATGGAGTGCGGGCTCGGTGGTCGCGCCCCCGGGGATCAAGCTCGCCGGCGAACCAGTCAGGGCCGCGCGTAGACCATCTCCATCGGGAGTCCAACCGGATCCCGGGGCGGCTCCTCGGGGAGCGTCCGGAGCGGGCCAGTGCGGTCGCTCGCGGTGAGTGCAAGTGCGAACGCGTCGAGCAGGTCATCGACCCCGGCGCCTCCGCCGAGATCCCGTCCCGCCGTTCGGCTTCGAGTGCTGCGTCGGCTCGCCGCCGGCCAGCGCCCAGAAACAGACCTCTGGGTGGGCCTCTCGGACCGTTCCCCGCGCCTCGGGGATTTCCCGGAGGAGTTCGTCGAGGTCGGAGATCTTGTCACAGATCGCCCAGGTCTGTCGGCCCAGGCTTCCCTCGGTGTGTCGTTCCTGGATGGCCTTGGCGCGCTCGTAGTCCGGAGCGTGGGCCGCCGGCCGGATCGGCGCCGGGAAGACGCTGTTGCCGCGCCGACCGAGAACCTCGCGGGCGGCGGGGTCACAGGCGCGGGCCTCGGCGCTGTCTTCCCGGAGGCCGATCGGGATGTCGACGAGGATCGTCCCGGCCCGCTCGTGGGCCGCCCACAGCTCCGCCGCGGTTTCGAAGACCTGACACTCGACGAGTGTCTGCTCGTAGGCGACCGCGACCCATCCTCCCGGGCAGCCGTCGACGCCGACGACGGTCATGGTCGTTCTTTCGGCCCAGGCCGCCAGTGTCTTTCGGCTTACGACCGGCGTGGATTTAGGTACCTCCGGATTCTATCTGTGGTACGATGCATCCAGCCGCCGACGAGACAGACGACCCGAAGACGACCGCGCCGTCGTACGAGCAGATCGACCTGTCGGTGCTCGTGATCGGTGCGGGCGCGGCGGGAGCGAGAGCCGCGATCGAACTGGCCGAGCGCGGCGTCGAGGACCAGCTCGTGATCGGCAAGCGCAGCCACGGTGACGCCCACACGACCTGGGCGCGGGGCGGAATCAACGGCGCGCTCGGAACCCACGACCCCGAGGACAGCCCCGAGATCCACGCCGCCGACACGCTCAAGGAGGGACACTTCCTCAACGATCCGGCGGCCGTCGAGCGGGTCGCACGCGACGCCCCGACCCGGCTCCGCGAGCTCGACGACTGGGGGATGCCCTACAGCCGCACCGAGGACGGCGAGCCCGACCAGCGGTACTTCGGCGCACAGTCGTTCCGCCGGACGGCGTTCGCG
>PXQL01000094.1:1590-6938 GCA_003021335.1 Halobacteriales archaeon QH_10_67_13
GAGAACGTGATGATCACGAAGCTGCTCTCGGACGGCAGCCGCGTTTACGGTGCCCTGGGCTATGACATGGACGAGGGAACCTATCTCCTGTTTAATACCGGCGCGGTGATCCTCGCGGCCGGCGGGTACACCGCCCTGTACGATCGCCACAGCTCTCGGGACGACGAGAACACCGGCGACGGGCCGGCGCTTGCCTACGAGGCCGGCGCGACGCTTGCCGACATCGAGTTCGTCCAGTTTCACCCGACGGGAATGGTCGGCGACCGGTACGGCGAGGACTGGGACGGCCGGCTGGTCACCGAGGCGGTTCGTGGCGAGGGCGGGCGCCTGTTCAACGCCGAGGGCGAGCGGTTCATGGAGGAGTACTCGCCGGATCAGATGGAACTCGACGCCCGAGATGTCGTCGCCCGCGCGATCGAATCCGAGATTGAGGCCGGCCGCGGAACCGAAAACGGCGGCGTCTACCTCGATATCTCTCACCGCGACCGGGCGTTCATCAAAGAGCGGCTCCCGCGGATGTACGAGCGGTTCGACTCGCTCGGCGTCGATATGTCGACGGAACCGGTGGAGGTCGCGCCGACGTCTCACTACGGGATGGGCGGGGTCGTGACCGACGAGACCGGCAAGACCGATGTCGCGGGCCTGTACGCGATCGGCGAGACGATGGCCGGCGTCCACGGCGCTAACCGCCTCGGGGGGAACTCGCTCGTGGAGACGGTCGTGTTCGGAAAAGTGGCCGGGGAGGCCGTCGCCGACCGGGTCGACGGCCCCGGCGAGCTGCCCGCCCCGCTCGGGACCGATCTCGCCGAGCGACACCTCGCCGGGCTCGACGCGATGGCCGGCGCCGACGGCTCGCTCACGCCCGAGGACGCGCTCGCCGAGCTGCGGATGATCCTCGAGACCCACGCCGGCATTCGCCGTCACGAGACGGAGCTCCGGGAGGGCTTAGACGAGCTCGCGGACCTGCGCGAGCGGGCCGGCGACCTAGCGGTCGGCGACCGTACCTCCCAGAGCTTCGAGTTCGCCGTCGATCTGGGCTTTGCGTTTACCGTCGCCGAGGCGCTGCTCCGCGGCGCGCTCGAGCGCACCGAGTCCCGCGGCGCGCACTACCGCCGGGATTACACAGACCGGGACCCGGACTGGCGCCGGAACATCCAGTACCTCCGGACCGCCGACGGCGAGATGCGCACCGACACGGCCACCCCCGGCGAGCCCAGTCCCGCGATCCAGGACGCGGTCGACGCGGACCACGAGCTGGATTACCACCAACTCGAGTGACCGCCCCGGCGCCCGCAGAGTCCGCTCGACCACGAGGACGCCGGGATTGGGTTGCCGGCGTAGGTTTTAGTTTCGGGACATCTACCCGACGGTATGGCGACGATCAGCGAGACGCGCATCGAGAACCATGAGCGCGTCCAGCCAAACGACACCAATAACTACAGCTCCGCACACGGCGGGAAGATCGTCAAGTGGATGGACGAGATCGGCGCGATGTCTGCGATGCGTCACGCGGGGACGACCTGCGTCACTGCCCGGATCAACAGCCTCGATTTCCGGCGACCCATCCCGCAGGGTGACATCTGTGTCATCGACTCCTACGCCTACGCCACCGGCCGGACCAGCATCCGGGTGCGGATCACCGCCTCGAGCGAGGCACCCCGCACCGGCGAGCGCGAGCAGACCACGGACTCGTATTTCGTCTACGTCGCCGTCGACGACGAGCACGAGCCGACGACCGTTCCCGAGCTGACCGTCGAGTCCGACATGGACCGCGAACTCAGGGAGGCGGCGATCGACGGGGAGACCGACGGCTGACCGCCGAGAACCGATCAGAGCCGCCGGATCCCGATCGGATCAGTCGGAGCCCGCTCCCGACCTGTCGGTCTCGACCGGCGGGACGGCCTCCTCGGTCGCGTTCTCGTCTCCGGGCGCTTCGAGTTGCTCGACGGCCTCGCGCAACAGCCCGTCGAACAGCTCCGGTAGCGTCGGGTGGTAGGCCCTGTCCGGAACCGACCGGGCATCGAGCCCGAGCTCGACGAGGACCTGTGCGGTCTTTGCCATCGTGTCGGCGTGGTAGTGTAGCCCCTGGTAACCGAGCACGGTCCCGTCCGTGCGGTCGACGACCAGCCGGGCGAGTCCAGCCGGGACGCCTTTCGACTCGAAGATGCCGTCGTCGCTGGCCCGCCGGGTCGCGACCGCGGTCTCGTGGCCGGCGTCGCGGGCGCTCGCCGGCGTGTGGCCCACACGGGCGAACGGGTACACGCCCAGCCCGGAGAAGACAACGTGGTGGTGGACGTTCTCGTAAGGGCGGAGCGACTCGCCGCGCAGCTCCCGGCGGATGTTCTCAGCCGCGGTGTGGCCCTGCTCCTTTGCGACGTGGAGGATCGGCTCCTTGTCGTTCGCGTCGCCGACGACGTACACTCGGTCGTTATCCCGGGCCCGCATCGTCCCCTCGACCCACTCTCCTTCGGTGTCGATCCCAGCCGCGTCGAGTCCCAGGCCGTCGACGTTCGGCCGGCGCTCGGTGAAACAGAACAGCTGCTCGGCCTCGATGACCTCCCGTCCCTCGGGAGTCGAGAGCACGAGCCGGACGCCGGTTTCGGTCTGCTCGAGGCACTGTTCCCGGGCGTTCATCAGCACCTCGATGCCGAACTCCTCGCGGTAGATGTCGAGGATCTCGTCGCCGAAGGCCGGATCGGCCTCGTCGAGGGGCCGGTCGTCGTGTTCGACCACCGTGAGGTCCATCCCGCCAGCCTCGACGAGATACGGGGCCATCTCCAGCCCGATGTAGCCGAAGCCGATGACGATCCCCGAGTCGGGAAACTCGGTCGCGTCGAGCACGTCGGCGCTGGTCATGTGCTCGACCGCGTCGATGCCAGGAATGTCGGGCACGTTTATCCGCGAGCCCGTCGCGAGGACGACGTAATCGGGCTCGATCCTGGCGTCCCCGACGACCAGGGTCCGGTCGTCAACGAACCGCGCGGGCTCGCGGTAGAGGTGAACGTCCTCGCGCTCGGCCCACTCGTGTACTTGCTCGCGGCGGTGGCCTGCCCAGCCGCGCGTCCGGTCGTCTTTCTGCGCGACGGTGTCCTCGAGAGCTACTTGGTTCGATATCCGGCTCGTCGACGAGCCGATCGGCGACCGCTGAACCGGCGCTGCCGTAGGCGCCGACGATCGCCACGTGTATGCTCATATCGTATGGAGTGGATCGATCCGGTTAACGATATCGGGACCGTGCACGGCCGGGACACGCACCGTCTCACTCGGCGTACGGCCGACAGACCCGCTCGACGCCCTCCTCGAAGGGAACGGTCGGCTCCCAGCCGGTCGCTTCCCGGAGCTTCGAGATGTCGAACCGCTGTTGGTAGTTGTAGTTTCTCAGCTGGACGGGCTCGTACTCAGGTTCGATGTCGGTCCCGAGCGCGTCGTTCAACAGCGCGACCGTCTCGTTGAACGAGAAGTTCCGCCCGGTGCCGACGTTGTACGCCCCTTCTAGACGGGCGTTTGCGACCGCCTCCATCGCCCGTACGACATCAGAGACGTGAACGTAATCTCGGGTCTGGGTGCCGTCGCCCCACAGCACCGGCCGCCGGCCGTCTGCCATCTTCTCGGCCCACTGAGAGACAGTGTTCGCGTACTCGCCCTTGTGGGCCTCGTTGCCCCCGTAGCCCTGGTACACCGAGGAGAACCGCGTCGAGGCGACGTGTACGTCCTCGTAGAAGTTGTTGTAATACTCCATGTACCGGTCACGGGCGAGCATCGACGCCTCGTAGCAGGTCGCGGCCTCGACGGAATCTGTCTCCCGGGAGGGAGGCTTATCGTCGTACATCGAGGAGGTGCCGGCGACGACGATCGCCTCGGCGTGCTCGCGGGTGCGCTCGATGACATTCACCATACCCTCGACGTTGACTCTGGTGCCTTCCCGCGGGCGGTTTTCGAGCATCGCCCGGGAGGACAGTGCTGCCAGGTGAAAGGCTACGTCGACCTCCGCCGGCCAGTCATCCTCGAGCACCGACCGGTCAAGAAACTCCACGCCGGGGTCGAGGTTCTCGGGGGTTCCAAGCGAGCGGTCGTCGATCGCGATCACGTCGTTGTCCGCCGCGAGGCGGTTCGCGAGCGTCGAGCCGATGAACCCGGCGCCGCCGGTGATCAGAACGCGGCTGTCGTCCATGCGCCGCCGTTGCTCCGTGGCTCGCAAATGGCTGTCGGTCGCCGGTTATACTGATGGGTAGGCCTAATACCACGACTTTCGGCCGTGGATACGCGCCGTAGGCTTGATTCTCCAACCACCCGTACGGGTTTGTGCGTGGGAAACTGGCAGTTGACTCGGTGTCTGCCACGACGAGAGCCGGCTTCAAACAAGTGAGCCGACCGCGCCGACCGACACAAAACAAGATACCTCAAAGCCCCCTGCGGGGGACGAGTACCGGCTTCGTGGCAGAGCCAGCGCCCTCGGTCACAAACCTGAGACTCCCGATCTTCAGGATTGACCTGCCTGGCCGACACCGGGTGGGAGGCCCGCACCTTTAGCCGCGGGAGGATGTCACTGATTCGGCGCCGACCCGTCCGGTCGCGGGCCTGTACCGTCCTCGGGGTCGGCTGAGTCGGAGCCGGACTCTGCGTCGGTCAGCTGCTCGCGGAGCCGGGCGGCCCGCTCGCGCAGCCGCCTGAGGGTCTCGCTGTCGCGCTCGTCTGGCGGGAGCTCCCGCTCTAACAGCGAGAGCTTCGCTCGGACCTCGTGGTACTCGGTGCGGGTCTCGCCGCGACCGAGCCCGACCTGCCTGTCGATCGCCGCCACGAGCTCGTCTTTCGCGACCGGCTTCGTGATGTAATCGTCGAATGGCATCTCGACGACCTCGAGGCCCGGATCGACCGCGGTGAGCATAATGACGCTCACCGCCAGCCCGCGCTCGCGGATCGCCTCGAGGATCTCCCGGCCGGATAGCTCCGGCATCCGACGGTCGAGCAACACGACGTCGATCCCGTCGTCGACCGTCTCCAGGGCGGTCCGACCGCTGTAGGCGACTGCCGTCTCGTACTCGTCTTCGAGCCGGAGCGCGTACACGTCGGCGGCGCTTTCTTCGTCGTCAACGATCAGGACGGACGGACGATCGGTCACGCTACTTGCTCGCGGCCCCAGGGTGATAAGTCTGCTTCGCCCGTGTCAGACGATCCACTGACCCCCGGCAGCCACACGACGGACGGGTCGCAACCCTTTTTCCGTCCGACGGATCATCCATACGAGAGTACACGATGACCGCGTTGGACGAGTTACTAACCGGGCTCGGTGCCGATGTTCAGGCCGTCGTAGCGTTCACCCGCGAGCAGTCGGTCATCGACCGGCTCCA
>PXQL01000095.1 GCA_003021335.1 Halobacteriales archaeon QH_10_67_13
GGTCCGGATCGCGCGGGCGACGTTCTCGACGGAAACGAGGTGGTGGATGTTCGTTCCGTCGCCGGGGACGAGCACCCGGTCGTGTTCTCGGACCCGGTCGACCCAGTAGGCGAGCCGCCCCGTGTAATCGCAGGGTCCATAGACGATCGTCGGGCGGACGCTCATCGCGTTGACTCCCTCGGCGGCGGCCTCGAAGACCGCGCGGTCGGCCTCGGCCTTGCGGTTGCCGTAGGTCTCGGCGCCGTCGTCGACGGCCTGCTCGTCGGTACACGGTTCGAGCGGCGTCTCGCCCTCGCGTTTCGGGATCTCCTCGCGGCCGTAGGCGCCGCCACTGGAGACGAACACGTACGCCCCGACATCCTCGAAGACCCGGGTGGCCATCCGAACCTCGCCAGGATAGTAGGCGACGGTGTCGACGACGAGCTCCGGTTCGACGGCCGCCCGTGCCTCCGCGAGCGCGGCGCCGCTCGTTCGGTCGCCGGTCACGTGGCCGACCCGATCGTCCCCCGCGAAGGGGTTCCCGTGGCGGCCGCGGTTGAAAACCGTCACCTCGTAGTCGTGTGCGCCGATCACGAGCGCCTCGTACATGCGAGCAGGTCGAGGACAGCGCAGTAAAATCGTCCGGTCCGTCCTCCAATCGGACCGGCGGTCAGTCCGCGCCGCCCCGGACCCGCTCGCCGGCCCCGTCGAGAGCGGCCGGCGCGGGCGGGTCGGTCCGGACGTCCTCGCGGCTCCGGTCTGCAATGACCTCGGCGTAGGCGTCAGGCATCACCCGCGTGAACGCCTCGATCGTCTCGGGCCAGGCCTCGAGCAGCTGCCGGGCCCGCTGTGAGTCGGTGTATGCCGCGTGGTTCTCGACGAGCCTGGTCAGAACCGTCCGGTCGCGCTCCTCCAGTGTCGTCGAGAGGGTGACCATCTCGGTGTTGGCCCGGTCGGCGAGCTCGTCGTCAGGATCGTAGACGTACGCGACGCCGCCGGACATGCCGGCCGCGACGTTCCGCCCGGTCTCACCGAGCACGACGACCACGCCGCCGGTCATGTACTCGCAGGCGTGATCGCCGACCGACTCGACGACGGCGTGAGCGCCCGAGTTGCGGACGGCAAAGCGCTCGCCGACCGCGCCGTTGACGTAACACTCCCCCTGAGTGGCGCCGTACAGGGCGACGTTGCCGGCGACGACGTTCTCGGCGGCGTCGTAGCCGGCAGTCGACGGCGTCCGGACAATTAGCCGACCGCCGGACAGGCCCTTTCCGAGGTAGTCGTTCGCGCTCCCGGTCAGTGACAGTGTCACACCGGACTGCAGGAAGGCGCCGAAGCTCTGGCCTGCGGTTCCGTCGAGTCTCGCAGTGATCGTCCCGTCCGGGAGCCCGTCGGTGCCGCGCTCGCGGGAAATCCGGTGGGAGATCGTCGCGCCGACCGCCCGGTCGGTGTTGTCGATCTCGGCCGCGACCGTCGTCGGCTCGCCGGTCTCGATCGCCGACCCGGCCGCCTCGAGCAGCTCGTCGTCGAGTCGATCCCCAGGAATCTGCTCCGGTCGCGCGTCGGCGGCGTCGAACTGCTCGGGACTGTCGGCAGGCGCGAGCACGGCCGAGAGATCGAGCCCGTCGGCGCGGTCGTGGCCGGTCTCGCGCTGGCGGAGGCAGTCCGCGTGCCCGATCATCTCCTCGACGGTCTCGAAGCCGAGCTCGGCCATCAGTTCCCGGAGCTCCGCCGCGATGAAGGTCATGTAGTTGATCACGTGCTGGGGCTGCCCCGGGAACCGGTCCCGCAGCGACTCGTCCTGGGTCGCGACCCCGACCGGGCAGGTGTTCTCGTGGCACTGCCGGGCCATCACGCAGCCCGAAGAGACCAGCGACGCGGTGCCGAACACGTACCCTTCCGCGCCCAGTAGCGCCGCGACGGCCACGTCCCGGCCGGTCATGAATCCGCCGTCGGTCGTGACGCGGATCCGATCCCGGAGGCCGGTCTCGCTGAGTAGCTGGTGGGCCTCGGCTACGCCCAGCTCCCAGGGGACGCCGGCATGTTTGATGCTGGTCTTGGGCGAGGCGCCGGTGCCACCGGAGTGCCCGGAGACGTGGACGACGTCTGCCTCGGCTTTGGCGACGCCGGCGGCGATGATCCCGACGCCGTCCTCGGCGACCAGCTTGACGCTCACCTCTGCCTCGGGGTTTGCCGCCCGCAGGTCATAGATCAGCTGCTTTAGATCCTCGATCGAGTAGATGTCGTGCAGTGGCGGCGGGGAGATCAGCCCCACGCCGGGCGTGGCGTGGCGGACGTGGGCGATCATCTCGTTTACCTTCCCACCGGGGAGGTGCCCGCCCTCGCCGGGCTTCGAGCCCTGGGCCATCTTGATCTGGAGCTGGTCGGCCGCCGAGAGGTACGTCGCGGTGACACCGAACCGGCCGGAGGCGACCTGTTTCGTCGCACACGCTTTCTCGGTGTCGAACCGCTCGGGGGGTTCGCCCCCCTCGCCGGTGTTTGCGGTCGCGCCCAGCCGGTTCATCGCGATCGCGTTGTTCTCGTGCATCTCCGGCGAGAGCGAGCCAAGCGACATTGCCGCGGTCTCGAACCGCTCGACGATCGAAGCTACCGGCTCGACGTCCTCGATCGGGACGGGGTCGCGGTCGCTCTCGAGTGTCAGCAGTCCGCGCATGGTCTGGAGCTGCTCGGACTGGTCGTTGACCATCGCCGCGAACTCGCGGTAGGCCTCGTAGTCGCCCTGCCTGACGGCCTGCTGGAGCGTGCCAACGGTCTTCGGGTTCCACCGATGGTGGCGGCCGCCGGTGCGGTTCTCGAACTCGCCGACCCGCTCGGGGGCGGCGTCGTCGGCCCAGGCCAGCGCGTGGCGATCTAGGGCGTCGGCCTCGATCGCGTCGAGCCCGATCCCCTCGGTCCGGTTTGCTGTCCCCTCGAAGTATTCCTCGATCACCGACGAGGAGAGCCCGACGGCCTCGAAGATCTGCGCGCCGCGGTAGCTCTCGACCGTCGAGATGCCCATCTTCGCCATCGTCCTCAACAGTCCGGTCTCGACGGCGTCCCGGTAGGCTGCGACCGCCCGGTTCCGGTCGGCCTCGGTCAGCTCGGCGACGGTCTCGTAGGCGAGATACGGGTTGACCGCGCCGGCGCCGTAGCCGATCAGCGCCGCGACCTGGTGGACCGTCCGCGGGTCGCCCGACTCGACGACCAGCCCGACGTCAGTGCGGGCGCCCGTCCGGACGAGGTGGTGGTGAACGCCCCCGACCGCGAGCAGTGACGGGATCGGAACCCGATCGGGACCGACCGCCCGGTCCGAGAGGACGGCGATGTCGTGTGCCTCGGCGGCGCCGGCGGCCTCGCGGCGGAGCTCGTCGACGGCCGTCTCGAGGTCGGTCTCGTCGGGGTCGTAGGTGGCGTCCAGTACCGTCGCCGAGAGCCCCTCGGTCCCGTCGAGGGCCGCGATCGCGGCCAGGTTGTCGTCGGTGAGGATCGGCGAGTCGAGCACGAGCTGGCGGGCGTGGGCCGGCGTCTCCGCGAGCAGGTTGCGCTGCTCGCCCAGCCGGGTCTTTGAAATAACTAAACAACGGCCGGTTGAACTGCGAGAGCACCGACAGCGGTGTGTCATCGCCCATCGACCCGACCGGGTCGGCGCCGGTCTCGGCCATCGGCTCGAGCAGGTGCTCGAGTTCGTCGTAGGTGTACCCGTGGGTGACCTGGTTGGCCCCGAGCTCCTCGATCGACCCGCGATCGGGCCCGGGCTCGAGGTCGGCCAGCCGGCGCTGTTTTCGCTCGACCCACTCGGCGTAGGTCGGATCGGCGATCTCCTCGAACACTTCGGCGTCAGGGACGACCCGGCCGGCCTCAGGATCGGCGAGGAAACACTGGCCGGGCTGGAGCCGGCCCCGCTCGCGGATCTCGGAGGGGTCGTAGGGGAGGGCGCCGACCTCCGAGGACATGACCAGCCGGTCGTCCTCGAGGATGTCGTACCGGCAGGGGCGCAGTCCGTTCCGGTCGAGCACGGCGCCGACCCGCTGGCCGTCGGTCGCGGCGACTAAGGCCGGTCCGTCCCAGGGTTCGATCAGCGACGCGTGGTAGTCATAGAAGGCCCGCCGGTCGCCGGTGACGCCCGTTTCCGGGGCGCGCCAGGCCTCCGGGATCAGCATGCGCAGGGCATGTGGCAGCTCCCGGCCGGTCTCGAGCAACAGCTCAAGGGCGTTGTCGACGCTGGCGGTGTCTGATTGGTCAGGGTCTTCGATGATCGGTCGGAGCCGGTCGATCTCCTCACCGAAGGCCTCGTCTGCGAGGTCGGTCTCCCGGGCCCGCATCCAGTTGACGTTGCCCTGGATGGTGTTGAACTCGCCGTTGTGGATCAGCGTTCGGTAGGGGTGTGCTAGGTGCCAGGCCCCCAAGGTGTTCGTCGAGAACCGGGCGTGGACCATCGCGAACTGCGAGCGCACGCGGTCGTCGGTCAGGTCCGTGTAGTACGCCCCGAGCTGGCTCGCGGTCAACAGTCCCTTGTAGACGACCGTCTGCCGGTCGAGCGAGACCACGTAACACTGCTCGCGGTCGAGTCCTCGGTCTCGCACCCGCTGTCGGATCGTCCGGCGGGCGAGGTAGAGTCGTCGGTCGAACGCCTCGGCGTCGAGGTCCTCCGCCGGCCGGACGAACACCTGCCTGATCGCGGGCTCGGAGGTACGGGCCGTCTCGCCGAGCCCGGCCTCGCCGGTCGGTACCGACCGCCAGGCGAACACTTCGAGGCCCTCCTCTTCGAGGGTCCGTTCAACGAGCCTGACCAGCCGGGCCCGTAGGCGCCGCTCG
>PXQL01000010.1:0-721 GCA_003021335.1 Halobacteriales archaeon QH_10_67_13
CGTCCTCGACGTACTCGACCATCGTCTCGAAGTCGTCCTCTGGGTACTCCTCCGGGTCGTTGGGGTTGATCCCGATGACCGCGAGTTCGTCGAACTCCTCGGCCAGACCGTTCAGCTCGTCGAATTTCGCCTGCGCGTACGGACAGTGGTTACACGTGAACACGACGAGTATACCCTCGTGGTCGTCGTAGTCAGACAGGGCGTGTGTCTGCCCATCTGTGCCGGGAAGCTCGAACACCGGTGCCTCGTCACCGCGGGTCAGCTGCTGGTCCGATTCGGTCTCGACCATACCCGCGGTTGGGCGCAAGTCCTCTTACCGGTTGGGATCGCGCGGCCCCGAGACCGTGGTCAGGCGTCGGCGGTTGCCTGGGCTTCGAGTCCTTCGAGTGCTTCGACGGCGGCCTGCCGGTACCGCTCCGCGTCGCTGTCGTAATGCTCGCGGGCCATCCGGACGTACTCGGTCGCGTCGTCGTCGTAGGCCTGGAGCCGCTCGACGGTTCGCTCGGCAGTCTCGACGACCCACCGGTCGCGGGTGGCCTCGTCGACGGTCGTGATCGACTCCGGCCGGATCGAGACGTTCACCTCGCCCTCGTCGGTCTCGAACGTGCGGGGCTTGCCCACCACCGCGACGTAGGCCGGGGGTTCGAGCTCCCGCAGCATCGAGGCGGCGTCGGGCTGGTACTGCCCGGCGTAGGTGAAGTAGGTGTCGCCGTTGGGATCG
>PXQL01000010.1:863-8633 GCA_003021335.1 Halobacteriales archaeon QH_10_67_13
CGTTGAACTCGACGGCGAAGGCCCGCCGTGCGACCTCGCGTGTCGGTGTCGTCGCCATCTCAGATCGACCTCGCTTTGATCAGGGCGGCCTCTGGATCGACCGTCCCGGGCTGGCGCTCGACGCCGTCCGCGAGCACGTACCGGCCGAGCGTCGGCCCGGTCACGCGGTAGTACCGGCCGAGAAGCTCCTCGCGCATCTCTTCTGCGACCACCGAGGTGTCGAGGGCGTCCATCGCCATCTCCTTTGCCTCCGCGAGCTCGATTCCGGTCACTGCCGCAGTCGTCTCGCGGTCGAAGATCACCTCGTGGACACCGGTGCCGTCGTCGAGCACACCCTTGATCCGGAGGTCGAACTCCCCCTCGACCTCGCCGTGTTCCGAACACCGGCCGTTCTGGAGCACGCGGGTGCAGTCGTCCTCGGGACAGCGCTTGATCAGCCCCGAGCCCGACTGGATGTCGACTAGGGCACCCTCGATCTCGACGGCGTCGTCGCCGACCTCGATCTCCTCGTCCAGGCGCTCGATCGTGGTCGTGCTGTTGAGCTTCACCGAAAACCGGCCCTGGTACTCGTCGGTGACGACGTTCCCCAGCTCGTAGGCGGCACCCTCTTCGAGCGCCGGCAGGTCCGATTTCGACCACTTCGTGAACTTCACGGTCCCCGTCTCGTCGCCGAGCAGGCCGACCTGGGCGACGGCGTCGCTGGTCGCGTCCCAGAGCTCGATGACCTTCGCGCGGACGTCGAGCCACTCCTCGGGGCTGTCGATCTCCGCGATCTCGGCGTGCTCTGAGTCGCCGGCGAGCTCGTCGCGGTCGATGCCCGCCTCTTCAAGATAGCTGTTGGTGACGCTCCGCCGGGCCTCGCTCGCCGGCACCTTGTACTCGGAGACGAGCGTCTCGAGGCGCTCGTGGATCTCGTCGACGCTCACCTCGAGGCGGTCTGCAAACTGGTCGTGGATGTCTTCTGCGTGGGTACGCAAGTCTGTCTCAGTCATGGGCTCTCAGTGTCTCCGCCGTGTTTTCTGTGGGAGACATGCAGTAGTTGTCGTCCCTTAATATAAAAAGTTCCGCAACCACGGCGGAAGTAGACGCAGTCGAGGGAATCGGACCGCAGTCCGGGCCTCGCAGTCGCGGTCACTCGGTTTGTACGCGCTCGGTCTCTCGGACGGTCGCGGTCGGGTCGACGGTCACGACGAGCCGCTCGTCGTCCGGGCCGGCGAGCCGCAGCTCGACTCGGGGCGGATCCTCGGAGGCTACGAGGCCGATCGACCCGCCGAGCCCCGTCTCCGTTAGCATACTATCGCTAGTTTCCGACCGTTCTTATGTCCGTCCCACGTATCAGTCCCATGGCAGACGAGGACCGTCTCGGACGATTCCTCCGGACGAAACTCAGGTCGGCCGGCCGGGAGTACGAGCGCGCCCGCCAGGCGTTCGCGGCCGGGAAACTCACGGGCGAGGCCGACGACGCGATCGACGAGGATCGCGCTCGGATCGTCTGTCGTCGGTACGCGGAGCGACGGGCGGTCCCGCTCGACGACGCGGGCAGACCGGCCTGTTTCGAGGCCGGCCACGCCGACTGTGAGGGCTGTGTCGAGGACCTCCGCGAGGGGCGAATCGAGACCTGGTAACCGGGCGCGTTCGGGCGAGTCGGTCGATCGCAAACGGGGCGCTTAACACGACCGGTCGGCTCTCGCGTGGTGTGGCTCGCGACGAACGCGTCGCAGACGAGGAACGCGAGGCGCTGGTGACGATCGCACACGGCGCGGTCGTCACCTCCGGCGGCGTCACGGGACAGCGGCTGCTGACCGCGGCCACGGAGTTTCTCCTCGTAGCCGGTCTGGGTCCGGCGCTGTACGGCGTCTACGCGGTCGCCTGGCGAATCTCGCAGATACTGACCCAGCTCGTCACGTTCGGCAGCGTGCCGGCGCTCCAGCGGTTCGTCCCGGCCGGCGAGCCCGCCGAGCGCCCCCGGATCGTCGGGCTCGCGTACGCGACGACCGCGACGGCCGGCGCCGCGGTCACGGCCGGGGTGTGGCTCGCGGCTCCGGCGATCGACGCGGTCACCGTCGACACGCCGGCGTTCGTGCCAACCCTGCGGCTGTTCGGACTGATCGTCGGGCTGACGGGGGTCGTGATGATCGTCGCGGCGACGTTCCGGGCGCTGGGCTCGGCCCGGGGAGAGGTAGTGTTCAACAAGCTGCTCAGACCGGCCGCGCGGCTCGTCGGCGGGGCCGGGGCGATCGCGCTCGGGAGCGGCGTCGTCGGCGTCGCCTCCGGAATGGTCGTCTGCATGCTCGCGCTCGCGGTCGTCGGCGTCGTTATTTCGGTCCGGTCGACCGGAATCGTCCCCAGCCTGCGCGGAGTTCGAACCGATCTCCGGCGGTTTTACAACCACGCGGCCCCGGTCGCGATGAGCAGCTTCGGAAAGGTGTTCCAAGACCGGATCGATCTGTTGTTGGTCGGTGCGCTGCTCACGGCCGTCGCGGCCGGCGTGTACAACGTCGTCGTCGTGTTGATTTCGATCGCCTGGATCCCGCTGATCTCGTTCAACCAGCTGCTGCCGCCGGTGGCCTCGGATCTGTACGCCGCAGACGAGATGGAGACGCTCAACGCGGTGTACTCATCGGTCACGCGGCTGATCGTGACGGCGGTGTTGCCGCTGCTCGCGGTCCTGGGCGTGTACGGAGGAGAGCTGCTGGGGGCGTTCGGGGCGACCTACACCCGGGGATATCTCCCGCTCGTCGTCTACCTCGGCGGGACGTTCGTCGGCAGCGCCGTCGGCGCGACCGGCTGGCTGTTGATGATGACCGACCACCAGTACGCCCGGATGGCACTCGACTGGCTGCTGGCCGTGTTGAACGTCGTCTTGACCTACGCGTTCGTCGTAGAGTTCGGCCTCGTCGGCGCAGCCCTGGGCACCGCACTCGCGATCGCAGTCCAGAACGGCATCCAGGTTCTCCTGCTTCGTCGGTTCGAGGGACTGTTTCCCTTCGACTGGACCTTTCTCCGGCCGCTCGCGGCCGGCGTCTGCTCGGGCCGGACGCCCGCGACCGACTGGTCGTCAGGGAACTCGCCGCCCGGTACCGCCGGACGCTCCCCCGGGCCGTCGGACTCGCCTGAGGTACCAAGACACAAATCCCTCGAGCGTCGAGGCCTCGCATGGCCAATTCCGATCCGGCGCCGGTTCTCCGGCGCGCCGAGGAGATCGATTACGAACCGGTCGAGCTGGCCGACGGGCTCTCGAAGGGGGTCCTGCTGGGCGAGGCGCAGGAGACGCCGACGTTCGCGATGCGGCGGTTCGAACTCGCCCCGGGCGCGACCGTCCCCCGACACACGAACGCCCGCGAGCACGAGCAGTACGTCCTCGAAGGGACCTACACCGTCGGAATCGGCAACGAAACCCACGCCGTCTCCCCGGGCGACGCGCTGTTGATCCCGGCCGGCGTCGAACACTGGTACCGAAACGACGGCGACACACCCGGAGCCTTCCTGTGTCTCGTCCCGAACGGCGCCGGCGAGGTACACCTCGCCGAGCGGTCCTCCGAGGCGGAGTCGGCAGAGGCCGAGCAGTCCGCCGACTCGGGCTCGTAACCTCCCGGCTGCGGGATCGCGGATCGCCGAGTGCCCTCACAGCGGTACAGCGCGGAAGCCCACCCGTTTACGGGTGGGAGAAGCGCGTACGCTCCGTGAAACAGTCTACCGACGATAGCATAGCTGACTCCCCAACGTCGGCGTCGGATGTATAAATAAAGGGTACGCACGTGAATGTGCGATGGAGGTCAAACGCACCGTCCCGGTCAAGCTCGACGTGCCCGATGAGCGGTGCGACGACCTCCATCAGACCATCCAGCAGTTCAACACCGCCGCCACCTACACCGTCGAACACGGCAGAGACGACGACGGCAACCTGATTCTCAACAAGTCCACCATCCACGACGAAGTGTACCACGACCTGCGCGACGTTACTGACCTTCCCGCTAACCTCGTGGTGCGAGCGTACTCGAAAGCCGTCGAAGCGATGAAAAGCACCGTCGCAGAGTGGAAGAAGGGAAACAGTCGCCCGCTCCCGTCGTTCGATAAACCCTCTGCTGTCTACGACAAACGGACGTTGACCATCAAAGACGAGTGCGCCACACTCTCCACCGTGAACGGGCGCGTCGAAGCCGACTTCGTGCTTGGGGAGTACCAGCGGTCGTATCTCGAAGACGACGACTACGAAAAGCGGATGGGAACGCTCCACTACCACGAAGATAAGGACACCTTCTACCTCCACGTTGTCATCAAGAAAAAGGTAGAGGAACGCGACGGCGACCGCGTTCTCGGTGTGGACTTGAACCTAAAGAACGTCGCCGTGACCAGTACGGGGCGGTTCTTCGACGGCGGCGAACTGCTGTGGGGGCAGAACCACTATTTCCGCGCGCGGCGAAGCCTTCAGGACAAAGGCACCCGTTCCGCTCGGCAGGCGTTACGGCGACTGTCGGGACGGGAAAACCGCTTCGTCCTGAATCGCCTGCACAACATCTCACGTGGAATTGTGAAAGAAGCCCTGCGACACGACTGTTCGTACATCGCCGTTGAAGACCTAACCCACATCCGCGAGCGGATGGACGCCTACGACGACCGTTTGAAACGGCAGATGCACAATTGGGCGTTCCGCGAACTGCAAGAGCAAATCAAGTACAAGGCTGCCGAGTACGGGATTCGAGTCAAGGAGGTCAACCCCGCGTTTTCGTCGCAGACCTGCTCGAAGTGTGGCCACCAGTCCAGCACGAACCGTGACTCGGACGGCTGGTTCGCGTGCAACGAGTGTGGCTACGAGGTGGATGGAGATTACAACGCGGCGAAGAACGTCGGCCTCCGCCTGTTAGCTTTACCATCGGGCAAACGTCCCGATGGGTTGGGCAACGGTCAGCTTGCCCTGAAGTCGGGGACGTTGAACGTGAGCGAAACATCCAGTGTCCACTCCAACTTGGAGTTTGAACGGGAGTCCACCGACAAGCCCACGACTTCAGTCGTGGGTAGCTGACCTCGAGTCGGGTCTTCGACTGGGCGTAAGTCGCGGTCCCGTGCCGATCGACTGCCTCGGCACCGACTCCGACCTGCTCCTCGAGCTGCTCGAACGTCCTCACCGGGGGCCCTGTCTCCTTGGGCCTGCCCCCGGTCGCGCCCGGAATCGGGATCGCGATCGTTCCCGGTGACTCCTCGTCGTCGTCGTCCGGGCCCGGCTCGGTCGTGTACAGCGTCAGCCCGTTGAGCGGTCGGTCGCCGACCGCTTCGGGAACGGCCCCGAGTACCGTCTCGGCGTCGTCCGGAAGCGGGCTCTCGACGCTGCGTTGACAGCCGGCCAAGGCACAGGCGCCGGCGGCGCAGGCGGCGAGCAGCTGTCTCCGCTTCACTTCCGGACACTGATCAGTCGACGAATATAAATCCGTCTGACCGCAGCCTCGGCGACCGTCAGTAAGAAGGAACAGCCGCGGTGAAAGGAGGCATGGACTACCAGGCGGCGCTCAAGTATCTCTACGATCTGCGGCGGTATCCGCCCCGGCCGGGCACCGAGGCCACGGCCGCCCTGCTCGCGCACCTCGACGATCCACAGGAGAATCTCGCCTGCGTACAGGTCGCCGGATCGAACGGGAAGGGGTCGGTCGTTCGGATGGCCGAATCTGCGCTCCGCGAGACCGACGCGACCGTCGGGCGCTACACCTCGCCGCATCTCGCCGACTTGCGCGAGCGGATCCGGATCGACGGCCGGAAGATCCCCCGAGCGGCGGTCGTCGCGTTCGTCGAGCGGATTGCGCCCTACGTCGCCGACCGCGGCGCCAACCGAGCACACAGATCTGCTCGGAGACACCGTCGCTGAGATCGCTCGCGACCAGGCCGGAGTCGCCGCCGAGGGGCGGCTCGTGACCGGCGCGACTGGCGAGGCCCTCGCCGCGATCCGCGAGGAAACCGCGACCCGGACCGTCGGCCCCGACGGCGACGTTCGGGTGCGCTCTCGCGGCCGGGACGGACTCGAGAACCCGGTGACGATTGACGGGGACGGCTGGCGCGTGGAGACGAAACTCCCCCTGCTCGGAGACCACCAGGCCCGCAACGCCGGGGTCGCGGCGGCGCTGGTCCGTCAGGTCGCAGTCGGTCCGCTCGCCGTTGACGAGAAGGCACTCGCCGATGCGCTCGCACGCGGGCTGCGGAACGCCCACTGGCCCGGCCGGTTCGAGGTGATGGGTCGGGAGCCGCTGGTCGTGCTCGACGGCGCACACAACCCGGGCGCGGCGGCCACCGTCGCCGATACGCTGGAGACGTTCGCCTACGACGAGCTGCACGTCGTCGCCGGGGCGCTCGCCGACAAGGACCACCGCGGGATCGCGGCGGCCCTTCCCCCCGCCGACCGGATCACGGTCTGCCGGCCCGATCACGGCCGCGCCGAGGACGAGGCGGTCCTGGCCGCGGCCATCAAGCGTGCGACCGACGTTCCGTCCGTCGAGACCCGGGCCGACGTTCCCGACGCCGTCGACGCGGCCCTCGCGGCCGCCGGTCCCGAGGACGCCGTGCTCGTGACCGGCTCCCTGCACACCGTCGCCGAGGCCCGCGACCGGTGGGCCGGCGCACAGACGCCGCTCGCGCCGCGCTCTCTCGCCGACGCGCGCCGACGCACGTCGCTGGCCCCGGATCGGGCGGTCCACCGCGTCGTCAAGCTCCGGCTCCGGCCCCGCCAGGTCTCCGAGCTCCGCGAGGCGGTCGCCAACGCCGGCCTGTCCTGTCGCGTGCCGGACCGGTCGGGCCACAGCTCCGATCCGGTCACGGTCGAGCTGGGGGGGACCCTCACGGCGTTCGAGCAGATCTGTGACCGGCTGGCCGATCGCCCCGAGCTCGCGGGCGTGGCCGCCCGGCTCCGGACGACGCTCGGTCCGTCCCGGTCGGCAACGGGCTCTGGGTTCCCGTGGGAGGCCGAAACGGCGCTGATGGGCATCCTGAACGTGACTCCCGACAGCTTCCATGACGGCGGCGAGTTCAACGATCGGCCCGACGCCGTGGCCCGCGCCGAGGAGATGGTCGCCGCCGGCGCGGACATCGTCGACGTCGGCGGCGAGTCCACCCGTCCGGGCGCGGATCCCGTCCCCGTGGAGGAGGAGATCGACCGGGTGTTGCCCGTCGTCGAGCGGATCGCACAGCTCGACGCGCTGGTTTCGATCGACACGCGCAAGGCAGCCGTCGCCCGGGCCGCACTCGATGCCGGCGCGGACATCCTCAACGACGTCTCCGGGCTCGAAGACCCCGCGATGCGGCTGGTCGCGGCCGAGTACGACGTCCCGGTCGTGGTCATGCACTCGATCGACGCGCCGGTCGTCGCCGGGAAAGACATTCCCTACGACGACGTCGTCGCCGACGTGATCGACGAGCTCACCGAGCGGGTGCTGCTGGCCGAGAAGGCCGGGCTCGACCGCTCGCAGATCATCGTCGATCCGGGCATCGGCTTCGGCAAGACCGCCCGGGAAAGCTTCGAGTTGCTCGACCGACTCGAGGAGTTTCGGGCGCTCGGCTGTCCGGTGCTCGTCGGGCACTCACACAAGTCCCTGTTCGAGCGGGTCGGCCGCGAGGCCGGGGAGCGCTACGAGCCGACGGTCGCCGCGACCGCGCTGGCCGCCGACCGCGGGGCCGACGTTGTCCGAGTCCACGATGTCGCCGCGAACGCCGCCGCGATCGATGTCGCCGCCGAAATGGGCCCGGCCGAGACCGAGACCGATCAGGACTGACCGGACTCGAACAGCGCGT
>PXQL01000011.1 GCA_003021335.1 Halobacteriales archaeon QH_10_67_13
GTGATTGCACACGACTCGGGGATCACGTTCCAGGCCGATCCGCCCTCGATCTCGGTGACGACCAGCGAGCCGGTCACGTCGTGGCCCAGCACCGTCGTCTCGGGTGCGGGGAGTGCGCGGATCCCGTCGATCGCGTCGCTCGCCCGGTAGACCGCGTTCGTGCCGGCCTCGGGTACGCTCGCGTGGGCGGCCTCGCCGCGGGCCCGGATCGTGCTCCCCCGTCGCCCGCGGTGTGCGACCGCGATGTCGGTCACGCCCGGAGCCGAGTACCCTGTCGATCCTTCCCCGACGACCGCGTACGCCGGGGCGAAGCCGTCCTCGATGGCCGCCCGGGCGCCGACTCCGCCCTGCTCCTCGCCGATAAAGGAAACGAAGGTGACACCCTCCCGGTCGGTGTCGCGAAACGCACACATCGCGGCCGCGACTGCGCCGTTCATATCGGCGGTCCCGCGGCCGTACAGCCGACCGTCCCGGCGTTCGACGACGTACTCGTCCCCGTCGTCGGCGACCTGCGAGGGATCCGGCGGGACGACGTCGTGGTGGCCGACCAGTGCGAGTCGATCCGACCCACCTCGACGCGCAAAGACGTTGCCGTGGCGATCGCGGGTGACCGTCGCGTCGGTGTGCTCGCGCAGCCAGGCCTCGATCGCGTCGCCGGCCGCGGTCTCGTCCTCGTGGCTCGGGATCGCGACCAGCTCGCGGGTCAGATCGACGACATCACTCATACCCTGACCGGGAGGCCCGGCAAAAAAAGCCCGTCGGCCCCCCGTCACCGCACGCGGTTACAAAGCGGCTCGCCCGCCTCAAGCGCGGCGACGTTCTCCGAGAGGATGTCCGCCCGTCGCCCGTAGTAGGCCGGGGTGTGCCCGGCGTTGTGGGGCGTGATCAGGGTGTTGTCGAACGCCCAGAGGGGATGGTCCTCGGGCAGCGGCTCGGGGTCGGTCACGTCGAGGACGGCACCGTCGATCCCGTTCCAGCGCAGCGCGGCGACCAGGGCGTCGGTCTCGATGACCCCGCCGCGGGACAGGCGAGCACGACGTACCCTGCATCCGCGACGGCCGCGTGGATCTCATCGAAGCCGTACACGGTCTCGGTGGGGCCACCCTTCTCGGGGGTGTACCGCACCCCAACGGTCTCGACGCCGAACGGCACCAGCCGGTCGATGATCGCCGTCCCGATCGCCCCGAGTCCGACGACGGTCACCGTCGACCCTTGGAGCTCGGCGGTTTGGTAGCTGCGCCACTCGCGGTCGCGCTGTCGGGCCCGGGCCTCCCCGAAGCCCCGCGCGTGGGCGAGCATCCCGCCGATGGCGTGTTCGGCGACGTTCGGCCCGT
The DNA here is from genome assembly GCA_003021335.1 of Halobacteriales archaeon QH_10_67_13. Lineage (GTDB taxonomy): Archaea > Halobacteriota > Halobacteria > Halobacteriales > Haloarculaceae > Halovenus. Next base: position 1,335 of record PXQL01000011.1, read on the forward strand.
GGACGCCCGCGGCGTTTGTCACCGCCACGCCCGCGGCCTCGAGCCTGTCGAGATCCAGGTGGTCCGTGCCGGCGTACACGCAGGCAAACAACGACGCGTCGGACTCGAACAGCGTTTCCGGCGGCGCGGCTCCGGTCACCACTGTTGCGCCGTCCACGCCGGCCCGTTCCTCGGTCGGTGTCGAGGCGAGGGCGATTTCGTGGTCGGACAGGCGCTCTCGGAGGGCCCGCACGTACTCGACGGCGTCCATCCCGTGGACGTGCCCGCGACAGACGAGCACTCGCATGTATACATACTCGGCGAGCGAGAGTAAAGTCCTGTCGGGCGATCCGGTCGCTTATGTTCCGGCGCGCACAACCGTTCGTATGGAAATCGTCCCGGACACGAGCGCTATCATCGACGGCCGGGTATCCGAGCGGGTCGAGTCCGGCGAGTTCGCCGGGGCGACCGTCGTCGTTCCCGAGGCCGTCGTCGGCGAGCTCGAGTCACAGGCAAACCAGGGCCGAGAGACCGGCTGGGAGGGCCTCGCCGAGCTGCAAGAGTTAGTCGAGCTCGAGTCGCGCGGCCGGGTCGAGGTCGAGTACGTCGGCCGCCGCCCCGGGGATGCCGAGAAACGCGGCGCCGACGAGGGCAAGATCGACGCGCTGATCCGCGAGGTGGCTGCCGACCGCGGCGCGACGCTGCTCACGAGCGACGACGTTCAGGCCGAGGTCGCGCGAGCGAAGGGCTTCGAGGTCGAGTACGTCGAGCCCGAGACCCCGGACATCGAGACGCTGGCGATCGAGGAGTACTTCGACGAGCAGACGATGAGCTTGCACCTCCGGGTCGGGGTCGCGCCGATGGCAAAGCGGGGTGCGATCGGGGAGATGCAGTACCAGACCGTCGGCGAGGAGCCCCTGACCGAGCCCGACCTGCGGGAGTACGCCGTCGACATCGAGGAGGCGGTCAGACACAGCTCCGAGGGCTTTGCTGAGCTCGACGAGCCGGGGATGACGATCGTCCAGTTCCAGGAGTTTCGCATCGCGATCGCCCGGCCGCCCTTTAGCGACGCCCTGGAGATCACGGCCGTCCGGCCGATCGTCAAGACCAGCCTCGACGAGTACGACTACGCCGACGAGCTCCGCGACCGGCTCCGCGAGCGCGACCGTGGCGTGTTGATCTCCGGCTCGCCGGGGGCCGGCAAGTCCACGCTCGCACAGGCCGTCGGAGAGTTTCTCGTCGACGCCGACAAAGCCGTCAAGACGATGGAGAAGCCCCGGGACCTGCAGGTCGGCCCGGAGATCACCCAGTACACCGCCCTCGACGGGCAGATGTCGAAAACCGCCGACTCGCTTCTGATGGTCCGACCCGACTATACGATCTACGACGAGGTCCGCAAGACCGACGACTTCGAGGTGTTCGCGGACATGCGGCTGGCCGGCGTCGGGATGATCGGCGTCGTCCACGCGACTCGCGCGATCGACGCCCTCCAGCGGCTGATCGGCCGGGTCGAGCTGGGCCTGATCCCGCAGGTTGTCGACACCGTCGTCTACGTCGAGGCCGGCGAGATCGCGACCGTCTACGACGTCACCACCGAAGTGAAAGTTCCCGAGGGGCTGATGGAGGAAGACCTCGCCCGTCCGGTGATCGTCATCCGGGACTTCGAGACCGGCCGCCCCGAGTACGAGATCTACACGTTCAACCGGCAGGTCGTGACCGTTCCACTCGAGGATAACCCGGGCGGCGAGTCCGGCGTCGACCGGATCGCCAGAGAAGAGATCGAACGCGAGATCCGCTCGATCGCCCGCGGGGGCGTCGAGGTGGAGCTACGCGGACAGAACGCCGCGGTCGTCTGGGTTGGGGAGAACGACATCTCGACGGTGATCGGCAAGGGTGGCAGCCGGATCTCCGAGGTCGAGGATCAGCTGGGCATCGACATTGACGTGCGGACGCTCGCCGAAAGAGACTCACAAGACCAGGACGCCGGCAGCCAGCGCCACGAGAGTTCCAAGGGCGACAATATTGCTGTGACGCCGGACGTGACCGACCGTCACGTTGTGATCCCGCTGACGGAGCATGCCGGCGAGACCGTCGAGGTGCGGGCCGACGGGGAGTACCTGTTCACCGCGACGGTCTCCCGTGGTGGGGAGATCCAGGTCTCTCGGGGCAGTGCGATCGCTGAAGAACTCGAGCGGGCGATCGATCGCGGACGGACGGTGACGGTCACCCCGTCCTGAGCGGGTGAACGACCTGTCTGCTCCGCCCACGTTCCCGCCGACGGCCGGCTCGTGCCGACCGCGAACGTCGGGTGTCCGTCAGTCCGACACCGCGGGCTCGGCCTCTTGTGGGTCGATCTCGTAGAGATTCTGTCGCGCGTCGGCGAAGTACACGTCCTCCTCGACGGCGCCGATCGTCTCGAGTCGCTCGAGTGCGTATCGGACCGTCCGCGCCGAGAGCATCGACTCCTCGACGATTCCCTTCTGCGTGAGCGGTCCGTTGTACTCGAGTACCTTGTACACGAGCTTCGCGCTCGGCGGCAGATCTGCGATGCCCTCCCCATCGGTGTCCGTCATCGAATAGTCGTGAGGCACGCCGACTGTATAAAGATTGACCCGGCCCGTCGCCCCGGCCGACGAACGCAGCCGCGATACCCAGCCCGCCGTACAGTAGTCCCACGACCAACAGGCCGTGCCACGGGGCGGTACCCAAGAGTACGACCCCAGCCGCGACCAGGTACGCCCCGTACAGCAGGAGGGCGGTCCCGGCGGCTCCGCCGACCGACGTGACCTCGGAGTCAGAATCGGCGAGTGCGTCCCGGCCGGCCCACGCGATCAACACGGCCGCACCGAGGCCGTTGGCCCCCAGTGCCCGGAGAACGCTACCGCCGGTGACGACCGCGAGGACGAACCAGCCGGCCCCGCCGAGAAAGGTCGCCCCGCCGAGGGCAACCCACCACGCCGACGGGGCGTCAGCGGTCGACATACCGGCCGGAGGCGCCCGGATGGTATAAATTCGCGGAACGAACTCCTTTTGATCCCTGCGGCCCGATATCGCATATGGCGACGGAGACCAGCGACGGCGATCCAGGGGCCGAGTCCGAGGCCGGGCCCCCGACGGGAGGGGTTAGCCCGTACATCCGGTCGATCACCGTCACGACGACGGCGACGCTCGGCGGGATTGCCGCCGGCGTCGTCTCGACGCTCCTGGTTGAGGGCTCTGGCGGGCCGATCGGGCTGGTGATCCTGGCGGCCGTTATCGTTCTCGAGATTCCCATACTGCGGCTGGTCGGGATCGACACCGGAGACTTCGGGACGAAAGACCGGCTGTACATCGGCTTCATGAGCTTCGCCCTGTGGTATATTACCTGGGCGATCTTCCTGACGACCGGTGCGCTCCAGTAATGGCGGACGACAGCATCGCGGTCGTCGATCTGGATCAGTGCCAGCCCGACCGGTGTAACTACGAGTGTGCGAACTTCTGTCCGCCCAACCGCACCGGCAAGAACTGCATCATCACCCGCGAGGAACGCTACGAAGAGGACGAACCCTACCAGGGGAGTTCCGACCAGGTGTGGATCTCCGAGGAGATCTGTCTGGGCGAGTCCTGCGGGATCTGCGTCGAGAAATGTCCCTTCGACGCGATCACGATCCGGAATCTCCCTCAGGAGCTCGACGAGGATCCGATCCACCGGTACGGCGACAACGGCTTTGCGCTGTACGGGCTACCGGCCCCGCAAGAAGGACAGGTCACGGGGATCCTCGGCCCGAACGGGATCGGCAAGACCACCGCCGTCCGGATCCTCGCCGACGAGCTCGCCCCGAACCTCGGTCGTCCTGGCGAGGAACCCGGCTGGGACGCGGTGCTCGAGGCCTACCGCGGCACCGAACTACAAGAGTATCTCGAAGCGGTCCGGGGCGGCGACCTGACGGTCGCGCGCAAGCCACAGTACGTCGACCGCATCCCCGATCGGTTCGACGGCACCACGAGAGAGCTGCTCGCTCGCACCGACGAGCGGGACGTTTTGACGGAGCTGATCGAGCGGCTCGAAATCGCGTCGGTCGTCGATCAGTCGATCGACACCCTCTCGGGCGGCGAGCTTCAGCGGGTCGCACTCGCGGCGACGCTCGCCCGGGACGCCGACTTT
>PXQL01000012.1:0-560 GCA_003021335.1 Halobacteriales archaeon QH_10_67_13
GCGGCCGTCACCGATCTGGCTCGCGAGGAGGCCGTCGCCGTCGACGCGCTCGAGGCCGTCGATCTCGACCCCGAGACCGCCGAGTACCTCGAAGAACTCGCGACCTTCGTCGCCGAGCGCGAGCGGTAAGCCCGGGCTCGCGTCGGCGGACTTGGGACATCTGGAGACTCTCAGAGACGCCTGACAGCCAACAGTTAAGACCACCGGCCCGCAGGACCGCACATGCGCGTCGCGTTGCTGGCCCACGAGCAGTTTCCCGGCCGCGCGAAAACGGCGCTTGGTGTGCTCCGGTACGCAGACCACGAGGTAATCGCCGTGCTCGATCGCGCCCGGGCCGGCGAGCGGGTCGCGGAACACGTCCCGGATGTCCAGGACGCCCCGATCGTCGCGTCGATGGACGCAGTCCCGCCCTGTGACGCGCTCATCATCGGGATCGCACCCATCGGCGGCGGGCTCGAGCCCAACTGGCGCCCCGACATCCGGGCGGCCATCGAGCGGGGCTGTGACGTGATCGCCGGGTTGCACTACTTTCTCGGGGACGACGAGGAGTTCGCGGCACT
>PXQL01000012.1:663-1933 GCA_003021335.1 Halobacteriales archaeon QH_10_67_13
CGTCGAGGATGTCGGCGACCGGGAGCTGCTGATCGTCGAGGGACAGGGCGCGCTCGGTCATCCCGCCTACTCCGGGGTCACGACGGCGATCCTCCACGGCGCACAGCCCGACGCGTTGGTGCTGTGTCACCTGCCCGATCACGATGCCGTCCGGCACTACGAGTCCTTCGGGCTCCCCGATCCACGCGAGTACGCGCGTCTGTACGAGCAGCTGGCCGCGCCGGTCTCGCCCGCGCCCGTGGTCGCCGGTGCGATGAACACGAGCGACCTCGGTCCCGAGGCGGCCCGAGCGGCGATCGAGGACTACGCCAGGGAAATCGACGCCCCGGCGACCGATCCGGTGCGGCACGGCGCCGACGAGATTCTCGACGCGGTACTGTAACTGTCGCACAGCGGGTCGGTGGGCCGCTCGGTCTCCCCGCCTGGGTGAACTACCCGTCCTGTCGCCGCACGATGCCATCGCCCCCTGCGAGTCGCGTTTGCAGCCGTTCGAGTGCCGCCGCCGACAGCGCGACCCGCAGTTCGATCGTATCTCCGTAGGCCCGTTCGCGAACGGCCCCGATGTCGTGGAGCCACGAGCTCGTCGCCCGGCCGTCTTCGGTGTAGGGCAACTCGACGTCCACGTCGACCGACAGCGTCTCGATCGCGGCTGCAACCTGCGATCGAACCGTCTCCGAGTCCGATCCGAGCGTTACCCGCGCGGCCGTCCCGGTTTCGAGGGCCGGATCGTCGGTCACGACCACGTCGGCTGCCTCGACGGCGGCGACGGTTCCCGGAACCACTCGCTCGTAATACTCCGGCAGCCCCCCGAGCGTCCCCGGCGTGTCGGTCGCGGCGATGCCGTATCCCTCAACGGTGGTTGTCTCGGTTTGCGGCCGGGCCGGTCGCAGTATCGCAGACTCCCCGCGGTCCGCGTCGGCGCCCGTGAGTCCGGCCCAGGCTCGGCTCTCTCCGGTCGCGTCCGCGATCACGACGCGATACTCGCCCGTCGACCGGCGGTCGAGGACCCGATCGCGCGCCCGAGCGCACAGTCGATCGATCTCCGCGTCGAGCCGATCGAGTCGATCTTCGAGATCGGCCACACCACGGTCAGCCGACTCGTCGCCGGCCAGCAGCCGTCGACGGCGGACCCGCAGCTCCAGGGCCGTGTGTCTGTTCTCGGCGACTCGGTTGCCCCCTTCAGCGAGCCACTCCCAGACGACGCTCCGACGGTCCCTAACCGGAACCGACAGCGCCGCCGCGAGATCCGCGAGCTGCCCCTCGTGGAGTT
>PXQL01000012.1:2237-10155 GCA_003021335.1 Halobacteriales archaeon QH_10_67_13
GCCAGCCCGATACCGAACACCCGCAGCTGCCGGAGATACGCCGGCTTCGCTTCGAGGTCTTCGGCGTTCTCGAAGTTCTTCCGTATCATTCGCTCGATCAGCTTCGTGCTGAGCTGTGGCGCGGCCGCGGTGAGAACCCCTTGTCCGATCGCCATCGTTGATCCGAGCGTCTGTTTCGTTCCAGATTTCATTGCCAATTAGTACGCGAGGGCGCCAGATTACTCTTGTGGATCACGGACACTACTGTTCCCGTCCGCGCCCGGCCGAGTGCCGGCAGATTCGATCTCCGATACGAGTCGTCGTCCGGGGTCTTGCCAGCCCCGCCGGAAAGTTCAGACGAACGTTTGAGAACACTGAAAAGGCCACGCCCCAATAAATCGTATGCAGCCCGAAGATAACTCTACTGACACGACGCCCGTTGAGAGTCCCCGCCGGCGTCGCGTCCTCGCCGGCATTGGCGTCGGCGCGGGTGCGGCGGCGCTCGGAGTCGGCACAGCGGCCGCCGACGGCCACGACGTCACGGTCACGCTGAACAACGTCGGCGCGAGCGCCTGGGAGGTTACAGACGTTCAGGGTGGCGAGGTTGCTCCGACCGGCGTCGACAACCCGACGCTCACGCTCACCGAGGGGGTTCGGTACCGGTTCGTGAACAACGGCTGGAGCGTCCACCCCTTCGAGCTCCGGGACGCCGATACCAATCCACTCCTGAGTCAGAGCGCCGATGGCTCATTCGAGGGCGACTCGGAGACCAACTGGGTCGACGACGGCACCGAGCTCGCCTTTACCGTCACGAGCGAACTCACCGACGAGCTGGATTCGTACATCTGTACGGTTCACTCCTCGATGGTCGGATCCGTCGAGACGACTCAGCAGCTCGACCCCGACGCGGCGACGGTCTCGTTCAGCGACCAGTCGACGACCGGCGGGTCGGTGGTCGTCGACTCCGTCGAACTCGGCGACGGCGGGTTCGTGGTGATCCACGACAGCAGCCTGCTAGGAGGGCGATACGCTGATTGCGATGGCCCACCAGGACACGAATGGCAACCAGACCTACGACTTCCCCGACGCCGACGGCCCCTACACCGAAGACGGCGACCCGGTGATCGACGATGCCGACGTCCAGGTCGAGGCCGCTGAGGGGGCGCTCACCTTCTCGAACCAGGCGACCGCGTCGAGCACGTTCACGAGCGGTGACCCGACCGGACCCTCCGTGGTGGTCTCGGGGGTCTCGGCGAACACAGACAGCGCGGTCGTGGTGACCTACGAGGACGGCGGATCGCTCGTGATCGCCGGCCTAAACACATTCTCAGCGGACGACCTCGACGGCGCCGACATGAACGTGCCGGTCGCGAACGTCGACGGATTCCCCGGCGAGCACGTCGCCCACGTCATCCCGATCGACGACCTCAGCGGCGAGTACGCGCCCGGAGATACCGTCTCGGAAGAAACGGCCGAGGCGGTCCTCGCGAACGAGGCCGCGACCGTTTTCCAGGGGACGCTCGGCTTCGAGGATCAGACCGCGGACGAGCCCGTCGAGGAAGGCGACGTGATGGCGACGGTCGACGCGACGCTCGCCGGCGGTGACGATACGGCCTTTGTCGTCGATGTCCACCCGACCGACGGGGACGGCGGGCTCGTCGGCGCGGAGTTTGTCGGCTCGACTGATGTGCTGACCGGCGAGAACGAGGCCGCCGAGATCACCACAGAACGCGTTCCTGGGGACGGGGAGTTCAACGAGTTCCCCTTCGAAGGCTCCGACGAGTTCGTCGCGATGATCCACGTCGTCGACGACGACGCCGCACCCGGCGACGCGTCCTCGCCCGGAGACTATCCTGTCCTGGCGAACGCCGGCGGAGACGGGTTCGTGCCCGGCGGTGTGACCGACCAGGCGACCGTGACCGCCGGCGACGCCGACGCTGGTGCGGGCGACGACGGAACCGACACCGGCGACGACGACGACGGGTCGGGACCGGGATTCGGCGTCGGCGGCGCGGTCGCGGCACTGAGCGGGCTCGGCTACGCGATCAAGCGCCGGCTCGACGGCACCGACGAGCAGTAGCCGCCGTCGACCCCGAGTACTATTACTCTGGGCCGTCCCATCCTGGCGTATGCCGCGGTGGCAGGACCGCGTCGAGGCACTGCTGTACGACGGGGAAGTCGTCGAGCGGCAGGCCGATGTCGGCACCGCCCGCGTAGTCGTCACCAGCCACCGCGTGCTCGCCGTCACGCCGGAGATGTCTGGCGAGGACCTCCGGCAGGTCGACCGGCCGAACGTGATCGGCCTCGAACGCTCGTCGCTGACCGAGGACGCGCTGTTGACCCGTGGCCTGCGGATCGGCGTCTGGGCGGTCCTGTTGCTCGGCACGGGGGCGCTGTTCGATTTCGGGAGCCTGACCGGTGGGGTCGATCTGACCGGCCAGGGAACCGGTGAACTCGGCCTCGGCGGCACTCTAGAGGGCGTCCAGCGCATGCTCGATCTGCTCGCCTTACTCGACGAGCTACTGTTGGCCGCCGGCGCGATCGCTGCGCTCGCGGCCGTCGTCGTTCTCGGGCTGTTCTGGCACCGCCGGACGCCGACACTCGCGATCACCGCCGCTGGCGGCGAGGACGTCCACGTGCCCCGTCCGGACGTCGGCGATCGAGAGACATTCGAGGGAGCGCTCGCGGGCGGTGGTCGTGAGACTCAAGCGCCCGACGCTCCTACGGAAGAGTAATGAACGTGGCCGCGGTCCGCGATCGTGCCACCGACCTGCCCCGTGACCCCGGCGTCTATCAGTTTCTCGACGGCGAGCGGGTGTTGTACGTGGGTAAGGCCGTCGAGTTGCCCGATCGGGTGCGCTCGTACGCCGACCCGCGCAGCGAGCGGATCCGACAGATGGTCGCCCGCGCCGACCAGCTCGACGTCGCGGTCACCGACACCGAGTCCCAGGCGCTGTTGCTCGAAGCCAACCTGATCAAGCGTCACCGCCCGCGGTACAACGTCCGGCTCAAAGACGACAAGTCCTACCCGGTGGTGGCGCTGACCGATCACCCGGTCCCGCGCATCGAGGTCACCCGGGATCCGGGCGCCGGCGCGACCGTCTACGGGCCCTTTACCGACATGACCGCCCTAGAGACGGTCGTGAAGGCGCTGCGGCGAGTCTACGGTCTGCGGGGCTGTTCCGATCACAAGTACAGCGGCCGGGACCGCCCGTGTCTGGACTACGAGATGGGGCTGTGTGCGGCCCCGTGCACCGGCGAGATAAGCGAGGCGGCCTACCGCGAGGAGGTCGCCGCAGTCGAGCGGTTCTTCGAGGGCGAAACGGGGATGCTCGCCGAGCCGTTGCGCGCGGCCATGGAGGCGGCCGCAGGCGACCAGGAGTTCGAGCGGGCAGCGAATCTCCGGGACGCGCTCGCGGCCGTCGAGCGGTTCGAACAAACCCGGGACGCGGCCGTTCACTCATCACCCGACGGCCGCCGGCTCGACGCTTTGGGCGTCTCGCTGACCGGCGCGGCTCCGACGGTCGCGGTCCTGCGCGCAGAGAACGGCCAGCTCGTCGACCGCGAGCGCCCGGCCGCGGTGCTCGGCGCCTTCGTTCCGCAGTACTACGCCGACCGCGAGCTGCCCGACGCGGTGTTGTGCCCCGAGGGGCCGGCCGGCGAGGGACTCGACGCCTGGCTCGAGGGCGCCGGCGTCGAGCTGCGGGTGCCCGCGGCCGGCCGGGAGGCCAGCTTAGTCGAGCTTGCCGGCAAGAACGCCCGTCGCGGGCGCACCCGCGAAGCCGACTCGGGATGTCGTGCGCTCGCGGACACCCTCGGAATCGACTCGGCGGCTCGGGTCGAGGGTTTCGACGTGAGCCACGCACAGGGCAAATCGGCGGTCGGCAGCGACGTCACATTCCTCGGCGGGAGCCCGGAGAAAGCGGATTACCGGCGCCGGAAACTCACCGACGAGAACGACGACTACGCGAACATGCGGGCGCTGCTCCGGTGGCGCGCCGACAGGGCCGTCGAGGGGCGGGACGACCGCCCGGACCCGGATTTACTGCTGATCGACGGCGGCGCGGGACAGCTTGAGGCGGCCCGGGAGGCTCTGTCTGCGGCCGGCTGGTCGGTTCCGATCATCGCGCTCGCGAAGGCAGACGAGCTGGTCGTGACGCCAGACCGGACCTACGACTGGTCCGACGACGCCCCACAGTTGCGACTCCTCCAGCGGGTCCGGGACGAAGCCCACCGGTTTGCCCGCCAGTACCACGCCACGCTCCGCGACGAGGTCTCGACGCCGCTGGATTCGGTGCCGGGGGTTGGCCCGGAGCTGCGCCAGCGTTTGCTCGGGCGGTTCGGGAGCGTCGACGCCGTGCGGACGGCCTCGCCGGACGAACTCCGGGCGATCGACGGCGTCGGCGAGCGGACCGCCAGCCAGATCGCGGACCACCTCTAGCCCGGCACGCGGTCGACGATCGTCTCCCCGTCAACGACGAGGTTGTACGCCTCCTCGTCGTCGTTCCAGAGCACGAGGCCGTTCTCGATCGCGAGCACGTCGCCGTACTCGGCAGTCCCGAGCGCCCGGTTGAGCCCAGTCTGCTTGACGAGGACGGCGAAGTGATCGGTCCGCTCGCTCCCGTCCCCGATCAGGTACAGCGGGTTCCCCGCCTCGGCGAGGTCGTGGCTCAGCTTGACCGCGAGGAAGTCCGCCCGGTCGGTGACGTGCTCGTCGGTCTCGGCCATCCGGGCGGTCCCCTCGCCGGGGGTAACCGAAATCGCAGTCCGCCCGTCGGTTCGGAGCGCCGAGTAGGCGTACTGAACGTCGGCGTTGACGAACTCGCCGTCGCCGGGCTCGCCCTCATTCCCCGAGTCAACTCGCCGACCCTGGTCCAACCGCCGCTGGAACCCCGGCGTCTCGATCGGCTCTTGGCGGGTGAACGACCAACACTCGCCGGCCGGCTCCGCGTCCGGCCAGAGCCGGACCGTCGGCGCGTACACGCCGGCGTCGGTTCGTTCGAGGACCGCCCGCTCGGTCTCCCTGAGCTCGACGGCCGTCCGTCGGTCCGCCGGCGACAGGGCAAGGAGCGTTCCGTCGGCCGCGAGCGCCCCGAGCAGCTCACAAACCACTTCGACGGGCTCTAAGAGCTCGCCGAGGACGTTCGCACACAGGACGAGATCGAACGGTCCCGCCGGCTCGTGGGCCTGGATCCGCTCGCGGTGGATCGTCGGGTGAACGTTCCGGCCGGTCTCCTCGAGCAGCGCGGCGAGCACGTCGGCCGCGGGACTGGGCTCGACGGCGTGGTACTCGACCAGCGCGTCCTCGGGGAGGGCGGCGGCGAGTCCCAGTGCCGGACCGCCGACTCCCGCCCCGACATCGAGCACGCGCAGCCGTCCGCCGAGCAGATCCTCCGCGGTCAGCTCCGCGAGGGCGTGTTGTGTCGCGGCGAAGTACGCCGGCAGGTGGTAGACGGCGTACCCGAGCGCGGTCAGCTCGTCGTAGGTCACCGCCTCCCCACGGAGGTATGCTCGCTTGAACGCCCGGATCCGCTCGCGCAGCCGATCGCCGGACTTGCCGTCCGGCCAGCCCGGGCCGAACCGATCGACCAGCAGCTCCTCGAGTCGCCGGGCGTACCGCTCGGGGAGTCGCTCGACCGTCGGTTCGAGAGACACGGGGCCGGTCGGCGCGGGCTCGAACCGGCCGTCGGAGCGCTCGCTCAGCCCCAGCTCGGTCGCGGACTCTCTGAGCACCCGGCGGACGGCCGCTGGGTGTGGGTGCCCCTCGACGTAGGTTGCGATCTCCTCGGGGTCGATCGGCCGCACCTGCCGCAGGTATCGGGCGTTGTTCCTGATCTGCTCTCGCTGTGTCTCGTTCATTTCTCTCGGGGGCGGTCTCGGCCGGCGCGTTCGTAGAGTCCCTCGAAGTGCTCGCGGTCGGCGGTGGCGATCTCCTCAACGGCGGCGGCGACATCCTCGGCGCCGTCGAAGGCCGCCTGGATGTCGGCGTACACCTGCGGTGTCCCATCAAGTAGCCCGTCGGCGGTCGCCGCCAGCCGCTCGGAGACGGGCGTGTGAAACCCCTCGGGAATCGGTTCGGCGGCTATGGCGTAAGCCAACACCGCCGCGTGGGTCCGGGCCTGGACGGTCTCCATCGCCCGGTCGTGTTCCTCGACGGTCGTCTCGAAGACGTTGTTTCCCCGGTCGGCGAGAGTTTCCGTGACCGTTCGGCCTACCGGCCCGTCGCCGTCGATCACGACCGGGACGTTTCCCGGCTCGTTTCCCGGCGAGAACAGCGGGTGGAGGCTCAGCCGCTCGCGGTCGGGGGCGTGTTCCCGCATCGCCGCGACCGGTTGCTCCATCGTGCCTGTCAGGTCGAACACCGCCTCCCGGGCTCGCGGGGCGTGTGTCGCGATCGCCGCCTCGGCTGCGGGGATCGGCACGGCGATACAGGCTGCGTCGAACCGCTCCCCTGGCTCGGCGACCCGCGTGCGCGGCCGATCCACCGCCCCATCGTTCCCCCGCCGACGACGAGCAGATCCATCGACTGTCGGTTGTCGCTCGGCGCTTCAAAACCGTTCGGTCCCCGACTCCCCCGGCGGCTCTGCCGGTCTCTCGGATCCGGCTCAGGTGCTGGCAGTACCGGGGCCGAGACGTTCAAGACGCCCGCCTCATAACAACAAGCGTGACCGACCGCAGGGAGCGCACGACGCGTCACGCCACGCCCGGACCGCACAACTCCCTGCACCGGTGGTACGCGATTCGCAACCCGATTCGGGTGGCGCTCAACTACCTGGTGATCGTGATCGCGCGGATCTCGCCGAGCCTGGAGCTCAAGCGGTGGCTGTTGCGCCGGCTGGGCGTGACCGTCGGCGAGAACGTCGCCTGGGGGCTCGAGTCGACGCCGGACGTGTTCTGGCCTGAACTGATCACCGTCGAGGACGAGGCCGTGATCGGCTACGACGCGACGATTCTCTGTCACGAGTTTCTCACAGACGAGTACCGGACCGGACCGGTCGTCGTCCGCGAGGGGGCGATGATCGGCGCCAAGGCCGTCGTGCTTCCGGGGGTGGAGATCGGCCGGAACGCACAGGTCGCCGCGAACTCGCTGGTCACGACGGACGTCCCTCCCGGCGAGACCGTCGCCGGGGTTCCCGCCACCCCCGGCGCTCGGCCCGACTCCGACCGACCGGGATCCGAGCCGCGCGAGACCGGCCCGCGATCGCCGTAGCGGCGTCGTATTTCGATCTCGATACGCTTTAGTCCGTCAACGGTCAGTAAAGTGTATGGACTACGATGAGATGCTCGAACGCGGGATGGCGGAAGCGCCGGACATCGAAGGAGAGTCAGACCGGTTCGATGTCTCGGAACCGGACGTCCGCCAGGAGGGAAACGTCACCGTCTTCGAGAACTTCCAGGGGATCCGCGACGAACTCGATCGCGACGAGGCGCACCTGACGAAGTTCCTCCAGGACGAACTCGGCACCAGCGGCCACATCGACGAGAGCGGCCGCGCCCGGCTGACCGGCGATTTCAGCACCCGCCGGATCGGCGAGGCGATCGACGCCTACACCGAGCAGTACGTGCTCTGTGGCGAGTGTGGGCTCCCGGACACGGGTATCGAACGCGAGCAGGGCGCCGAGATTCTCGTCTGTGCGGCCTGCGGCGCTCGCTCGCCGACGTGACCTGACCCGCTGGGCTCGTCGATCTCGTGGCGCCTAACTTCGCGTCCGTCAGCGATCAGACGGTAAAGAGTTGCCCCTCCGTTGGCACCTCGAGGACGCCGAGCCGTGCCCCAGCGTCGAGCCAGCCGTGCCCGTACGAGAAGGCCGCGAGCGCCTCCACGGGCTCGCCCTCGTCCCGGAAGTGTCGGCCGTCCTTGAGGTAGGCACGGCCCATCTCCATGCACGCCTCGCCGCCCGCGGGCTCGTCGGCGATCGACGCCGCCGCGATCGCCTCG
>PXQL01000013.1:0-1414 GCA_003021335.1 Halobacteriales archaeon QH_10_67_13
CGGCGGCGAAGGCGTGGGCGGTGTCGAGACAGACGCCCAGATCTTGCTCCGACCGGTTGAGGACGGTCGCGAGCTGGTCGAACCCGTCGCCGAGTTTCGTGCCGCCGCCGGCGTCGGTCTCGACGAGCACCCGCACGTCCGTGGGTACATCGAGGGCGTCGAGCGCGGAGGCGGCGTTCGCGAGCCCCTGCTCGACGCCGGCCCCGGTGTGGGCCCCCAGGTGGACGTTGACGTACTCGATCCCGAGCTCGGCGGCGGCGTCGATGTCGGCCTGCAGGCTCGCGATCGATTTCTCCCGGAGGTCGTCTTTCGGCGTCGCCAGGTTCACGAGATACGAAGCGTGGACGACCCACGGGCCGATCTCCTCGGCGGCGGCGGCCTCCCGGAAGCCGGCGGCCTCCTCCTCTGTGATCGAGGGATCGCGCCACACCTGCGGCGAGGTAGTGAAAATCTGGCCGCAGCTCCCCCCGACCGCCCGCTGTCGTTCGACGGCGTTGTCGACCCCTCCGGCGATCGAAACGTGTGCTCCCACGCGCATGGCAGAATCAGGCCGAGCGCGGACATAGCCGCTTCGCTCTCCGTTCGGGTCGGGTGCCCGCCGCCCGTCCTCCAGGTTGCAACTCGAAACAGGTACGTACGTCTCATAGTAAGGCTTTTATCCGTGCTACCGCCCGAGATTGACATGGGTGAGACCCCCAGTAACACAGAGGGCCGCAGCACGCGGCGCTCCTTTCTGACAGCAGCCGGCGGCGCCGGCATGGTGGCGCTGGCAGGGTGTACTGGTGACGACAGTGACGACACTGACGCCGGCGATAGCGATACCGGTGACGGAGACACCGGCGACGGTGATACCGGCGACGACGACACCGGCGGAGAGGAACAGGTTCTGCAGCTGTCGATTCCGCCGACCGACTCCTTCGACAACATCCGGATCAAAGGCGACGGGTCGACGCAGATCACCAACCAGGTTTACGCCGGGCTGTTGACCCACCCGGAGGGCGGACTCGAGCCGGTCGGGGAGATCGCGACCAACGTCGAGATCTCGGACGACTTCCAGACCTACACGTTCGAGCTCGACGAAAACGCGGTGTTTCACAACGGCGACCCCGTCCGGGCGCAGGATTTCATCTACTCGTGGGAGCGTGCCGTCGGCTCGCCGAACGCCCAGGAGACCCGGCACATCACGACCGACGTGCCGGTCGAACACGAGGTCGAGGCCGAGTCCTACGAGGAGGCGACATACCCAGACGACTACGTTCCGGGATCGCTCGCCGTCGAGGCGGTCGATGATAAGACGCTCCGGATGAATCTCCGGTTCGCCTGGCACTCCACGCTCGAGAAGCTCACGATCGGGCCGCTCGAGCCGGTCCCCGAGGGGCTCGTCGACGACGCTCCCGGCTACGACGGCGAGCTG
>PXQL01000013.1:1637-5999 GCA_003021335.1 Halobacteriales archaeon QH_10_67_13
AGCACCAGCTTCTCGACGAGGCGTTCGCAGGGCTCGGGACGCCAGCGTACCTGTACACGCCACCGGCGGTGTTCCCCGGCGGTGCCAACGCATACCAGCAGAAGGCCGAACAGGAGTACCCGTACGGATTCGACGAGCGCCGACCAGGGGAAGCCAGAGAGCTCATGGAAGAAAACGGCCACAGCGAGGACGACCCGTACCAGCTCCTGTACACCCACCACAACGACCGCCAGGTGGACGCGAATCGGGCGCAGGCGAATCTCATCCGCGACCAGCTTCAGGCAGTCCACATTGACGTCGAGATCGAACAGGTGCCGTTCAGCACCGTCATCGACCGGGCGATCGAGGGCTCGCTCGAGACGTTCACGCTGGGGAACGGACTCGATTACCCCGAGGCACAGGACACGCTGCGGTTCGCGTGGCCCTCCGAGGGGAACTTCAGCAACTGGGAGGGGACCGAGGCGACCGAAGCCGCGACCCAGGCTTGGGACCAGGTCATCAATAACCCCGGCCCGAGCGAGGCAGAAACTGAAGCCCGCAACGAGGCATACATCCAACTCGAGGAAAACAGCTGGGAGGATATCCCCGACATCCTACTCCGGCACCCGATCGAGATCGTCTTCTGGCGCGACGGCGTCGACTACCGGACACCGACCTCGCCGTTCCACCGCCCCCAGTACAACACCGTTCAACTTGAGTGAGATAGGCCGCAGGATACCAGGACCTGAATGAGCCGGCTCACGTACATCGCAAAGCGAATCCTCCTCTCGGTTCCCGTAGTCATCTTCGGGACCAGTCTCACGTTCATTATCATTCGCGTGGGGCCGATCGACCCGGCAGCCGCGATCTTGGGACCTCAACAGGGGCCACAAGGCGTCGAGCGGTACGAGCGCATCCGCAGACAGCTGGGGCTCACGCAGCCGCTCTGGCAGCAGTACATCCAGTTTATGACCGAGATGCTCACGTTCGATCTCGGGTCCTCCTGGGTGGTCGAACCCGGTGCCGACGTCAACGAAGTACTTTTCACCTACATGCCCCGGACGCTCTGGCTGGGCTTTTGGTCGGTCATGATCGCGATCCTGATCGGTATCCCGCTTGGATTCTATGCCGGACTCAATCCGAACACGCCCGCCGATTACTTCGCCTCGTTCGGGGGAATCGTCTGGCGGGCGATGCCGAACTTCTGGCTCGCGATCATCCTGGTCGCGCTGCTGGCACAGAGCCAGCGGTTCCTGTTCGGCTTCGATTACGCCGGGTGGCTGGTCCAGACCGATGTCGTCGGAACCCCCGACCTGTCGAATCTCACGAATCCCACCGCGTTTTTCGCGGCGGTCAAGCAGATCATGCCGGCCGCGATCGTGCTGGGATCTGCCTCGATGGGCAACGAGATGCGGATCGGCCGGACCGCGGTGCTCGAGACGGTCAACGCGAACTACGTCGAGACCGCCAAGGCAAAGGGCGTCGCCGGCCGCCGGCTCGTCTGGAAACACGTCCTCCGGAACGCTCTGATCCCGCTGATCCCCGTGATCACGAGCGAGGCTTTTCTGCTGATCGGCGGGTCCGTGCTCGTCGAGGTGTCGGGATTAATATCCTGCAGGATATTCTTTACACAATTATCGACCCCCGAGTCGGGTTCGAGGACACCTAACAATGGGTTGGATCCTCACCTCCCTAGCCGGCGACAGGCGACCGTCCTGGACCGACGACCAGCGGCTCCGGAACCGGATCCGCGATCACCCCGGCCCGGCGCTTCGCTGGCTGGTCGTCTTTCTCGGACTCTTCGCGCTTCAGGCTGGGATGGCGCTGAGCTGGCTCGCCACCACGCTTCCCGTGGGGCCGCTCGAGGGGCCGCTCCGGTCGGTTCCGGTCGCGATCTCCCACGAGACGATCCCCAACCGAGGGTACGAACACCCGACGGCGGGCTGGCAGGACACCTTCCTCGGGCTCTCGGCGGGGCAAGCCTGGGCGCTCCGGACCGCGCTCACGTACGCCTACGCCGCGGTTGCGCTCTCCTGGCTGTGGATCGGCTACCGGCTCTACCGGACGGTCTACCGAGCCGCCGACTGGACGCCCCGAGACGACGTGATCGACCGGTTCCGCGGACACGCGTGGGGGCTGTTCGGGCTCGCGATCGTGGTCGCGTTCGTGACGATGGCCCTGTTTGCCCCGGTGATTAGTCCCACTGATGTCACCGAGAATGTCTACGAGCCGTACAGCCACGAGATCACCCACTTCGACGAGGAGGCCGGCGAGACGACGACGATCTTCGTCGGCGATGCCAATCTCGGCTCGAAATCTGGCAGTCAAGAGAGCGTCGGCCCGCTGAGTTACGACCAGTACGATCGGTATCACCCGTTCGGAACGATGGACGACGGCAAGGATCTGTTCACCTTCATGGCCTACGGCTCGCGCATCTCGCTGTTTATCGGCCTGCTCGCGGTCGGGATGAGCGTCTTCATTGCCGGCGCGGTCGCGGTCGCCTCGGCCTATTATAAGGGTCTGCTCGACCTGCTGGCGGTGCTTGGAAGCGACTCGGTCCAGGCGATGCCGAAGCTGCTCGTGATCATCCTGCTGTCGGTGGTGTTCAGCGACACGTGGATCGCCGGCCTGTACGACGGGGGGCTGTTGCTCGCGTTGATCTTCGGGCTGACCGGCTGGCCGGAGCTGTGGCGGGCAGTCCGCGGCCCGGCGCTACAGGTGGCCCAACAGGAGTGGGTCGACGCCGCCCGGAGCATGGGCCAGCACCCGCTGGTGACGATGCGCCGGCACATGTCGCCGTATCTCACCGGCTACCTGTTGATCTACGGCTCGATGGGGCTGGGCGGCGTAATCATCGGCGTCGCGGGGCTGTCCTTTCTCGGCTTGGGGGTCAACTCACCTACCCCCGAGTGGGGACGGGCCGTCGACGCCGGCCAGTCGTACGTCGTGACACAGTCCTGGCACATCTCGCTGATCCCGGGGGTGTTGGTGGTGCTTGTCGTGACCGCGTTCAACGCCTTGGGCGACGGGGTGCGGGACGCGATCGACCCCGAGAGCGGCGCCGAGGCCAAGGAGGGCACGGTCGCCGCTGGGGGTGGCGGCTGATGACACCGCTTTTGACAGTCGAGGATCTCGAAACGGTCTTTCACACCGACAGGGAGACGGTCCGGGCCGTCGACGGGATCTCGCTGACCGTCGAGCGCGGCGAGACCGTCGGGATCGTCGGCGAGAGCGGCTCGGGCAAGACCGTCACGGCCCGGTCGATCATGGGGTTGGTCGAGGAGCCCGGCGAGGTTTCGGGCAGCATCCGCCTGGATGGCGAGGAGCTGGTCGGCCCCGACGGCGCGGGGTGGGACGACCTCCGGGGAGACCGGATCGCGATGATCTTCCAGGATCCGGCGACGTCGCTGAACCCCGTCTACACGGTCGGCAACCAGATCAAAGAGGCGCTCGCGCTCCACCAGGGGACCCGCGGTCGGGCCGCGACCGAGGAGGCGGCCGAGCTGCTCCGCCAGGTTGGGATCCCGGATCCCGAGCGTCGGCTCGGCGAGTATCCCCACCAGTTCTCCGGCGGAATGGCCCAGCGGGCGGTGATCGCGATGGCGCTCGCCTGCGATCCCGACCTGCTGATCGCGGACGAACCGACTACCGCCTTGGACGTGACTATCCAGGCGCAGGTGCTCGACGTGCTCGCCGATATCCAGCGCGAGCGAAACCTCGCGATGCTGTTTATTACCCACGACATGGCCGTGATCTCTCAGGTCACCGACCGGCTCAACGTGATGTACGCCGGCGAGATCGTCGAGAGCGGCCCGATCGACGCGATCCTCGAGGATCCGGCCCACCCCTACACCCGCGGGCTGCTTGAGTGCATCCCGGCCCGGAACGCGGGCGCGCGGCTCCATACCATCGAGGGCGAGGTGCCGACGCCCAACGAGCCGGCAACGGCCTGCCGGTTCGCGCCCCGGTGCCCGGAGGCCCACGACGCCTGTCGGGAGATCCACCCCGAGCCGGTTGCACTCGAGTCCCG
Organism: Halobacteriales archaeon QH_10_67_13; assembly: GCA_003021335.1. Taxonomy (GTDB): domain Archaea; phylum Halobacteriota; class Halobacteria; order Halobacteriales; family Haloarculaceae; genus Halovenus. Next base: position 5,647 of record PXQL01000013.1, read on the forward strand.
CCCCGAGGACGCAGCGACCAACGGCGCCGGCCAGGCGACCGACCGCCGGACGGCCTGTCTCCTGTACCCCGAGGACGAGCCACAGACCGATCGCCTGCGGCGCCACGCCCGAGGGGAGACCGAATGACCACCAGCCAGGACCCGGACCGAGACGCCCCCGATGACCGCGGGACGGTCGACGCGACCCCGGCCGATCCCCTCGTCGAGATCGAGGGGCTGAAGACCCACTACGAGGGCTCGGGCGTGTTCCCCGACCCGACGGTCAAGGCCGTCGACGGCGTCTCGCTGACGATCGGCCGCGGCGAGACGCTGGGGCTGGTCGGGGAGTCGGGCTGCGGGAAGACGACCCTCGG
>PXQL01000014.1 GCA_003021335.1 Halobacteriales archaeon QH_10_67_13
GCACGTTCGCGGTCGTAATCCCGCCGTAGGAGAAGCCGGTCACGAGGCTCCGATCGGGATCGACCCAGCCGCGGTCCGCGAGCGCCTGCAGCCCGGCGACCACGTCGTCGGCTTCGAGATCGCCGCGAGTGCCCTTCAGCGACTCGGCGAACGCTCGGCCGTAAGAGGTCGAACCCCGGTAGTTCGGCCGGTAGATCACGTAACCCCGGCTGGTCCAGTAAGCGTGGCTGAACCGAAACTCCGGCGCGTCATACGACATCGGGCCGCCGTGGATCGCTGCGATGGCCGGCCGGGGCTCATCGTCGGGGTCGAACTCCGGCGGGAGGTAGACGATCGCCTCGATCCGTTCGCCGTCGTCGTTCTCATAGCTCACCCGGCGACACTCCATCTCGCATCCCGCGAGCAGCTCGTCGTTCAGCGCGGTCAGCCGGGTCGGCGCGGCGTCCGCATCGAGTTCCGCCCCGTCGGCTGCGAAGACGTTCCGCCCCGCGCTCGGCTCGGAGAGGATCGTCCCGATCCGGCCGCCGCCGGCATCGACGGCGAGGAGCGTGCGATCTCGTCCCTGAGCCTCGAAGGTCCGAGCCGGGGCGTCCCGGTCGGGGGCGGCCTGGATTAGCCGTGTCAGGCCCTCGTCGCCGATCGGCGCGAGCACCGTCTCCCGGTCGAGCCAGGTCGGCGTCCCCGCGAGCGCGATCGTCCGGTCGAGCGACGCGGTGACCGACCAGTGTTCGCCCGCTGCCGGCTCGGCGACTCGCAGCTCCGAGGGTTTGTACCAGTTCTCGGGGTCGCCGGCCACGAAGGCCACGCGCTCGCCGTCCGGCCCCCACGCGTAGCCGCTGGTTCGGTACTGCGAGTCGGTCACCCTCCGCAGGTCCGACCCATCGGGTGCGATCGTGTACAGGTCAGACACCCCCGAGTCGTCGGGGCGGTCGGTGCGGGTGCTGGCGAAGGCGATCCGATCGCCGGGACCCCAGGCGGGCTGGAGGCCAATCAGTGGCTCGCGGGCGCCCTGGCCGTAGGCCTCGTCCAAGCGGTGGGACTGGCCGGTCGCGACGTCGACGACGAACAGGTAGGTCGTGACGTCGTCGAGCCAGCCGGCGCCGTCGGCCTTGTGCTGGAGCCGCTCGATCTCGATCGGACCGCCGGCCCTGCGCTCTTCGAGAGTCTCGGACTGCTCTTCAGTAGGATCGCGAGCGGCGACGACGATCCGCTCGCCGGCCGGACCCCAGTCGAACTCCCGGACGCCTTCCTCGCGGTCGGTGATCTGCACCGCGTCGCCGCCCCGCTCAATGTCAAACATCCACACCTGTGGCTTGGGCTCTCCGTCGTCGGTCTCGTCTCCGCCGCCGTCCGCCGACGTGCCGTCCTCGTCAGATGCCTCGGACTCCTCGGCCTCGTCGGTATCGTCTCCGGTCCGGCCGACGCGCCGGTCCACGTCCCGATTGCGGGCTCCAATGAATCCGAGTTGGGAGCCGTCCGGTGACCAGGCCGGTTGAGAGGCGTCGGAGGCTCGGGTCAACCGATGTGGCGGGCGAGAGCCGTCGGCCGGTACCACGAACACCGACGAGCGCCGCTCGTCATTTTCGGGATCAAACTCGTCGACCACGACCGCGATCCGCTCGCCGTCCGGCGAGACTGCGAGCTCCGTGGGCGTCGAGAGATCGTAAAACGCCTCGGACTCCAGTGGATCCATACCCGCTCAATTAACAGGACGCACAAATACACTCCGGTAGCAGAAACCCGCGGCGATCGCGCAGGACGGGGTTAGCTGCCACTCGAGTCGTGACCGACCGGAATCCGGGACGGTCGGTGCTCGGAACTGACGCCGGCCGGTACCCATCAGTTTTTCACGACTTGAATCGACGCACCCGTATTAATACCGTCGCCGGCTCACGCTCTCATGGGAGAGGACGGCGGCTCGGAGAACGGGGAGTCCGGTACCGAAGGCCCGACAGGGGGCAGCGACGCGGTCGTGGGGATGCTGAGAGACGGCGACGAGAGCGTCTATCGCCCGTGGGCAGAGATATCGCTGTTGCTGCTGGTCGGCGGCGGACTGTTGCTCGTCGGCATAACCGCGGAGTAAACTACCCCGGGCCGTGTTTGCGGGCGAGCAGACCGAGCAGGGTGACCGCGCCGGTCACGGCGAAGGCGCCGCTCACGTAGGTCGGCAACAGCGTGATCAGCGTGGCGAAGCCAACCCCCTCGGCAAAGCGGGTGAGATACAGCGCCCAGAGCTGTGAGTCAGTGGCGTCCGACACACGCCGGTTCCGGCACACCGCCGGAAAGTGCGTTACGGTACCGATCGCCAGAGGGCGTCGACCCGCCCGGAGTCTGCCCGCTCGTCGGGAGGGATCGGAATATCATATCTGCGACGATTCCGACGGGGCAGACGTGTCGGCGGGCGCGACCGGCCGCAGCGAGGCCCTACTCGGGGGACCACGCGCAGGCGTCGCCGGCCGTCAGGTCGTTCTCGTCGATGTGAGCCGACAGGCAGGCGTAATTACAGAAGTACGTCGGCGACCCGCAGTCGTCGGTGCAGTCCCGAACGCAGATCGGATCGTGATCGAAGATGCGGGCGCCGCAGTACGCGCAGGCCTCGTCTTCGTCGGGGGTCTCGGCGGTCGCCGACATGTGTGTGCTCACGCGGTTGAGCGGGGAATCGCTTTCGCTGACTCCCCGGACCGACCGGCGGGCTGGGAACGCGCCACAGGGACGGTACGGAGTCACACGAGAGACCGGAACCCAGGAAGCTGTTCGGGCGCGGCAGGACGGCGGTGAGGGCGGTCGCGGCGGCGCGCGGCTGCCCTGCTGTGACAGTCGGCGTCTTTTGGATCCGGACGTACGGGTAACACCCAAAGCGGTTTTTACGCCGCGGCCGGCCGTTCACTGCGATGACGACGCCAGAACTGCACCTCGTCGACGTGTTCACCAGCGACCGGTACGCCGGCAACCAGCTCGCGGTCGTCGAGAGCTACGGCGCGGTCTCGGCGGCTGACATGCAGGCGTTCGCTGCCGAGATCGGCTTCTCCGAGACGACCTACGTCGAGTCCGACGCGTCGCCGTACCGGGTGCGGATCTTCACCCCGGAGGCGGAGATTCCCTTCGCCGGGCACCCGACGCTGGGGACGGCACACGTCATCCGCGAGCACGTCGTCGACGGGAGCCCCGAAGAGGTGGTGCTCGATCTCGATGTCGGGGAAGTGCCCGTTGAAGCGCAGGACGGAGAAACGGGCGGAACGCAGCTGTGGATGACACAGCAGTCACCGACCTTCGGGGCCGAACTCCCGCCCGACGAGCTGGCCGAGGTCCTGTCGGTCCCGCGCAGGGCGATCGACGACCGGTGGCCGGTACAGGTGGTTTCGACCGGGCTGGCGACGATCGTCGTGCCCCTGGTCGACCGCGAGGCGCTAACCGCGATCGAGCTCAACCGCAAGGCCTACGACCGGGTCACCGGCGACCGGAAGGCAAAGAACGTGCTCGCGGTCTGTCCGGATCCACGCGACGAGGCGAACGACCTCGCGGTGCGGGTGTTCGCGCCCTTCTACGGGGTACCCGAGGATCCGGCCACCGGCTCCTCGAACGGCTGTCTGGCCGCGTACCTCGCTCGCCACCGGTACTTCGGCGACCCAACCGTGGCTGTCCGTGTGGAACAGGGCCACGAAATCGGGCGGCCATCGCTGCTCGGGCTGCGGGCGACCGACCGGGGCGAAGAGGTCCACGTCGAGGTCGAAGCCGGGGTCGACCCGCAGTCGTCTGCTCACTCACTCCCTGGCCTAACTCCGTCTGTTCGTCGCTTCTCAGTGCGCGGGACCGGATTTGAACCGGCGGACCCCTCCGGGACAGCGTCCTAAGCGCTGCGCCTTTTCCTGGCTTGGCTACCCGCGCGCACATTCAGTTTCGAACCGTCGGAAAAGAACGCTTTGTTCTCGGGGGCAGCGCGGGGTCCCGAATACGGACAGCATCGTACGGACACGGACGCTCCCGGGGAGAGTGCGTTCCTCGGCAGAATACCCGGCGATCAGTCGTCGTCAGGAGCGCTCGCGGCGCCGGAGGACTTCCTCCGCGGGATCGAGCGCTCGGTCCGTAACCCGCGGCCGAGCCACCAGACGAACGATCACAGAGCGACTAGACAGACGACCGCGAAGGACGCCCCAGTCATGGATCACCGAGGAGCGGAGCGCCGTCACCCCGCTGGCGACCACGCCGTTGCCGAACTCCGGGGTTGTGCCGGAGTCAGACGGCCACTGGGATTATATTCACCGTCCGCGTAGAGAGACGCGTGCACCGCGCCCGCGACGAGCTGGAACACGAGGAGTGGCTCGACGTTCTCGAGTCCGCCGGGGAGTCCCTCGACCTCGACTCGGAGACGCGATCGCAGGCCCGAGAGGTCTTTCTATCGGCGGTTCCGGACGCCCAGCGGTCGAAACGCGCAGCCGTCGCGGCTGCGCTGTACGTCGCCGGGATCCTGACCGGCAACCGTCGCTCACAGGAGACGGTCGCAGATGCGGTCGGCGTGGCCCGGCTGACCGTTCAAAACCGGTGGCGAGACCAGATGGCCGCCGCTGGCTTCGAGCCCCCGGAGTGGTAGTCAAGCGATCGACGAGCGAACGCTGAGCTCCCGAGCGGGAGCTACTCGCGGACTCGCCGACCGCTCCGTTCGGGGGTGAGCCGGCCGTGTTCGTCGATCTCGCCCCGAATGATCCGGGTGGAGCTGATCGGGTCGCCGTCCTCGGCGAGCACGTGATCGACGACCTCGATTTCCAGCGGCTCGCGGCCGTGCTGGCTGCGCAGGTCGTTGATCCGCCGGCCGCCGGCCTCGGTTTCGGGAGAGACCACGAGCACGTCGAAGTCCGCGCGGGTGGCGATCCCGGTCGGCTCCTCGAGCCGACGGATCTCGTATGCGCGGCCGTGCTCCTCGGCGTATTCGGCCAGCTCCGAGTCGAGCGCCCTAAATCGGCTGTCGTAGGGACGGATCGGACGGTCCTCCTCGCGGGTTTGTGGAGCGAGCCCGTCGCTTGTCAGCCCCACGGTCACGTCACCCAACTGGAAGGCGCGGTCGAACAGCGCGCGGTGACCGTCGTGTACGGGATCAAAGGTCCCGCCCAACGCAACCTCCATGGCCAGGACAGGGCAGCCCCGGATTTATGTTTGCTGGTGCAGTCCGTTCGAGGTGGCCGAGACCGCGGCGTTGACTCGATATAAATTACGCGACAGATAGAGTGCAGACAGAATCCGAGACCGGGACGACCGCCGACGAGCGCTACGCCGAGCCGTCGGCAGAGTGACCGTCCGAATCCTCTGAGTTTTCCGACTCCTCCGAGCTTTCCGACTCTTCGGAGTCCCCTAGATCCGCGGAGGCGTCTGCTTCGTCGGTGACAGTGATCGTGACCGGCCCGGAGTCGGCGTCGTCGTCATCGGAAAGGTACTGATCGAGGTTGAACGCAGCGTTGAGCTGGGTCTGGATCTCGTCGACGGTCGAGCCGACGAGCTCGCTGGGCGGCAGGGCGCTGTACTCGTAGGGGTTGTTGCCCGCGCCGTCGTTTTCCCGCTTGCTGCGGTTGACCCAGGACTCCTCGTGGAGTTCCGCCAGGGCCTCCCGGACCGTGCTCGGGTACAGACCCGTTCCCTCCGCGATCTCTTCGCTGGTGCTCTCGGGATGTTGCCGGAGGTGGACGTAGATCCGCGCCCGCGTCTCAGTGTCGAGCAGCCAGGAGAGCAGATCGACAAGCCCCTCGTCGAACTGCTCGATCGCGGAGTCGGCCCCCTCCTCGAGCCTGTCGCGGACGTCCCGGCCGAGCTCGTCCGGGTCGGCACCCTCCTCGGTATCCGAGTGATCGTCAGCAGACATAGGTTGTCTCTATCCGGGTGAACGCGAGTACGCAGTAAAAACCCTTGGCTCGCCGGGCGCTCGATCGTTACTCCCCGGAGCCGTCGCCGAACCGGTCGAGACGCCGCTGTACGCGGTCCTCGGCCGTCGCGTCAGGGGTGGACTCGTAGGCACCGAGGGTCTCCTGATCGCCTTGTGTGAACGAGAGCGACGAGACGCGCACGCCGAGCTTTCGGACGGGATCGCCGGCGAACTCGCCGAACAGCTCGCGGCTCACTGTCCGCACGAGGGCAGGGTCGGCCACCGGACCCGACAGCGACTGCGCCCGGGTTGCGACCTCGTAGGGCTCGGTGATGACCTTGATCCCGATCGTCGCGTAGAGGGCGTCCTCGCGGTCGGCCCGCTCGGCGACGTCGGCCGCGAGCGCCCGGAGCCGGGCCCGCTGGCGCTCGGGGTCGGTCGTCGCCGTCCGGAACGCCGACTCCCGGGAGAGGCTCTTGGGTCGCCCGCGGGGCTCGACGGCCCGATCGTCCTCGCCGCGGGCGAACCGGACGATCCGGCGGCCCCGCTCGCCGAACACCGCCCCGAGCCGAGCGGGATCGGCCGCGGCGAGGTCGCCGCCGGTCTCGATGCCTATCTTCCTGAGCCGACCGGCGGTTACCGGACCGACGCCGTGGACCGCCTCGACGTCGAGCGGCGCCAGAAACGAGTCGACCTCGCCG
>PXQL01000015.1:0-9271 GCA_003021335.1 Halobacteriales archaeon QH_10_67_13
GTAAACGTTGTACAGCGTCTCGGTGTTCTGTACGAGCCAGCCCCGATCGGTCGAGTGCTCGCGGTCGCCGGCCTTCGCGGAGACGACCACCGCCTCGAGGTGCTCTGCGAGCAGCCACTCGAACAGCGCCGCGAGCTTCTCCGGACGCGCTCGTCCGAGCCACTTGTCGCCGGTGTAGACCGGCTCGCTCTCCTGGTGGTTGACCATGAGGTACTCGACTTTTTCGAGGTGTTCCCACTTGGCGTAGGTCGGAAAGCCCGCGCCGCCGGCTCCCGAGACGCCTCCGCGTCGCAGCCGATCGCTCAGCCGTCGCTCGCTCAGCCGCTGCTCGGTCAGCTCCGCTCCGCTGGCTGTCATCTGCCCTCGTTCTGGTCGCGCTCGTTCCCTCGACCGGTCTCGCTGGAGATCATACAGTCGCCATGGGCCGGAATAGTATGTGTGCTTCGAACCGTATTGGTCCATCTCGCACGCCCGAGTTTGTTCGCGATCCCCGTCGTGTACTGCCGTTCGGGTCACGTGCCCCGCGGGGCTCCCGATGTCGGTTCGGCCTTTGCCCTCTGGGCCGACTCGGACTCGTGAAATGTATTTCAGTTTGTGACGTTACAGAATTATAGTTCGCCTTACACTTATTACGACACGGTACGTCAACTCGGTAGATGTCAGAGACGACGCCACCGGCGATTGACGCCGACGGAATCGAGAAACGCTACGACGACGGCGAGGACGTGGTCACGGCCGTCGACGACGTCTCGCTCACGATCGATCCCGGCGAAGTCGTCGGCCTGCTCGGCCCGAACGGTGCCGGAAAGACGACGACCATCAAGTGCCTGCTCGGCCTGATCGTTCCGGACTCGGGGACGATCGAGATCCGCGGGACCGACGTGGCCGAACACCCCGAGCGGGCCCACGCCCGGGTCGGGGCGATGCTCGAAGGCGAGCGCAACGCCTACTGGCGGCTAACCGTCCGGGAGAACCTCTCCTTTTTCGCCGGGCTCGGCGGCCAGCAGCCCGCCGAGCTCCGCGAGCGCCACGACCGGCTGCTCGAGCGGCTTGATCTGGCCGGTCGGGCCGACAGCGTCGTCAACGACCTCTCGACGGGCATGAAACAGAAAGTCTCGCTCGCGAGCACGCTCGCCCGGGACGTGGACGTGATCTTTCTTGACGAGCCGACGCTGGGACTCGACGTCGAGACGGCGCTCAGCCTTCGCGAGGAGATCCGCCGGCTGGCCGAAAGCGAGGATGTCGCGATCGTGCTGACGAGCCACGACATGGACGTGATCGAGGCCGTCAGCGACCGCGTGGTGATCCTCCAGGACGGCCGCGTGATCGCAGATGATCCCGTCGACCGGCTGGGCGAGCTGTTCGAGACCCAGTCGTTCCGGGTCGCGATCGCTCAGCCGGTCGATGAGCTCGTCCGCCGCCGGCTCGACGGACTCGATCTCGAAGTTCGGGGCGAGAACGACCGGCTGGTGATCGAATCCCAGGGTACCGACAGCCAGACCGTCTACGAGCTGATGCGGCTGCTTGAGGAGACCGGCCAGGAGCTGCGCGACATCGACTCGGTCGCGCCCGACTTGGAGGAGATCTTCCTCGAGTTGACCGATGACGCGAGCGACGCACGATCAGACGCCCAGGAGACGGCGCGCGTCGTCGCCGGCTCCGGATCGAAGGGGGGATCGTAGATGGGCGCCGCGGAGAAGACGGCGGGTGCCGACGACCGGTCGGACCCACCCTCGCCGTCCCTGCTCGCCCTGTTCCGGGTGGTCGCACACAAGAAGCTCGTCTTGCTCGTCCGGTACCCGGTCAACACAGCCACACGGTTCGCGACGCTCGTGATCCTGTTCGGGCTGATCCTGTTCGGCGGCGAGGCCGTCGCCGGCGCGGCGATCACCGACTCGCTCGCGGGGATCATCGTCGGATTTTTTGTCTGGACGATGGCGATCGTCGCCTACCAGGGACTCGCCTGGAACATTACCCGCGAAGCCCAGTGGGGCACGCTTGAGCGGCTGTTCATCTCGCCACACGGCATCGGGACGGTCATGCTCGTGAAACTCGTCGTGAACGTCCTGTTTAGCTTCCTGTGGGCCTTTGCAACGCTCCTTGCGATGATGGCCCTGGCACGGGAGTGGCTCGTTGTCGATCCGGCGACGGTTCTGCCGCTACTGGTGTTGACCGTCGCCTCGATCAGCGGCCTCGGCTTGGTGTTTGCCGGGCTCGCCTTGCTGTACAAGCGTATCGAGAACATCTTCCAGCTGCTGCAGTTTGCCTTCGTTGGGCTGATCGCCGCGCCGGTCGGGGAAGTTCCGGCCCTCGCCGTGCTGCCGGTGAGTCACGGCAGTTACCTCCTCCAGGAGGCGATGCGGGACGGAACCCGGCTCTGGGAGTTCGCGCCCGGGGAGCTCGGCCTGTTGATCGCGACAAGTGCTGGGTACTTCCTGGCGGGCTTCGCGGTCTTCCAGATCGCACAGCGGCGGGCCCGCAAGCAGGGGCTGTTGGGCCAGTACTGACGATACGCGGGCCGGTCACCACCCGCGACACTCGCTTCGGCCTCTCGCGGAGACTTATCGGCGATGCCGGCGCCACTCTCGCGGGATGGGTGCAATCGCGAGTCTCTCGCTCGCCCCCGAGACGACCGCTTCGACGGTCGGGTTCATCGTTGCCGGCATCGCGTTGGGGACGGTGAGCGGCCTCGTCCCGGGGTTGCACGCGAACAACTTCGCCCTGCTGTTGGCGGGGGTCGCGCCGGCGGTCCCGGCGGCCCCGCTACAGCTCGGGGCGGCGATGCTCGCCGCCGGGGTCGTCCACACGTTTCTCGACGTTGTCCCGACCCTCGCGATCGGCGTCCCCGACCCGGCGATGGCGGCGACGGCGCTGCCGGCCCACCGGCTGGTGCTCCGGGGCCGCGGGCGCGAGGCGCTCCGGCTGTCGGCGCTCGGCAGCGCCCTGGCGGTTGCGCTCGCGGTGCCGCTTGCGGTGCCGGTGACCGTCGCGATGCAGCGCGCGTACCCGACGATCGCCGCGAACCTCTCGCTCGTGCTCGGGAGTGTCTGCGTGCTGATGATCGTCACCGAGCAGACGTGGCTCGGCCGGGCTGGAGCCGCCGTCGCCCTCGTCGCCAGCGGTGTCTTGGGGGTGCTCGCCCTCGACGTTCCGACCGGTGGCGTATTACCGGCCGGGAACATGCTCGCGCCGCTGTTCGCCGGGCTGTTCGGCGCGCCGATTCTGATCGAGGCCCTCGGCGGGGAGGGTGTGCCGCCTCAGGACGATCCGGTGGTGACGGCGTCGCCGGGGGCGGTGTTCGCGACCGCGGGTGCCGGGACCGTCGCCGGCGCCGTCGTCGGGTACCTTCCGGGGATCGGCGGCCGCCTCGCTCGCCGTGCTCCCCGATCGGGGTCCGCGGGCCTTCGTCGTTGCCTCCTCGGGCGTGAGCACCGCTAACACGGTCTTTGCGCTGTTCGCGCTGGTCGCGCTGGGCAGTCCCCGGACCGGGGTCCTGGTCGCGCTTGAGGAGACCGGCGTCCCGCACGTCCTGCCGGTGTTGCTCGCGAGCGTCGCGATCGCGGCCGCCGCCGGGTTTGTCCTCGTCGTGGTTCTGGGCGATCGGTATCTCGCCGTCGTCGGTCGGGTCGACACGACCGTGGTCTGTCTGGCCGTGCTCTGTTTTCTTGCCGTTCTGGTTGCGGCGTTTACCGGAACGGTCGGGCTCGTCGTCTTCGCTGCGAGTACGGTCGTCGGCCTGGTTCCGGGCCGGTTCGGGTCGCGCCGGATGAGCTGTATGGGCGTATTATTGGTCCCGCTCGCACTCTGATCGGGTCTCCGGCCGGCCGGCGACCGCAACGACCCGATCGGGTCTCGGTTTCTGCGGTCTCGTTTCTACCATCGTCGATCTTTGCCGCCTGCACCGCTCCGAAAGAGACTCCTTTTCTCGTCGACAGGCGCCAATATGAGTGACCGGACGACGAATCGTCGAGGGTATCTCGCCGCCGTCGCCGCGGCGACCGCGTCTCTCGCGGGCTGTTCCGGCTCCTCCGACGACGAGCCCGAAGACGACGCCGACGGCACCAGTGACGCGGACGACACAGGTGACTCCCCCGCGAATGGCACCACAAACGACTCCGAAGACGACCGGATGATCGAGACGCCCGCCGACGGCGCTCGCGCGCTCGTCGACGCGATGTCGACCGGCGCGTTCGAGGAGGCAGTTGAGCTGTTCAGTGAGTCCTACCGCGATCGGGTCTCGCCTGGCCTGCTCGAGAACCTCTGGCTCGCCTTTACCGGCGTCGGCGGCGGGTTCGAGACGGTCCTCGGGAGTGAGGAGGGCGTCCAGAGTGGGTTCGACGCCGTCGACCTGCGACTGGGGTTCACACGGGGCGAGCACGTCCTCCGCGTGCTGACGCGGGGCGACGGCACCGTCGTCGGCGCCGCGGTCAACGACGAGTACGCCGGCCCCGCGTACGCCGATGGGGACGCCTTCGAGACCCGAGAGCTGGCCCTCGAGTCCGACGACTGCTCGATGGACGCCGCCGTTACCGTCCCTGCGGGCGCCGACCCCGACGCCGTCCCGGGAGTCGTGCTCGTCCACGGCAACGACCCGCTGGGAACCGCCGATAAGAACTTAGACGCCGGCGGCACCCAGATGTTCCGGGACCTGGCGGAGGGGCTGTCCTCAGCCGGGGTCGCGGTCTTCCGGTACGACCGCCGGACGAACGCCTGCCCGGGCACGATCGAGTCGACCGGATACACCCTCGATCGCGTCTCGGTCGCCGACGCCGTCGCGGCCGCCGAGCGGTTCCGGACCGTCGAAGGGGTCGATCCTGACCGGGTGTTCGTCGTCGGCCACAGCCTCGGGGCGTTCGCGACCCCGCGGATCGTCGACCGGACCGGCCTCGCCGGCGGTGTCGCGCTCGCCAGCCCCGGCCGGTCGTTCTCGGAGATCGTCGTCGATCAGCTCGAGTACCTCGCGACGGTCGGCGAGTACGACCGCCAGAACGCCCTCGATCAGTACGAGGTCTGGCAAGACCAGATCGAGCGCGTCCGCGCCGGCGATTACAACCCGGGCGATTCGGTTCTCGGCTATCCCGGAGCCTTCTGGGACAGTCTCTCTGAGTACGACCACGTCGAGACCGCCCGCTCGATCGACGCGCCCCTGTTCTACGTCTGGGGAAGCAACGACTACCAGGTTACCGACGAGGACGCCGCGCTGCTGCGAGAGGAGCTGGGCGACCGCGATCGGACGACGTTCCGGACCTACGACGGTCTCAACCACCTGTTCATGCCCGTCGATCCGCCCTCGGTGCAGGTCGAGTACGCCGTCCGGAACAACGTCGCCCCGACGGTGATCGAGGATGTCGCGGCCTGGGTCCGCTCTGGCGGCTCCTCGAACGAAGACACGACGGCGAGTGTTGCCGGCCCCGCGGGCCGCTAATCCACGGACCCGCGAACGCCTCGATCGTCCCGCGCTCGGCCCGAGCGGGCTACTCCATCCGGAAGGTTGGCCCGTCGTCGGTGTCCTCTACCTCGACGCCGAGCCCCTCGAGTTTCGCCCGGAGTCGGTCGGCCCGGTCGTAGTTCCCGGCCGCCCGCTCTTGCTCGCGAACCTCGAGGACCAGCTCGACGAGATCGGCCGCGGGTCCCGACTCCGGCTCCGCGTCGACCCCGAGGCGGAGTCCGAGCACGCCACCGCCGAACTCGTCGAGCGTCGCGATCGCCCGCTCGAGGTTCGCGTAGTCGTACCGGTCGCGCTCGTCGACGTGGGCGTTGACCGCCGAGACGAGCTCTTCGAGGGCGGCGAGGCCCCGCCGGGTGTTGAAATCGTCGTTGAGCCCCGCCACGAACGACTCCCGAGCGGTTGTCACCGCCTCGCGGAGTCGCTCGTCGGTGGCCGTCGCGTACGCGTCGACGCTGTCGGCGGCCCGCTCGGCGCGCTCGTAGCCCCGCTTGAGGCGCTCGTACCGGGCCTGGGCCTCCTCGATCGCGGCCGGAGTGTAGGCTGCCCGGGAGTCGTAGGCGGTCTGGAGCAGGAAGGTCCGCACCACGTCGGCTCCGTACCGGTCGACGGCCTCGCCGACGGTCTCGAAGTTCCCCAGCGAGGAGGACATCTTCTCGTCGTCGGCTGCCTCGAGCAGCCGCACGTGCAGCCAGTAGCGGGCGAACCGATCGCCGGTCGCGGCCTCGCTCTGGGCGATCTCGTTTTCGTGGTGGGGAAAGACCAGGTCCTGCCCGCCGACGTGGATATCGATCGTCTCGTCTAAGTGGGTCATGCTCATCGCCGAGCACTCGACGTGCCAGCCCGGCCGACCCTCGCCCCACGGGGAGTCCCAGGTTCGGGCGCCCGCGACGGCCGCCTCGGGGGAAGCGGCCCCGTCGTGGCGGTGGTCTGCGACCGCGCTCGGATCGACGCCACCGGCCTTCCAGAGCGCGAAATCCGCCGGATGCTGTTTCTCAGCGCGTTCCTCGGGCTCGCCCTGGCTCTCGATCTCCTCGAGCGACTGGTTCGAGAGCTCGCCGTAGGCCGGAAACGCCGTCACGTCGAAATACACAGAGCCGTTCGCCTCGTAGGCGTAGCCCTGCTCGCGGAGTTTCTCGACGAGTTCGATTATCTCGGGGACGTGCTCCGAGACTCGGGGGTACACGTCCGCCCGCCGCAGGTTCAGCGCCCGCATCGCCGCGATGATCTCGGCGATGTACGAGCGGGCGGCGCCGGCCTCGTCGGACCCGGCCTCGCCGACGCGGGCGACGATCTTCTCGTTGATGTCGGTGAAGTTCTCGACGTGGCGCACGTCGTAGCCCAGCCAGTCGAGCCACCGGTGCATCACGTCGACGTGGACCCACCCGCGCGCGTGACCAAGGTGTGGGGGATCCGAGGTCGTCAGCCCACAGTAATACAGCAGAACCGTCTCCGAGTCGGCTGGCTCGAACGGCTCCTGCTCGCCCGTGAGCGTGTTGGTCACGCGAAGCATCACCCGAGAGTACGCGAGCGTGCGCTTGAAGCCTGCGATGTCTCGCATTTCCGGCGTTCTCGTCTCGCCGATCCGCCGAGATCGGCGCGTCCGACCGCGGGTCCACCTACCGGCCGCTCGGATCGACCCGACGCAGCCGCCCTCGCGCTGCGCGAAGGGACAGCCAGCTCGCCCCGGCCGCCACGAGCGTCGTCACTCCGACCCCGACCGCCGCGAGCCCGATCGCCGCCGGCTCCGCGCTCGGGCCTCCGACGCCGCGGACGGTGAGCAACGCGGGAGCGGCGAGCAGCGGTCCGAGAAACAGCAACGCGGTCAGGGCGCCCGTCGTCGGGCTCTGTACTCCCTCGCTGTCGAAGGGGCTCGGCCCTTCGTAGCTCGGCAAGGCGGCACCGATCCCGAGCGCGAGACACGCCGTGCCGGCCGACAGCACGACCCCGAGTCCGACGGCGAGTGCGGTCACCCGCGGGTCGGTCCCGCCGAGCACGCCGACGGCCGCGACGACTGCGGTGACGGCGACCGCTCCCGGCAGCGCGGCTGAGAGCGCGTACCCTCGGAGGAGTCGGCCCGGCCCGTCGGGAACGGTCGCGACGACCGCGAGCCCGACGCCCTCGGTACCGATCGGGTTGAGGACGTGAGTCGTACCGACGATCGTTGCCCCGTACGCGGCCGCCAGGAACGGCGCCGGGACCGACAGCGCCGAGGCGGTCGTCGAGGCGGCGATAAAGATGACCGGAGCGAGCGCGACTGGATACACGAGTGCTCTCGGTCGTCTGAACAGTCGGCGCCAGACGGCAATCGCGACGCCGGCCGCCGGTCGCCCGACGACGGAAACGAACCAGATGAGGGCCGCTCCGATGTCCGACTGCTCGTCGGTCGTGTCCGTCTCGGGGGGCACTTTGCTCGCGAACCAGAGTCGACGGTAGACGCGCCCGGCAGCGACGACGCTGACCGGTATGGCAACCAGCGTCCCGACGAGTGCCGCCCCAGCCCTCGCTGGCGCCGCTCCGGGGGCGGTCGTCGCCACCGCGAGATCGCCGTACCAGCCAATTGGGGACCGTCCGATCGGCGTCGCGGTTTGTCTGGCCGTCGCAGCGAACGCCGCGAAGCCGACGACTGCGAGTCCCCCGAGCGTCTGCCGCCGCCGCCGGAGCGCCGGACTCCACGTAAACGCCAGCGTGGCGAGGGTCACGAGCGGACTCGCGACCGCGACGGCACTGACGACGAGCGCACCGCCGGCGAGAACGGCGAGTCCGCCCGCAACCGGGTCGCCGGTTCCGACGGCGTAGGCACCCGCGCCGGCCCCGATCGCCGGAGCCGCTCCGAGCCCGACGACTGCGGCGTGGTGTACCAGCTCGGCGGCCGCGGCCGTCTCGGCCCGTACCGCCGTCAGGTACAGTGGGGCGGCCGGGGCGGCCGTCTCTCCGGCGCTGATCGATCGCATCACGACAGCGTACGCGACGATCACGAAGAGCACACCCGACAGGCCACGGGCGGCCGCCGCCACGGACGCGTCGACTCCGTCGGCGACCATCCGCCCGTATGCGTACGCGCCGGGCTCGGTCCAGAGCCGGTCGTATCCGGATACGGGTAGTCGCCCGACGACGTACACGACGCCGATCAGCGCTGGCACCGCGAGCGCCGCGTTTCTCGCCCAAGTCCCCGCGGCACCGCGCCACGCACGCCGAAGGCGGGTCGCCGCGAGCAGCCGGACCTTCCCGAGCCGGACCATCGGTCAGGCCTCCTCTCTCGACCCTCGACCGGTCGCGGCCTCGTCGGTGACCTCGATGAACGCGGCCTCAAGAGTCGACTCCCCGGCCTCGACGCGTTCTTTGAGCGTCGCGGGCGTCCCCTCCGCGACCAGGCGCCCCTCCTCGAGGACTCCCACCCTGTCGGCGATCCTGTCGACGACCGAGAGGCTGTGACTCGACAGAAACACCGTCACGTCCCGCTCGGCGAGCTCCCGGAGCGTCTCCCGAACCGCCCGAACGGCTCTGGGGTCAAGTCCTGACGTCGGCTCGTCGAGTAGGACCACCGCCGGGTCGTGGAGGAGCGTCTGGACGAGTCCCAGCTTCTTTCCCATTCCCGTCGAGTAGGTCTCGATCCGGTCGCCCGCGGCTGCCTGTAGCCCGACCCGCCCGAGGAGCTGCTCGATCCGCTCGTCCGCGGTCGACGCCGGAACGTCACGGAGCCCCGCGACGTAGCGAAGCTGTTCGGCGCCGGTTAGCTCGTCGTGAACCGGGGGGTCCTCGGGCAGGTATCCGATCTTCGGGAGCAGCTGCTCGCGTCGAGACAGCGGCGTCCCGGCGATCCGC
>PXQL01000015.1:9292-25050 GCA_003021335.1 Halobacteriales archaeon QH_10_67_13
GATCCGCGCCCGACCCGCGGTTGGGGGCAAAAGCGTCGCGAGCATCCGCATCGTCGTCGTCTTGCCGGCGCCGTTCGGCCCGAGGAACCCGTAGACGCTGCCGGCCGGAACGCGCAGGGAGAGGTCCTCGACCGCGACCGTGTGGCCGTACTCTTTCCTGAGGTCGGTCGTCTCGATCCCGAGCATCGTCTCGTCGGTCATGGCGTCGTCTCCGTCCGCTCTGTTCCCCACTCGATCGCCGGCGGGTCGTCGACGTACAGCTCCGAGAGAACACGCGTCTCGGTCGCCGCCACGAGCGGCCCGGGTGACTGCCCGACCCCGGCCCTGGACTCCGCGCCGCTTACCATCGCCGCCAGGACGCGGGCGGTCTGCTCCGGGTCGTCCGTCTCGAACGCGCCGGTCTCGACGCCCTCCTGGATCGTCGCCGCGAGCCGCTCGATGACCGCCTCCCTGTACGAGCGCAGCGCCTCCCGAATCGGATCGTCCGGACCGGCGCTCGCCACGAGCAACTGGCGGCTCGGCGGCGCGGCCTCGATCGCGGCGAGTTTCTCGGCCGCTCGGAACCGATCCGCCACTCGATCAGCAGCTCCCCTTTGGTCTCGAAGTGGTAGTGAACGCCCGCGTCGGTAATCCCCACGCGGTCGGCGACCGCCCGCACGGTGAACGCGTCGTACCCATCCTCGAGCAGCAGCCTCCGCGTCGCCTCGAAGATCTCCGCTTTCGTTTCGTCCATCGTGGTTAGTTAGTGCTAACTAAGTGGCGGGATAATGAGCGTTTCGCCGGCGTTCCGGGCCGACGACGTCGATCGCCGACCGGTTACGCCGTCTCCGCGCCGTTCCGAACGATCGCCACGCGGGTGGCCATCGCCAGGAAGATCGCGACCGCGGTGGTGACGACGGCGGCGGCGGCCATCTGGTCGAAGGCCGCCAGCGACCGGTCGATGCCGTCGGCCGTGCGCAGCGCGACGACCCAGGTGTGGTGTGGCCCGTCGAGCACGGCGACGAAGTAATCGAGCACGTCGTTACAGACGTACCACCCCGACGCGAGCCCGACCGCCCAGACCGGGAAGGCCGCGTACCGGTGGATCAGGAACGCCTGGACGGCCATCCCGAGGTGACTGACGATCAGGAAGGCGTACAGCCACGGCTCGATCAGTCCCGGCCCGTTGACCCACAGCTGGACGAAGGGCGTCCACAGGCCGTACTTCAGCGAGCCAAAAAAGGCGAGCATGTGAAGCGGCTCGGCGACCCGTCTGAGCCCGAGCGGGGCCAGTAGTACCAGAAGCCAAACACGGCGCCGACGAGATTGACGATCGCGATCGGCCAGGCCAGTCGGAGCCCGACGTTCTCGAGCCACTCCGGCAGCGGCGCCACGAGGCGGGACAGGCCCCGCGGCGCGGGCAGGTCCGCTCCGACGACGGTCGCAAGCGCGGCGTCGATCCGCCGCCCGAGCCCGCCGACCGACCCCGAGCCAGAGCCCATATCGATCGGTCGGGCGTCGCCAGCAAAACGGTTGTGTCCGCGAGCGACCGCGTTAAGTGGATCGACCACATACGACGTTCCATGTCAGACACGACAGATCTTGAAGAGCTCCACCGCGGGACCGAACTCGTAAAACGCGGGTTCGCGAAGATGCAGAAAGGCGGCGTTATTATGGACGTCGTCGACGCCCGGCAGGCTCGTATCGCCGAGGATGTCGGCGCCGTGGCCGTGATGAACCTCGAGGCGGTGCCGGCGGATATCCGCAAGCGCGGCGGCGTCGCGCGAATGGCTGACCCGGCTTCGCTCGGAGAGATCATTGACGAGGTGTCGGTGCCCGTGATGGGCAAGTCTCGGATCGGCCACCGCAAGGAGGCGGAGATCCTTGAGGCGGCCGGCGCCGACATGATCGACGAGTCGGAGGTGCTCACGCCGGCGGACAACCGGTATCACATCGAGAAGCGGGAGTTCACCACCCCGTTCGTTTGCGGCGCGCGCAACCTGCAAGAGGCGCTGCGCCGGATCCGCGAGGGCGCCGCGATGATCCGGACCAAAGGCGAGGCCGGCACCGGCGACGTGAACCAGGCGGTCCACCACCAGCGCAACATCAAGTCCGCGATCCGCAAGCTCACCGGCATGAGCCACGAGGAGCAGGAGGCGTGGGCCCGCGAGCACGAAGCGCCGGTTGATCTGGTCCACGAGACCGCGGAGCGGGGTCGACTGCCGGTGGTCAACTTCGCGGCCGGCGGGATCGCGACCCCGGCCGACGCCGCCCTGATGATGTATCACGGCTGTGACGGTATCTTCGTCGGCTCGGGCATCTTCGGCGCCGAGAACCCCCGGGCGATGGGCACCGCGATCGTCGAAGCGGTCAACAACTGGGACGATCCCGACCGCCTCGCTGAGATCGCGACCAACGCCGGCGAGGGTATGCAAGGCGACGCCAACGTCGACCTCCCCGAGGAAGAGAAGCTCCAGGGTCGGGGCGTCTGACGGCGAGCCAGAAAGGCCAAGTTCGCCGCCCGTTTTCACCCTCGTATGTGGCCGTCGCCGATCCCCGCGACGGCGGTCTGGACGACGCTCGGAGAGCTCTCGCTCTCTGAGCGCCTCGCGGTGACCGCAGCGGCCGTCGCCGTCGCCGCCGCGCTCGTCTCGGTCCTGGTTCCGTTCGCGGGACGGCAGACCGCGGCCTTCGTCGACCGGCGGATGCCGCCGGGACGCCTGCGCCGGGTCGGCGAACGACTCAGCGATTACGTGCCCACGCCGCTCGGGGTCCTCTGGACCCGCCTGGTCCAGCTCGCCGTCGTCCTGGCGGCCGGACTCGTCGTCGTGACCGCCTGGGAGCAAGATGAGACCGTCCGCGGGCTGGTGGCCACCGTCGGCATCACTCCGGGGTTGCTCGGCCGGACCGTCATCACGGTGGGACTCTTTTTCGGCGCGTCGATCGCCTCGAGCGTCTTCGCCGAGGCGGTCCACGGCTACAGCCGCGGTGCCGCCGAGATCACCGACCACCAGGAGGAGATCGTCATCCGCGTCGGCAACGTCGCGATCCTCGTGTTGGCGGCGGCGAGCGCGCTCACGCTGTGGGGCCAGGACCTCTCGGGGCTGTTGATCGGCGCCGGCTTCCTGGGTATCGTCGTCGGCATGGCGGCGAGACAGACGCTCGGCTCGATGATCGCGGGGTTCGTGTTGATGTTCTCCCGGCCGTTCACGATCGGCGACTGGGTAGAGATCGCCGACGACGAGGGGATCGTGACCAATATTACGATCATGAACACCCGGCTGAAGAACTTCGACGGCGAGACGATCGTGATTCCCAACGACGCGGTTACGGGGGCGGCGATCACGAACCGCAGCGAGCGGGGCCACCTCCGGATCCGGCTCGACATCAACGTCGATTACGAGACCGACCCGGACCGCGCCGAAGAGGTCGCGCTCGAGGCGATGGACGGCGTCGCGGCGATCGCGGACTCGCCCCCACCACAGGTCGTCCCGAAACGGTTCGGCGACTCGGCGGTGGTTCTTGAGCTGCGCTTCTGGATCGACAATCCCACGCCTCCGGGGCGCTGGCGGGCCATCTCGGCGGTCGTCGAGGCCGTGAAAGACGCCTTCGATCGCGAGGACATCAAGATCCCGTTCCCCCAGCGGGAACTCTCGAACCGACCGGCGGGTCAAAGGCCCGTCGGGGCCGCCGACGCCCCCGGTGAGGTCGAACCGCGGCCTGAGGACTGACCCCCGCGGCGACGGCACGACGGTCCGACCGAAGCGTTAGTACAGCCCCGCGCCGGCCCCGACGCTTGTCTGGTAGGCCTGTGCGGCCACCCCGTTCTCCTCGAATGCCTCGACGGTCGCCGCCGCAACTCGACGGCGCTGGCCCTCCCGACAGGCGGCGACGATCGCCGGGCCGGAACCGCTCATCGTCGCTCCGGTAGCCCCGGCCGCAAGCGCCGCCTCGCGGGCCTGATCGTACCCCGGAACGAGCTCGGATCGCGCCGCCGCGACGACCGAGTCGGCCATCCCTCGCCCGACCAGGTTGGGATCGTCCCGACACATCCCGGCCACAAGCGTCGCCGCCCGACCGACGGTCTCGACCAGCTGGGACCGCTCGACGCGCTCGGGGAGCACACTTCGGGCGTCACGGGTCGAGACTACCACTTCCGGGAGACAGACGACCAGAGGAATCTCCGCCGGCACTCCGACGACGCCCGCCTCGGTCGCGGCAGTGAAGCCCCCGAGCAACGCCGGGGCGACGTTGTCCGCGTGGGCCGCCCCCGAGACGGCCCGCTCGCCTTCGGCCGCGACCGAGACGAGCTCCTTGCGGGAGCGCCCCCGATCGTACAGCTCGTTCAACGCGACGGCCGCGCCGGCCGCACTCGCCGCCGAGGAGCCAAGTCCCGAGGCCGGCCGCACCCCCTTGTCGATCTCGATGTGTGCGGGCGCCTCGAGGGCCTCGGCGACGACCCCTGCGGTGTTCTCGGCGGGATCTTCCGGGATATACTCGCTGCCGAGCCCGGTAACCGAGATCGTCGTCCGGTCGGCGGGTCGGGCGCGGATGATATCGGCAGGCCCGCCGAGTGCAGCGCCGAACACGTCGAAGCCGCTCCCGAGGTTCGCGCTGGTCGCCGGCGCCCGGACCGTCACCATGGCCCTGGCTTCTCCGACCGAGCCAAAAAAGATAGCGCACCCACAGACCGCTGCCGGTCGGTTCGGACCCTGCGTTCGGTACCGCCGGTGACCGACGCGCTTTTTGTGTCGGTCGCCAACTCCGTGACATGGACGGCGGCGACATGACCCTGGCATTCGAGTTGTCGGCGCTGCAGGCCCTCACCAATCCAGGGGAGGTGGTGACCGACGCCCGTCAGTGGACGAGCTACGTCGGCGTCGTCTCGAACGCCCCAACCTACGAGATCACGAACTTCACTCGCCAGCACCGCATCCGGCAGGACTTCTTTTCGGGCCCGCAGGACCGGACCGAGAGTCTCGCACAGATCAGAGATCAGTTCGACACCGAAAGGTACGTGCTCGTCGCGGGCCCCGACGCCGAGGACGGCGCGGCGCCCTCGGGATGGGAGGTGCTTGCGGTCGCCGACGCGGCCGACGCCGCCGGCTGGGCGCTGGGCGACCGCTCCTCGACCGACACGGCCGAGCCCGACCGCGAGGACTGGCCGTAGCTCCTGGTGATGTCACCCCGATCGTCTCGCATTGAGCTTCCGTGTGGCCAGCGGGTCGACCCCCACCGGTTCGACCTCGGCGCCGCGGAGTACGCCTGTCCCTGTGGCGACGCCCACGCCGTGGTCACCGACGCCGACTCTCTCGACCGGTTCGTCCCCCCGGAGGTCGTTAACGCCCTCCGAGCAACCGTCGAGCCTGCCGACGAGCTCGAGAACTTCGCGACCCCGCACGTGCTCGCGATGGTCCAGGAGGAGTCCCCCGACCGGATCGCGAGCGCCGATCTTGCGGACGCAGGCCAGGTCGGGTACGCCAGGCTGTGGGTCGCCGACTTCTCCGACCGACGACTCCACGAGGTGCTCGTCGAGCTGATGGATCACGCCCTCAGCCACGCCGACGACGAGGCCGCCGACCGGTTCGAGCGCCAGCTGGCCACGTTCGCCGCCGCGTTCGTCGACGCCTACCGCGACTGAACGGTTCCGTCCTCCTCGCCGGACCGGGCGTCTGGCTCGTCCCGACCGGTCATCCGGGCGCTCGCGAGCAGGTCCGCGACCGGCGGCTCGTACTCATAGCCGGGGATCGTCGTCTCGACGTAGGTTCCCTCGACGTACTCGGCGATCGCCTTCGCGATCTCGGGGCCACCCGGCGAGAGTCGGTAGGTTACCTCGAGGTGATCGCCTCCTCGGGTCACCGAGAACGCTTCGAGGTCCGGACGAGCGGGCAGCGCCCCCGGGGCGTCCTCGAGCCGGCGACCGAGCGTGCGCTCCCAGTCCTCAGCGACGACCTCGCCGATCTCGTCTGCCGTCGCGGCCGCGAGCGTCGGCACCCGAACGGTGACCGTCGTCTCTCTGTCAGGAACCGCCCGGACCGGGAACGCGACCGTCGTGAGCGCGTACTCCTTGCCATCCTCGGCCGGCTCGAAAGCGTCGTGATCGTCGAATCTACTGCGTTCGGTCGACATACCACAAATCTCGTCCCGCGAAAACATAAGTCCCGGAGTGCGAGGGCTGGGATTCGAACCCAGGAACCCCTACGGGAGCGGGTCTTAAGCCCGCCGCCTTTGACCGGACTCGGCTACCCTCGCGCGCATCGGACTCGGGCGAGCGACCGAAAGTTCGTTACGATCTCGACGATCCCGGCCTACCTGTTCGGTCGAGCCCCCTCGATGGTCGACAATTCACGGAGGCGGCAGAGTGTGTTCCGCATCGATACATTTTAGTCTATGCTGCTGACAACGATGCGCATGGATTCACGAACAAACAATAGTTCGGGACACTCGACCCGCCGGCAGATCCTCGCCGCGATGGGCGGCGCCGGTGCAGTCAGCCTGGCCGGGTGTACCGGTGGCGGCGACGATGACGGCGACACCGCTGGCGACGATGACGCTAGCGGCAGCGACAACGAGATCACGGTCGCGGTCGGTGCAAATCCCGATACGCTCGATCTCGCACAGAGCAACGACGCACCCTCAAACGCAGTCTACGGGCACCTCGTGTACCAGACACTGGTCGCAAACGACTACGATCTGTCGTTTGCCCCCCAGCTCGCGACCGACTGGGAGGTCGCCGACGACGAGGTCACGTGGACGCTACAGCTCCGCGAGGGCGTTGAGTTCCACAACGGCGACGAGTTTACTGCCGACGATGTCGTCTTCTCGGTTGAGCGGTTCCGCGGCACGGTCAACGATGACATCGTGAACAGTATCGCCGAGGTAAATGTCGTCGATGACTTTACCGTTGAGATCGTCACCGATTCCCCACAGGCACAGTTCCTCACCGACATGAGCTCCCTCTACATCTACCCCGAGGGGGCTGAGGGACTCAGCACGACCGTAGCTGAGGACGACTTCAACTTCGAAGGGGGATCGGTCGGAACCGGTCCCTTCGAACTCGACACGTTCGCAAGCGAGGACCGGATCGTGCTCTCTCGCTATGACAACTACTGGGCCGAAGAAGAGAATCCGTGGCAGACGGCCACGTTCCAGGTCGTCACTGAGAACGTCTCCCAGGAGGAGGCAATCCAGAACGGAGAGGTGGACGTGATCGACAGCCCACGGGCGTTCCAGCTCAGTCAGTGGAACGACGACGAGATCGTAGACATCGAAGCCGTCGGGTTCGACCTCATCGGGTTCCCGACCGCGGCGTCACCGTTCACTAACCAGAAGCTCCGTCGCGGTATGGCGCGGCTGGTCAACCGCGATGATGTCATCGAGGCAATCTACAGCGGCCGCGGCACCCCACTTGCTGGGCCGATCAGTCCCGGGTTGACTGCCTTCTACGATCAGGATTTCACCGATCGAATGCACGAGGAGTTCGTCGGGTTCAATGTCGAGCGTGGCAACCAGCTGATCCAAGAGGCTCTCGAGGAGGAGGGCGTCGAGCCACCGATCAACATCGAGGTACGGACGAACGTCAACGAGGAACGCGAGCTGTGGATGCAGGAAGTCACCCAAACTTGGGACGAAACCGAATCCATTAACGCCGAACTCAACGTGATCGATTTCCCGTCGCTCGTAGACTTCATCACCGCAGAGGACGGGCTCGCACAGAGCAGTGACATCGTGATCGGTATCGGCTGGACCGGCGGGTCAGACCCCAACGGCCACATCGAGGATCTCTACGCGACGGAAAACCAGGTTCCGGAGGGAAACAACTGGAGTCTCTACTCAAACGAGGAAGTCGACTCGCTCATCGCAGAGGGGCAGGAAACGATCGACACGGACGCTCGCGTCGAGGTGTACCGAGAGCTCCAGGAGATCCTGATCGAAGAATCGCCACACGCGTGGCTGTGGACGACCGACCGGATCCACGTCGTTGATCCGGAATCGATCGAAGGTTGGTCACCACACCCGAATTCTTCGCTCCGATTCGACGGGATCTTTGCCCCGGAGCGTGATTCGATCACACAACCGCTGTAACATCTAACATCCCGTACTACCGGCCAACACGACCCACGAGACTGCCACTCTTTCGATGAGTCTCCAACGATTCGTCCTCAAACGCGGGCTGCTCACCGTCCCCTTACTGTTCGGTGTCTCGGTGTTGACCTTCGCGATGATCCAGTTTATTCCGGGCGATCCAGTCGATTTCATCACGCAGTTTGCAGACATCGATCAAGAAGTTAAGAACGATATTCGAGATCAGTACGGACTCAACGATCCGGTGTATGTCCAGTATATCAACTGGGTCAGCGATGTACTTGTGTTTGATTTCGGTGACTCAATCACGAACAACCGCACGGTTGCCGCAGAAATCACGGATCGGCTCCCGTACACTCTACTTATGGGTGCTATGGCGTTTGTAGTGAGTATCGTCACTGCGATCCCGCTGGGTATCTACGCCGCGTACTACCGAAATACCGCGATCGACCAGACGAGCCGGGTGGGTGCGCTGCTCGGGATCTCGATCCCGAACTTCTTCCTCGGGTTGTTGCTCATCTTGCTTTTCGCGAGCAACCTCCAGTGGTTCAGTATCATCCCCCCAACTGAAAACGGCGCGCTGAGCGTTGGAATGATCAAGTTCATGATCCTCCCGGCGATCGCGATCGGGACTGGATCGACCGCACTGTTGATGCGATTGATGCGTTCGTCGATGGTTGAAGAGCTTGACAAAGACTATGTTCGGACCGCCCGTGCGAAAGGACTCTCCGAACGCACTGTCGTGGTGAAACACGTCGTCCGGAACTCGTTGATTTCGGTCGTCACTGTGGCAGCGATTCAGGTCGCCTTCATCATCAGCGGCTCGGTCGTGATCGAGACCGTGTTCTCCGTCCCCGGTATCGGACGCCTGTTAGTGAACTCCGTGCAAGTCCGTGACTTCCCCGTTATCCAGGCGCTCGTGTTGATCATCGGCGTGTTCGTTATCGTCGCGAACTTGTTCGCCGATATTCTCTATGCGTATCTTGACCCACGAATCCGATACTAACAATGGCAACAAACCAACAGACACACTCCGATCGTGGACGGCTCCGAGTCACCGGCTTCGAGTCAGAGGCAGCGAGCGACAGACAGGATCTCTCGTCGTGGGAACCGAAGCTACAGTCACGCGAGGCCCGGAGCCGGGCATACTACGCCTGGCAGCGGTTCAAGAGCAACCGGCTCGCACTCTTCGGGGCCGGTATCATCGCCGTCCTAACGCTCGTAACCGTCTTCGCCCGCCCGTGGGGACTCCCGGGCGGAATCCCAGTGATCGGTGGGACACAGGTTCAACCGATCTCCCTGGCGCCGTTCCCACCCAGCTCGACGGATATCCTCAACGGCCACGCCGCGCCGAACACCCAACACCTATTTGGCACCGATCAGCTAGGGCGGGATATCTTTTCCCGGACGATCTACGGCGGCCGGTGGAGCCTCTCGATCGGGTTTATTGCGGTATCGGTCGCGCTGATCATCGGCATCCCGCTGGGCGCGATCGCGGGCTACTACGGCGGGTACGTTGATGAGTTCATTATGCGGATTGTCGACATGCTGTATGCGTTCCCGTTCATCGTCCTGGCCATCGCGGTGATCACCATCGCGGGGCAGGGCTACTGGGAGCTGGTCTTTGCCCTCGTGGTCGTCGGCTGGCTTCCGTACGCGCGGCTCATCCGTGGTGAGATCTTGAGTGTCAAAGAAAACGAGTACGTGACCGCCGCCAAGGCCCTCGGCGCGACCGACCGTCGGCAGCGTTGTGCTCATTGCGGCCGCGCTCAGCTTCTTGGGCCTTGGACTTCCGCCGGGGACCGCAGAGTGGGGTGCGATGCTGCAGGCCGAACAAAGCGCGATCTCGACCGGCGTCTGGTGGAGCTCGGTCGCGCCCGGCAGCGCGCTGTTCCTGTTCGTATTGGCGATCAACCTCGTCGGCGACGGGATCCAGGACGCCTTTGATCCCCAAGGCGACACTGAGGGCTCCGGGGGGCTCCGATAATGGCCCTTTTAGAAGTTGAGGATCTCAACGTCCGGTTTTACACCGAAGACGGCGCCGTGAAGGCGACAAACGACCTCTCGTACCAGATCGAGGCCGGCGAACGGTTCGGCGTCGTCGGCGAGAGCGGCGCCGGAAAAAGCGTTACGAGTCTCGCCTTGATGCGGCTCATCGAAGATCCGGGCGCTATCGAGAGCGGCGAGATCCGGTTCAAGGGCCAGAATCTGCTCGAGCTGTCTGCTGAGGAGATGCGTCAACTCCGCGGCAACGAGATCGCGATGATCTTCCAAGACGCCGAGACGGCGCTGAATCCGGCCTACACCGTCGGTGAACAGGTTGCCGAGGGAATCAGGCTGCATCTTGATCTTGATGAAGCGGCCGCGAAGGAGCAGGCGATCGAGACTCTCGAGTCGGTTGGGATCCCGGACGCGGCACAACGGTACTCGGATTATCCCCACCAGTTTTCGGGCGGCATGCAACAGCGGGTCGTGATCGCGATGGCGCTGTCCTGCGATCCGGATCTTATCGTCGCCGACGAGCCCACGACGGCACTCGACGTGACCATTGAGGCCCAGATCCTGAACCTGCTCGAAGACGTCGAAGCGGAGTACGACACCGCCGTCCAGCTGATCACCCACGACCTGGGTGTTGTCGCAGAGTTCTGTGACCGTGTGATGGTCATGTACGCCGGGCACCCGGTCGAGATCGCGACGGTTGATGATCTGTACTACAACCCACAACACCCCTACACCGCCGGACTGATGAGCTCGATTCCACGAATCGGCGACGACAGAGAGCGACTCCAGACGATCGCCGGTCGGATGCCAGACCTGATCGAGATGCCCCCGGGGTGTAACTTCCATCCTCGGTGTCCGTACGCCGAGGAGGCCTGTACGCAGGTCGAGCCGCCGTTAGTCGACACTGAGACCGGCGATCCCGCCGATGTTTCCGAGCACGACCGACAAGCTGCGGCCTGTCTGGCCCACACCGGACAGCTCTCCGGCGATCTCGAGTACGCTGTCGAGGTCGCAGAGACCGACGGAGGGAGCACCGATGAGTAGTACCGCTGAGCCCCTCGTGCGGACCGAGGGACTGGTGAAACACTACCGGTCGGAGTCCGACTTCATCGACCAGCTGTTCGGACGGCAGGAGTACGTCAAGGCAGTCGACGGCGTCGACCTCGAGATCGGTGAGGGCGAGACGCTCGGGCTGGTCGGCGAATCCGGCTGTGGTAAGAGCACGGTCGGGCGCACGCTGCTCCATCTCGAGGAGCCGACGGACGGTAGCGTCTACTTCCGCGGGGAGGACATCACCGAGTACTCTGCCGGTGAACTCCGCGAGCTCCGCAAAGACGCACAGCTGATCTTCCAGAACCCCCAGTCAAGTCTCAACCCCCGGCTGACCGTCAGTGATATTATCGGCGAGGCCTTCGATATCCACGGATTGGCCGAGGGCTCAAGCCGCGATCAGCAGATCAAGGACCTGCTCGAACGCGTCGGGCTGAACGCGAGTCACGCGAACCGCTATCCACACGAGTTCTCCGGCGGGCAGCTCCAGCGGATCGGAATCGCGCGGGCGTTGGCGGTCGATCCCGACTTTATTGTCTGTGACGAACCCGTCTCAGCGCTCGATGTCTCCGTCCAGGCGCAGATCCTGAACCTACTCGAGGACCTGCAAGACGAGTTTGGCATCTCGTATCTGTTTATCGCCCACGATCTCTCGGTGGTCGAACACATCGCCGACCGGATTGCGGTGATGTATTTGGGCAACATCGTCGAGATCGGGACCCCCGAGGAGTTATTTTCCTCGCCACAGCACCCCTACACCGAGGCGTTGCTCTCTGCGATCCCAGAGCCGGATCCGCGCTGGGAGGGCGACCGGATTCTACTTGAAGGGACGGTCCCGTCACCGATCGATCCCCCGTCGGGCTGTAAGTTTCACACGCGATGTCCTCGGGTGATCCCGCCGACGGAGTACTCCTTCGAGCAGGAAGAGTGGCGCGCGGTGCTTTCCTTGCGCGAGCGTATCGAACAGCGTAACCTCGATACGGACACGCTCGACCCCGAGACGGGGAACTTAGAGGCGGCAATCCGGGACAGATACGACGTTCCGGCCACGCTCAGCGATCCCGCAGCCGAGAGTGTCCTATCGGAGGCCCTGACCGCGGTGACAGACGGCGATCTCGAGACGGCTGCGACCCGGCTCGGCGAAACGTTCGTTACGCCCTGTATCGCCCACGACCCCGAACTCAGGGATGTCGATAACGAGCGGATCGCCTGTCACCTCTACGACGACCGGTACAGTGACGGGAGCGTGGAGCGAGCGGCAGTCGAAGGTTCTCAGGCCTCCGGCGTTGGCGACTGAACTCGACCTCCGCTCACCCAACGAGCGACACGGAGCCGACCCTCCCGAACTCACCGGCGACCCGCGGGGCTACGCGTTTCCCAGCGAGTTCTCACTACCGGAGTGGACGGTCTCGGTGAGTCGACGCGAAAACGATTAAACCGACAGCACCACATGCGTAAATTAATGCGTCGCATCTACGAGTCCGACGCGCTCAGCCGGGACGAGGATGACCCGTTCCAGCCGAACGAACGCGAGCAATCGACCGCTCCGGCCGCCTCTCGGACGCTCCCGGCGAAGACCCTGAGCCGGCTTCTGATTCCAAACTGGCTTTTGTACCGCGGGCTGTCGGTCTCGGTCGCCACGCCGCGGTCGGTATACGAGACTGACGACGTGATCCCGATTAGCGTCACCATCGAGAACCCCTTTCCGTTTCCGGTGTCGGTGACTGCGGAGTCGTCGCTGCTCTGGCGGTGGGCCATTGACGGGGTTGAGGGTGCGTCGTATACCGACGGGGCCGACGAGACCGACTCGAGAGTCTTCGGCTTCGGACGCGGCGAGCACACTATCACGGCAGCACTGAACGTCTCGGCTCCCGACGACAGGGGAGTCCGGGACGAAACAACGATCCAAATTCGGTGACCGCCGTTCTCTCGCCACGATCAGCACCGAGAGCCGGCCTCGTTTTCACAGGTTGTCAAGGCAGATGCCACGGGTTGACCCCGGAGAAGTTGACCCAAATCAATTCGAGTAGATGTCTGGCTGCCGGCAGACTCCCTCGTTTCAGTCGTAGTATCGCTCCGTCGCCCGCTCTGCGACCGTCCGGATCGCTTCGACGAGCTCGTCGTCTTCCCGGAACCGATACCGCTCGTTCCCGAGCTCTCCGTCTTCAACACGTTCGAGCAGCCTGAACTCCGTCAATTGATCGAGTGCCTCGTAGACAACCGTCTGCGTGGTGTTGGTCGCCGCTGCAAGCTCTTCGGTGGTGAGTGGCTTCTCAGCGTAAAACAGCGCGGCGAAGATCCGCGCTCGCACCCGGTTCGCGAACAGCTGTGCGAGTCCGTTCTTTCTGACTAACTCCGAGGCGTCGTCGATCGGTCGCTCTTCGGGCCGTGACTGATCGTTGCTCATAACCGGTTTTCGAGACATGGCGTAATGAATCCATAGATACCCGCGGCGGTCTTGGGGTGTGACGCCGAGGCGGCGTCCCCGTCGTGGCAGACGGGAGACGTCACAGACAGACGGGTTCGATCAGAAGAAATGCTTCGACGCCTGAACCCTGCGGGCGAGGCCGCCGGTCAGAACCCCTCTTCGAACCGGAACCGGCCATCCCGCTGGATCACCTCACCGTCCACTTCGATACGAGAGTCCTCACTCATGTCGACGATCATGTCCATGTGGACCGCGCTTTCGTTTTGTTCGTTGTCCTCCCCGACGGTGTCCTCGTAGGCCCGCCCGAGGGCCATGTGGACAGTGTCGCCCATCTTCTCGTCGAACAGCATGTTGTAAGTGAACCGGTCGATATCGCGGTTCATCCCGATCCCGAGCTCGCCCAGCCGGCGGGCGCCGGCGTCGGTGTCCAACACGGCCGCGAGCACGTCCTCGTTTTTGCCTGCGTCGTACTCGGTCACCTCGCCGTCCTCGAAGACGAGCCGGACATCCCGTACCTCTCGGCCCTGTGCCATCAGCGGCTTATCGAAGAGGACTTCGCCCTCGACACTGTCCGGCACCGGCGCGGTAAAGACCTCCCCGCCCGGAAGGTTCCGCTCGGCGTAGTCGTTCTGTGTCGGGTTACCCGCGATCGACAGGCGAATGTCGGTGGTATCGCCGGAGACGATCCGGACCTCCTCTGCGGGATCGAGGATGTCGACGAGCTGCTGTTGGTGTTCCCGGACGGCCGCCCAGTCTTTGTTGACCGCGCCCCAGACGAACGACTCGTAGGCCTCGGTCGATAGCTCGGCGTCCTGTGCGTTCCCCGGGGCGGGGTACTGTGTCCCGACCCACCGCTTGTCCAGGTACGCCTCTCGAACCGGTTCGTTTGCCTGTGCTATCGCGGCGTTCTTTTCCGGGTTGATGTCGCCGCTCTCGTGGGTGTTGGTGTCAGCACGGATGCCGATGTAGACATCCGCTTTCTCGACCATCGCCAGCGAGACCTCCGACAGCGAGACGTCCTCGATGTCGATCGCGCGCTTGTAGGCGGCACCGATCCGATCAGTCTGTAGCATGGTCGTGACGTTTGCGCCACGCTCGCCACACAGCCGCGCGACCGCGACGACCAGGTCCTCCGAGATCGGGTCACCGCGGATGACGACTTCGTCGTCTGACTCGACATCGACGGAGTGATCGACGATCACCTCGGCGTGGTCCTCCACTCTGGGGTCCATACCCTGGCCAGGTGTCTCTGTAATAAAAAGGCGCCCACTCTAGTACTCGTCGCGCAATCGGCGATCGTCCGTAGCCGTGGCCACGTACCGCTGCCCGCCGTCGAACGCCGGTGCCGTTCGGACCGGCGCGTCCAGCCTGGCGGCACTGGGACCCACAGTCTCAAGCCCGCCCGGTGGATACCGGGAGTCATGCCAACAGCGATCGTTACGGGATCCTCGCGGGGTATTGGCCGAGCGACGGCGTTGCGGTTCGCCGCCGACGGGTACGATGTCGCGATCAACTACCACACCAGCGACGAGCGGGCGGCGGCGGTCGCGGAGACGATCCGCGATCGCGGTCAGACCGCTGTGGTAATTGGTGCCGATGTCTCCGATCCTGAGGGCGCAGAGCGGCTCGTCGAGGAGACCGTCGAGGAGCTCGGCGGGGTCGATCACCTCGTGAACAACGCCGGGATCGACCAGCACCTCTATACCCCGGAGCTGTCACTCGGCGTTCGCGGTCACGAAAGCCGCCCTTCCACACCTCCGGGCGTCGGACGATTCGCCCTCGGTGACGAACGTCTCCTCGATTCTCGCACACACCGGCGCCCCGATCGAGGTTCACTACGCGGCCTCGAAGGGGGGGATGCTCTCCCTGACCCGGAGTCACGCCGCCGAGTTCGCCCCCGAGATCCGGGTCAACGCCGTCGCACCCGGCCACGTCGAAACCGACATGACCGCCGACCGATCGCCGGAACAGAAACGCGAGGAACTCGACCGGATCCCCGTCGGCCGGTACGGCCAGCCCGAGGACATCGCCGACGCCGTCGCCTACCTCCGGGACGCCGGCTTCGTCACCGGCGAGACGCTCAACGTTAACGGCGGCGAGGACATGCGGTAGTTAGTCGTCGCCGGCGGCCGGGGTCGTCAGGTCCCGGTCCGCCCGGGGCCCGTCGAGATCCACCGCCGGGAGCAGGTCCCGGAGGTACCGGCCGGTGTGTGAC
>PXQL01000015.1:25185-27913 GCA_003021335.1 Halobacteriales archaeon QH_10_67_13
ATACAGCGTGTCGCCGGTGTCTTTCTTGCCGAGCTCCTCAGCGAGTTTCACGCGCTGGGCCTCCCCGCCCGAGAGAGTCGTCGAGGGCTGGCCCAGCTTCATGTACCCCAGCCCGACGTCCTCGAGCAGTTCGAGCCGCCGGCGCAGCTGGCCGTGACTCTCGAAAAACTCCCGGGCTTCGGCGACGCTCATCTCAAGCACGTCGGCGATCGTCTTCCCGCGGAACTGCACCTCGAGGGTCTCGTCGTTGTACCGGTCGCCGCCACACTCCTCGCAGGGAACGGTCACGTCCGACAAGAAGTTCATGTCGATGGTTACCGTCCCCTGTCCGCCACACTCCTCGCAGCGCCCGCCTTTGACATTAAACGAGAATCGGCCCTTGTCGTAGCCCCGGCGCTGTGCCAGGTCAGACTGTGCGAACAGCTCCCGGACGTAATCGAAGACGCCGGTGTAGGTCGCGGGGTTCGACCGCGGCGTGCGCCCAATCGGGGACTGATCGATCAGCCGCACCGTCTCGATCCGTTCGATCCCCTCGATCGCGTCGTGAGCCCCCGGATCGACGCTCGTGTTGTCGTTCATCTCCCGGGCCAGGCCCTTATACAAGATCTCGTGCATCAGGGTCGATTTCCCGGAGCCGGAGACGCCGGTGATCGCGGTGAACGCTCCCAGCGGTACCGGCACGTCGATGTCCTTGAGGTTGTGCTGGCGCGCCCCGCGGATCGTCAACTCCCCGTCGGGCTCGCGGCGCTTTTCCGGGACCGGGATCGCCCGCTCGCCGGACAGGTACTGGCCCGTGACGCTGTCCTCGGCTGCGGTGGCGTCCTCGACGGACCCGGAGACGACCACCTCGCCGCCCCGCCTGCCGGGGCCGGGCCCGATGTCGACGACGTGATCGGCACGGCGCATCGTCTCGGTGTCGTGTTCGACCACGACTAAGGTGTTGCCCAGGTCCCGAAGCTCTTCTAAGGTGTTTAGGAGTCGGTCGTTGTCCCGCTGGTGGAGCCCGATCGAGGGCTCGTCGAGCACGTACAGGACGCCGACAAGCCCGGAACCGATCTGGGTCGCCAGCCGGATCCGCTGGCTCTCCCCGCCTGAGAGCGTCGCCGCTTCCCGGTCGAGGGTGAGATACTCGAGCCCGACTTCGGACATGAATCCGAGCCGGGCGCGGATCTCCTTGAGGATCTCCTCGGCGATCGTGCGCTCGCGCTCGTCGAGGTCGGCCTCGAGGTCCTCGAAGTGTGCCAGTGCGTCGCCGATCGACAGCCGGTTGACCTCGGTGACAGCGGTGCCGTCGATCAACACGGCCCGGGACTCGGCTTTCAGCCGGGTGCCCTCGCAGGCCGGACAGGTCGTGGTCGTCATGTACTCCTCGATGTGCTCGCGGGCGCGGTCGCTGTCGGTCTCAACGTGGCGACGCTCCAGGTTCGGGATCACGCCCTCGAAGCGTTCGCGTTTCTCGCGGGTGCCGTTCTTTGTCTCCCAGCGAAACTGCACCACGTTGTCGGTCCCGTAGAGGAACTGCCGACGAACGTCGGCGGGCAGCTCCTCGAAGGGGGTCTCCAGATCGACGCCAAAGTGCTCGGCGACGTTGTCGAGCTGGCGGGAGTAGTAGGTCCGGTTGTAACTCCAGGGCTCGAAGACGTGTTTCAGCGGCCTGGAGGAGTCCTGCACGACAAGATCCTCGCTGACCTCCTTGGTCTGGCCGAGCCCCTCACACTCCGGGCAGGCGCCGTAGGGGCTGTTGAACGAGAACGACCGAGTCTCGACCGGGCTGATATCGATCCCACAGTGCGTGCAGGCCAGTTCCTCGGAGAACTCGACGACCAGCCGGTCCTCGCCGCCTTCGTCGCCGAGATCGCCCGTCGAACGGACGCTCGTCCCGCCCAGCTCCAGGTCGGCGGGCGGATCGGGAACGATCACCTTCAGGACTCCGTCGGCCTCCTCGAGGGCGGTCTCGACGGAGTCGGTGATCCGGCCCCGAGCGTCCTCCGAGGGTCAGGTCGTAACGCTCCCCGTCGACCTCGACGCGGGCGTACCCCTCCGCGACCAGCTCGTCGAACAGCTCCTCGAAGGCGCCCTTCTGGTCGCGCACGACCGGCGCACACAGCTCCGCCCGAGTGCCCTCCGGCGCCGCGAGCAGCCGCCGGACCATCTGCTGGGGACTCTGTTCTGAGACCTCGCGGCCACACTCCGGACAGTGTGGCGTCCCCACCCGGGCGTACAGCAGGCGCAGGTAATCGTGCAGCTCAGTGACGGTACCGACCGTCGAGCGGGGGTTGTTGGCGGCGTTTTTCTGATCGATCGAGATCGCCGGCGAGAGCCCCTCGACGGCCTCGACCTGGGGTTTGTCCATCTGCCCAAGGAAGTTCCGGGCGTAGGCCGACAGCGACTCGACGTACCGACGTTGACCCTCGGCGTAGACCGTCTCGAAGGCGAGCGAGGATTTCCCCGACCCCGATAGTCCCGTGACGACGGTGAGCCGTTCGCGGGGGATCTCGACGTCGACGTCCTTGAGGTTGTTCTCGGCGGCGCCCCGAACGGTGATGTACTCGCGGCTCATCCGTTGTCTCCGAAACGACCCACGGCCACCTAACTGTTCTGTTGTCGCCGTTCCAGGTTCTTCGGCGGCTCAGACGATCTCGCCGTCGAGGCCGAGGTGAATGAGGATTCCGCCGTAGAAGGAGCTGACGACCGCGACCGCGGCGACCTGCTCGGCGGTTCCCAGCTC
>PXQL01000016.1 GCA_003021335.1 Halobacteriales archaeon QH_10_67_13
CGGAGACCCGCCTCGAGGACGCCCGCGACAGGGAGACCGACGCCGCCGAACAGGTCCGTGGGACCGCCGCCGACATCGAGACCCGGGAGACGGAGATCGAGGAGACACGGGCCCGCATCGACCGACTTCAGAACGACCTCGCGGAGCTCGCCGAGGATCGTGACGCGGTCGCCGCGGAGATGGACGAGCTCGAAACAGCGATCGCGGAACAGAACGAGCGCATCGCCGAGATCGAGGCCGACATCGACGACACCGAGGCGGAGGTCGAGGACTCGGCGTTACCGGAGCTGACCGCCACCGCCGAGGGGCTCCGCGAGGAGATCGACGACCTGGAGGACCGTCGAGACGGGTTCGACGGCGAGATACGCGAGCTGGAGCTCGAACGCGAGTACGCCGAGGAGGCGATCGAGGATCTCGACGCCGAGATCCGGGCGGCGGAGGAGACGAAACGCGACGCCGAAACCCGTATCGAGGGGTTCGAGGCCGAGATCGCGGACCGCGAGGCGGCTCTCGAGGAAAAGCAGGCGGCCGTCGCCGAGCTGGAGTCGGAGCTGGTCGAACTGAAAGAAAGCCGTGACGCGTTGCGCGCGGACGTTCAGGAGGCACAGAAGCGGCGCAACGAGGCCCGCGAGCGGGTCAAACAGGTCGAAAGCGAGCTCGCCGACCACAGAGACGAGCGGGACCGCCTGGAGTGGGAGATCGCGGAGCTGGAGTCCGAGGTCGGCGAGTACGACCCCGAGGAGATCCCGGATCACGAGACCGTCGAGCGGGAGATCGACCGCCTGGAGGGCGAGATGTCGGAGCTGGAGCCGGTGAACATGCTCGCGATCGAGGAGTACGACAGCGTGGAGGCGGAGCTGTCGGAGCTGCGCGAACAGCGCGAGACGCTCGTCGAGGAGGCGGACGGGATCCGCGAGCGCATCGAGACATACGAGGACCGCAAGCGGGCGACGTTCATGGACGCCTACGAGGCGATCGACGAGCGGTTTCGGTCGGTGTTCGAGCGACTCTCGAACGGGACCGGCCGGCTCCACCTCGAAGACGAGGACGACCCGTTCGACGGCGGGTTGACGATGAAAGCCCAGCCCGGCGACAAGCCGATCCAGCGGCTCGACGCGATGAGCGGCGGGGAGAAGTCGCTGACGGCGCTCGCGTTTATATTCGCGATCCAGCGACACAGCCCCGCACCGTTTTACGCCCTCGACGAGGTGGACGCGTTTCTGGACGCCGCAAACGCCGACCTGGTCGGCGAGCTGGTCGACGAGCTCTCCGAGAACGCCCAGTTCGTCGTCGTGTCCCACCGGTCGGCGATGCTCGACCGGGCCGAGCGCGCGATCGGCGTCATGATGCAAGACGACAACGTCTCGGCCGTGACCGGGATCGACCTCTCCGGCGACGCGGAGGTACCCGCCGATGACTGACCCCCGTCGGCCCGGTCGGGGGCGACACGCATACGACCCGGCGGTGATCGCCCGTGGGTGACGAGGAGGTTCCGCTCGACCTCACCGGTCACGAGAACCGGGAGCCGCCGTCGGAGCCCGAGCACACGGCCGGCGACCGGTCGGAGACGGAGGGGGAGGGCGACGACGGGACCGACGTCGAGCCGGTCGAGGTGCTCGTCCAGCTCGCCGAGGACGGCGAGATCGATCCGTGGGACATCGACATCGTGGCGGTGACGGACAAGTTTCTGACCCGACTGGACGAGGCGGATCTCCGGGCCGGGGGTCGGGCGTTATTTTACGCGAGTGTGTTGCTCCGGATG
Organism: Halobacteriales archaeon QH_10_67_13; assembly: GCA_003021335.1. GTDB lineage: Archaea > Halobacteriota > Halobacteria > Halobacteriales > Haloarculaceae > Halovenus. The sequence goes on from PXQL01000016.1 coordinate 1,763, forward strand.
AAAGGCGACACCATGCTCACCGACGCGGGGTCCGAGCCCGATCCCGAGCCCGAACCCTGGGAGCAGGCGCTCCCGGGCGGTGAACCCGTCGCGGACGGCCCCGGCGATCCGTTTGCGCCGCTCGAACACGAGATGGACCGGCGGCTGGACCGCAAGCGGGCCCGCGGGATGCCACGGACACTCGACGAACTCGTTCGGGATCTCCGCGAGGCCGAGCGGGGCACCTGGTGGAAAAAGTCGCGGGAGTACAACACCAGCGACACCGACCGGGGCGATCGGGGGACCCGGGAGCTCGACTACCGCGCGACCGACGAGCTCCGGCTGGACGACGAGCCGACCGCGGCCGACGTGACCGAGCGCACCCACGACGAGGACATGGAGCAGCTCGTCGAGGACGTCGCGGGGGCGCTGCGCGAGCGGTACGAGCAGGGTCGGGCGGAGGTGCTGTTCCGGGAGGTCGAGACGGCCGCCGGTTCGCGGGTCGAGACGTTTCTGGGTCTGTTGTTCCTGGCCAACCGTGGCGAGGTCCGACTCCGCCAGGACGACCTGTTCGGCGATCTCTGGGTACAGGACCCCGCCGCCGTCTCGGCCCCCGACGAGATCGTCGCCGACTGACAGCCCGCGGCCACGACGGCCCCCAACACTCACACCCACTCGAACCCGCGTCTGTACGCGAGAACGTACGACACCACCACCACGAGCGGGAACAGCACGGCGGCGATCGCGAATAGGATGATCGGGTCCGGCGGGGAGAGCGCCGCGCTGATCGACGCCGTTGTCTGTGAGGATCGGCCGCTCGCGGCGGCCGGGCGGTTCGCGGCCGCGGCCGCCGGGTTCGCGTGCACCGCCGCGGGCGCGCGGGCTGGCCTCCCGACTCGGGAGGCGATCGAGGCGGCCCGGGAGGATTACTCGCCGGCGAAGTAGCTCGTGAAAAAGCCCGAGAGGAACGCCGAGACCGCCACCGCGAGGGTTAACTCTCCCAGGTCGTAGGTGTCGTTGTCGGCCATCGCGACTGTGGCGCCGACGCTGATCGCGACCGAGACGATACCGTTGAGCAGGTGTTTGCCAAAGCCCATACCGTTTGTTGGGCGCCGGCCGTCTATACGGTTTCGTCGTCTCGACGGTCAGTTGTTGGTCGGCTCGACGACGCCCTCGGCGTTCGCGAGCTCGAGGCCGCCCCCGATCGTGCGGTTCGGGTAGGGGATGTCGATGCCGGCCGCGTCGAACCGCTCTTTGACTGCCTGGACGTACTCGCTTCGCACCCGCAACAGGGCCGCCCGGCTCGGGTCGCCGATCCAGACCCGCGACTGCAGGCCCACCGAGGAGTCTCCCAGCTCGACCAGCCGGACCGTCGGGCCCGGGTCCGTGAGGATGGTCTCGTGTGCCTCGGCCTCCTCGACGATGATCTCCGTGGCCGCGTCGATGTCGTCGTCGTACCCGATCCCGAACACGAACTTCAGGCGGAGCTGCTCCGCGTCGACCGGGTTCTTGATCGTCCCGCCCATCAGCTCTCCGTTCGGGACGGTCAACAGCTCGTTGTCGAACGTTCGGACGCGGGTGACCCGGAGGCTGATGTCCTCGACAACCCCCGCGTTGTCGTTCCACTCGATCCAGTCGCCGATTCGGAACGGCCGGTCGGTGAAAATGAAGATGCCGGCAACGAAATTCCGGATGACGTCTTGCAGCGCGAAGCCGATCGCCAGCGTCGCCGCGGCCCCGACCGTCGCGAGCGCCTGCAGGAAGCTACCGAACCCGGCGAGCCCGAATGCGACGGTCACCGCCAGAAAGACCACGCCGAAGTTGACCAGCTTCCGGAGCGGACGCCTGGCGTGCTCGTCCAGACCGCGGGCGCCAAGCGCGCGGCCGAGCAGCGCCCCGACGACGGCCCGACCGACCAGGTACACGGCGAGAAAGCTCGCAACGAATATCGCCAGGTCCGCGACCACGTTCGCGTACGGCACGCTCGCCGAGTCGAGAGTCTCGGCGACCGGGCCCGTCTGTAACGCCGTTGGACTCATCGTTCGAAGACGGCCGTGTGCCCGCGGGTCTCGACGACGGTGGCGCCGACCCGCTCGGCCAAGTCCGCGGCCAGCGCCTCGGCGTCGGTGCCCCCGCGAGCCGCCCTGAGGAACTTCGCTTTCACGAGATCGCGACGCGACAGCTGCTCGGTGAGTTCGTCGGTGACGGCCTCGATCCCGCGCTTTCCGACCCAGACGGTCACGTCCAAGTCATGAAGATCTCCGCTCGATCGGCTCATACCGAGACTTGTGCCGGCGCCGGGTTAAAACTGCCTCATCGGGCCGGAGCGGCGGACTCGCGGCTACTCGTAGGGGTACCGGGCGTGCTCGCCGCAGTCGCAGGTGATCACGACGTGGCCGTTCTGCAGACGGACGCGGGCGTTCTCGCCGGGTCGGAGGTACGCGTCACACCGGTCGCAGGTGAACCGGACGAAGGCCCTGGGCAGCCCGAGTCGGTTGCGCTCGGCGATCCGGCGGGCCCGCCTGACGTACCGCCGGGCCCGCTCGTCGCGGCGGGCCGCGGCTGCCTCGCGGGCGAGTTCGTGGAGTCGGTCGATGCGCTCTGCGGCGACGCTCACGCCGTCGAATGGTCGATCGGTCCGGGTATAGCTTGCGGGACGCGGCCGGTGGCGTCAGTCTGCGGTCTCGGCCCGGCCGACGGGAACCCGCCGGTCGAGGAAGTCCGCGAGGAGGCCGAACGCACGGATCTTCTGGTCGATGTCCGTCGAGCCGTGGCCCTCCGCGCCGAGTTCGTTGAGCTCGAAGTCCGCGCCGGCCTCGTAGCCGAGCTCCTCGAGGCGATCCCGGAACAGCCGGGCCTGCTCGATCGGCACCCGGCTGTCGTTGACCCCGTGGATGATACACAGCGGCGCCGCCAGGTTCTCGGCGTGGGTGACCGGTGAGCGCTCGCGGTACAGCTCGGCGTTGTCCTCGGGGTCTCCGAGGTACCGCTCCAGGGCCGTCTTGAAGTGTGGCATCGACTCCTCGTACAGGGCCCCGAGGTCGGTCATGCCGATCCAGGCGATCCCGGCGGCGTACAGCTCGGGGTACTGCAACAGCTGCATGTACGCCGAGTACCCGCCGTAGGAGCCTCCGAAGACCGCAATCCGGTCCTCGTCGATCCACTCCGTCTCGGCCAGCCACTGGACCCCGGCGGCGATGTCGCCCTGTTCCGCGCCGCCCCAGTCGCCGTTGATCGCGTTTTTGAACTCCCGGCCGCGACCGATCGAGCCACGGTAGTTGACCTCGAGGACGGTGTAGCCCCGCGTCGCGAGAAACTGCGCGTACAGGTCGAACTGCTGGCGGTCCTGGGCAGGCGGCCCGCCGTGGACCTTGACCACCGCCGGCGACGGGCGGCGCCCGGAGTCGTACACCAGCGCCTCGATCTCGAGTCCGTCGTGGGATTCGATTGCGTGATACGAGGCGTCGACGAAGCCGTCCGGATCGAGGTCGCCGTACTCCGGGGCGAGCAGCGTCCGGGTCTGGTCGGTCTCCACGTCGTAGGCGAGCAGCGTCGACCGGTCGGTCGGAGTCGTCTGCGTGACCAGCACCTCGGTCCCCGAGAGGAAGGCGTCGCCGTAGCCGGGGAAGGAGGCGACGCCTTCGGGCACGGCGAACTCGCGGGCGCTCCCGTCCGCGAGGTCGTAGACCACGGGGACGATCATACACTCCCGGGTCCGGGTCGCGAGGACGCCGCTCCCGTCGGGGAGGACCGCGACCGGCGACTCGACGTGTTCGGAGGCGGTGAGCCACCTGGCCTCGTCTGCCGCCAGGTCGTAGATCCCCACGCGGGGCTTGTCGGTCGCGTTGTCGCCGACCAGCAGCCGGTCGCCGTCGGGATGCCAGTCGGCGACGGTCGCCTCGGCGCCGGACTCGCCGATCGGGAGTCGCCGCGGGTCCGAGCCGTCGGCGGCCGCGACGTACACGTCCTGATTGTCGAGGTCGTCGGTCTCGTTTGCGGTGTAGGCGATCCGGTCGCCGTCGGGACCGTACCGGCCGGTCCGGACCGGCAGGCGGTACTCGGTGAGCTGGGTCGTCTCGCCGGTCGCGGGATCGTGGGCGTAGAGGTTGAGCTGCTGGCCGGCGTCGCTGACGAACAGCAGGCTGTCGTCCGGACCGACGTCGGTCACGAGACACTGGCTGTCGTTCTCGACGACCGGCTCGACGGCGCCCTCGCGGTCGATCGCGAGGATGTCGTTTTGTTCGTCGCCGCCCGCGTCGCGGTGGAAGTACAGCCGGTCGCCGTCGGCGCTCCACCGGAACGGGTACCGGGCGTTGCGGGGCACGTCGCCGTCGCTGACCCGCGTCATCTCTCTGTCCTCGGGATCGAGCAGGTACAGCTCGTTGCGGCCCGTGCCGTCGTAGTACGCCGCGACCGCGTCGCCGCTGGGTGACGGCGTCGGGTGGTAGAAACTCGGGAGGCTCGCCAACTCTTCGAGCGGGTACTCTCCGGGCATACTCGGTAATGAGCGACGAGTGACTTCAAGCTTCGCCGAACCGCCTTCTGGCTCCGATCTGACACTAGACGGCGAGTTCGAGCCCGTCGTGGGCGAAGGAAAGCGCCAGTTCCTCGTGACGGGCCGCGAGTCGCTCGTAGTCGTCGTAGCTGCGCCGGTACAGCTCTTCGAGCTCGGTGAGGACGACCCGGTCTGGCTCGACGGCGCGGATCTGCTCGAGCGACTCCGCGAAGGACAGCTCGTGGGCCAGGCTCGTCTCCTCGGCCCGCTCGGTGACAAGTAACTCGCCGGCGGGCGTCTCCCGGAAATACCCACACTCCTTGATCCACAGGTCAAGCGGCGGCAGCCGGTCAAGCGGGAGGTGTCTGTTCTCGTCCGGGGAGACGAGCGCAACGCTCTCCCCGTCTTCGAATAAAAAGGCAGAGACGTCGTCGGGCCCGTCGGGCTCGATCGGGGCTGCGAGGTGTGTCACCGAAAGGTCGCCCAACGTCAGCCGCTCGCCGTCCGCGAGCACGCGGGTGTCGGCCCAGGTCTCGGTCAGGTGGGCGAGCACCTCGTTTGCCTCGACGGCCAGCTCGCGGGTCCGCTCGCTCATCACGAGCGTCGGGACCTCGCCGACGAACGACTCCACGGGCGGGTCCTCGAGCCCGAAGGCCTGGAGCGCCCGCAGCCCGAGCGTGTGATCGGCGTGAAAGTGCGAGAGAAAGACGTACTCGACTTCGCCGATTTGCTGGCGGTTGAGCGTCTCCCAGACCAGCTCCGGGGCATCGATCAGGGCGCGCTCGTCGTGCAGGTAGATCGCGTTACCCCGCCGAGCGTAGGGGACGCCCTCGCGTCTGGCCTCGAGGCAGACCCGACAGTCACAGGTCGGCAGCGGCGTCGGGGTGTTCCCGCCCGACCCGAGAACGGTGAACTTCATGGCCGGTTCTGGCGCGGCGAACACTTAGTCGGCGGGCCGGCCCGGAGACCACAGGGAATTTGCCCGCCGCGGGCTCACCCCGCGTATGGAACTCAGCTTCGACGGCCGGCGGGTCCGGGGGGGGACGGCCGCCCGCGAGCGGTTCTACGACAGCCGGGGGTACGGGCGCCCGAAGGACGGCGGGCTGGTCCTCGCCCCAGTCGAGGCCGCACATCTTCTCTTTCGCGGTGATCTCGAGGGCGTCGTCGACGACGCGGGCGACCGGCTGGGCTTTCGGGACTTTCTCCGGCGGGCCGTCTCGGAGGTGGCCTTCCTCGTCTACAAGGACCTGCGCGATCGGGGATTCTACCTCTCGCCGGACGGGCCGACGGCGTTCGTGGTGTACCCCCGCGGGAGCGGCCCGTGGGACGAGACGGCCGCCTACCGGGTGCGGGCGGTCAGCGAGCGGGCGCCCGTCCCGGCGGCGGGGCTCCGGGAGCTGGCGACCGGGACGGGGACGGGCGTGCTCGCGGTGGTCGACGAGGAAAGCGAGGTCCCCTACCTCGGGGTCTCGGAGCCGACCGTCGCGGGCGCGACCGACCACGAACTCCCCGCAGTCGAGGGGGAGTTACTGGCCGACCGGGCGATCGCCTGGGAGCCCCCGTCGGCGCTACACGAGCGGGCCTTCTACGGCCAACCGCTCGACAGGGATGGTGAGGCGATCCAGCTCTCGCTGGTCGAGGCGGCGTATCTCGCCGCGACCGGGACGCTCGGCCTCGAGGCGGACCCGGAAGCGGTCGCGGCCCGAGGGCGGGCCGTCGAGGGCGAGCGGTTCGACCGGCGCCGGCGGGTCTACCGGACGCTGCGCGAGGCCGGGGCCGTCCCCAAGACGGGGTTCAAGTTCGGCGCCGACTTCAGGACCTACGCCGAGGTCACCTCGGTCGAGCAGCTCGGCCACTCCGAGCGGCTCGTTCGGGTCTTATCGGCCGGCCACGAGTTTGACCCCCGCGAGCTCGCGCTCGACGTGCGGCTGGCCGGAGGCGTCCGCAAGGAGATGGTCTTCGCGCTCGTCGGCGACGACGGCGGTGACGGCGAGGGCATCGAGTGGCTTGCACTCGAGCGGCTCACGCCCTAACGGTCGGTGTCGAAGCCGATATCGAGCTCGTCGAGGCGGTCGGCCCACTCGGCGCGTTTCTGCTGGTGTTCCTCGAGGAAGGTCTGCATCAGCTCGGCGGCCTGGTTCTTGCAGTCCCCGCACAGGCGCTCGCCGCCGACACACTCGTCGTAGACCCGTTTCGCGAACTCGTCGTCGGGACCGGCGAGCAGGTACCCGTACAGCTCGTAGACGGGACACTCCTCGGCCCGCCCGCCCAGCTCGCGTTGCTTCGCGGCGGTCTCGCGGCCGCCCGTGGTGGCGGCTCGAACCTTCTCGGCGCCCTCCTCGGGATCGTCGAGCAGGCTGATGTGTGGGCGAGCTCGACCTTGCGGGCCAGCTCCTCGACCGCCTCGCGCTCGAGCTCGAAGGCGTCAATATGGGCCTCATAGACGCGTTTTTCCCCGTCGACGGCCTCGATCAGCGCCTCGAAGGCTGCCTCGGTCGCGTTTCGGTCGACCACCCGCACGCGGGGGCGCAGGGGCTCCTTGCCGGCCTCCCGCAGCAGTTCCGTCGCCCGCTCGCGGACCGACCGGTCGCCAACCTCTGTGGTCTCGGCGAGGTACTCGGCGGCCTCGCCACACCGCACGCGCTCGTCGGCGGGCGTCTCGGCCCGGAGCGCCCGGTAGGCCTCGGCGATGACCGCCCGCTCGGCGGGGTCGGCCTCGAAGCTCGCGTAGGCCTCCGTCCCCCCGAAGTACCGGACCCGGGCGGCGAGATCCCGGGCCAGCCGGACGTGGGGATCCTGATCGGGCCCGACCGGGATCACCGTCGGCTTCGGTTCGTCGAGTTGCGGGGAGAGGATGTCGGCCATCTGTGTTACGACCGACTGCATGTGCGAGATGTCGGTCTCGCCGTCGAAGTCGTAGATCGCCTGCAGCTCCGAGAAGTTCGCCTCGGCGCCCAGCTCGAAGGCCAGGTCCTGGACCGTGCGGTCCGTGGACTGGCGGTACAGCTCGCCGTCCTCGGGGTCGAACCCGAGCGCGAGCAAGGAGAGCACGTAATCCCGAGCATGCTCGTCGATCTCCGCCCAGGAGAGCCCGCGGGCGCTGTGGGCTTCGAGGTCGGCGATCAGCGCGTAGGCGTCCCCGCCTTGTCGCTGGTGCCAAATCAGCTCGTCGAAGACGAGCTTGTGGCCGATGTGGGGATCGCCCGTGGGCATGAACCCCGACAGCGCCGCGAACGGCTCGTCGTTTCGCATCGCGGCCGCGACGGCGTCGTACCCGCGGTGGCCGAAGATCACCCCCCGTCGCATCAGGTAGTGCGGGTCGGGAACCAAGTCGAGGACCGTCTCGAAGGACTCGATACCGAACTGCTCGAACAGCTTCCGGTAATCCGACACCGTGGCCGACCCCCACGGGTCCAGCGCGACGTCGTCGCTTGCCGTCCCGCCGTCCGCTCGGAGGGGACCCGGTCGGCGTCGGTCGGTCTCTCCGTTCCGATCGTCGCCGTCGGCGTCGGTCTCGGGCATCCTTGAATTACTCCGCCGAGGGGCGCAAAAAGCGTTCGGTTGGGCGCCCGGGCTACCCTCGAATACTGGGCGGTCCGGTGTCGTACCGGTACCCGCCGAACCCGAGCAGCGGATAAAACAGGAAGGGCAACAGAGCCAGCCCGGCCGCGAATCCAATCCCCTGGTCGAACTCGCCGGCTATGTCGAGGCTAATCTTCGCAAGCGTGAGGATGTTGACGAGCGGAATAAAAAACCCAAGCAGCCACCACCACTCGTTGTCGCTGACTTTTACCAGCGTGTAGAGGTTGTAGATCGGGATGACCGCGGCCCAGCCGGGCTCGTCAGCCTTGGAAAAGACCATCCACATCCCGGCGATCGTCGCGAGACCGAACACCAAACCGACAAGCGACAGCGCCGCCGGTTCGGCGGGGTTGATCGACAGCAGCGAGTGCATCGGTACGGCCGGCCGTACTTCCGAGTCGGTAGTAAGTGTTGTGTAGTCCGCCCGCCCGCGGGCGGGTGCGGGGACAACGCTTTTTTCACCGGTGGCGCAAGCGATAGTATGCAGCCCGGACACACACGCCGGTCGAGCGCGCGCGAACCGACGGCAGCAGCGTCCGGGATCTTCTTTCGCGTCCGGCGGGCTTGAGACGGTGGATCGCTCTCGGGCGCGAGCGCGTGAAATTTGTGCCCTGCGAGTGAGAACCGTTAACTGACCGCCACGCTCCGATGCCAGTATGAAACTCCCACGAACGCAGGCGGCGGTGTTGAACGCCGCCACGCCGACCGAGGACCGACCGATCGAGAAACTCGCGGCCGAGCTCGACGCCGACCGGGCGGCCGTCACGCGGGCAGCCTTTGAGCTCGAAGACGAGGGACTGCTCGCGGTGACGACCGCGACCGAGACGATCGCAAGCCCAACCGAGGAGGGACGGCGGTACGCGAAGAACCGGCTGCCCGAGATACGCCTCTACGAGGCCGCGCTGGCGGCCGACGCCGAAGGTACGGCGAGATCGAGGCCGGCGCAGTCCGGGCCGATCCGAGCGCAGACCCCGGGAGCGACCCCGAGCAGGCGGCGCTTGAGGCGCTCACGGATGGCGAGCCTGAGGAGCTCGATGCAAACCTCAACCAGCTTGAGCGCCGCGGGCTGATCGAGCGTGTCGAGTCGACGAGCCGGTCGGTCCGGGTGACGGAGGCGGGCGTCGATGCCCTGATGGCCGGCGTCGAGGCCACAGAACGGGTCGGCCAGCTCACCCCCGAGCTGCTGGCGGACGGCCAGTTCCGCGAGGTTGAGTTCGCCGAGTACAACGTCACCGCCGAGGCCGAACCCCCCCGACGGGGCAGACAGCACGTCCTGCGCCAGACCGCAAACCGCGTGAAAGACGTCCTTACCGGCATGGGTTTCGAGGAGATGCAGGGGCCCCACGTTGACGCGCAATTCTGGATCAACGATTGCCTGTTCATGCCCCAGGATCACCCGGCTCGGACCCACTGGGATCAGTTCGACCTGGCCGAGCCCGACCGGATCGACGAGCTGCCCGAGGAGCTCCCCGAGCGGGTCGAACGCGCCCACCGCGAGGGCGTCGGGCCGGACGGCGAGGGGTATCACTCCCCCTGGGAGCGATCGGTCGCGGAGTCGCTGAATCTTCGGGGACACACCACCTCGCTGTCGATGCGGTACCTCGCCGGCGAGGTCGAGGATCTCGAGCCGCCCGAGCGGTACTTCAGCGTCGAGAAGGTCTACCGCAATGACACCCTCGACCCGACCCACCTGCTCGAGTTCTTCCAGATCGAGGGCTGGGTGATGGCCGAGTCGCTGTCCGTGCGGGACCTGATGGGCACCTTCGAGGAGTTTTACGCGCAGTTCGGCATCACCGACCTCGAGTTCAAGCCCCACTACAACCCCT
>PXQL01000017.1 GCA_003021335.1 Halobacteriales archaeon QH_10_67_13
GGCTGTAGCGATGTCGACCCACATATTCCCGTCGAGCGGGTCCGCGAGACGACCGCCGTGCTTGAGCGGCTTGGCGCGACCGTCGACGAGCGCCTCTACGAGGGGATGGGTCATACCGTCAACGACGACGAACTCGCCGCCGTCTCGGCGCTGATCGGGCAGGCAACGGGGTGAGCCCCGATTGGCCAGCAGCCAGCGGCCGGCGGCGACCGGACCAATAAATAGATATGCGAGCGTCGGCAACCGTCGCATATGAACACGCCGACTGACTTGAGCTCGTACATCCGCGTGCTCAAACTCGCGAGCACGCCCTCCTGGGAGGAGTTCAAGCAGGTCGCGAAAATCGCCGGAGCGGGCATCCTGCTGGTCGGGACGATCGGCTTCCTGATGTTCGTCTTCATGTTTTTCCTCCCGGGGTGAACGGATGGGCATCTACGCCGTCAAGACCACTGCGAGCCAGGAACAGACCGTCGCGGACATGATTATCACACGCGAGGAGCCAAAGGTCCACGCTGCGCTGGCGCCGGACTCGGTGACCTCCTACGTGATGGTCGAGGCCGACGATGCGGCCGTCTTCGACCGGATCATCGACGAGATCCCCCACGCCAACGGGGTTGTTGAGGGCCAGACTTCGATGGCGGAGGTCGAACACTTCCTCTCGCCGACGCCGGATGTCGAGGGCATCGCCGAGGGCGACATCGTCGAGCTGATTGCCGGCCCGTTCAAAGGCGAGAAGGCACAGGTCCAGCGCATCGACGAGGGGAAGGACCAGGTCACCGTCGAGCTCTATGAGGCGACGGTTCCGATTCCTGTCACGGTGCGGGGCGACCAGATCCGCGTGCTCGATTCCGACGAGCGGTGACGGTTCTTCGAGGGTGGCGCCGCCGACGGTCGGCCGTAGCCCCGAGGACGTAGGTCCGATGACTCGACCCGACCCCGACCGGATCGATTCTACGGTTCCCCGAGAGCAGCAGACGCTCGCGCTGTCTGCGTCTCGGCTCGACGAACTGGCCGCCTGGGCCGTCGAGGGGACGGGTCTGGCCGCCGGAGCCCGCGTTCGCGATCCCGCCGGTCGTGTCGCGCTTATCAAAAACGAGTGGACCGACGGCTGGTTCGTCCCCGGTGGCGCGGTCGAACCAGGCGAGTCGCCGACCGCGGCCGCCGGACGCGAGGTTCGCGAAGAGACCGGTCTCGAGGCGACCGTCGGCGAGCCGCTGGTCGTCGTGGAACAGACCTACCGCGAGGCGGCGACCGGTCGGCAACGGTTCACCGCCGCGTTCGTAGTGTTCGCGGCCCGCGCCGAGGGATCGATCCCTGACGCCGATCGGCTCGGCGTTCGGGACGACGAGATCCGCGCCGCGGGCTGGTTCGAGACGCTCCCGGAGCTTCACGACGCCGAGCACATCCGACCGTACCTCTAAATCGTCCGGGTGACCGACCGCGGCTCGGGGCCCTCCCCGGTCTCGATCGGGCCGGCCGACACAACAGTTAATTTCCGTCCCTTCCCTACCGTGTTATCGGATGTCACGCGAGGGCGACGACCTGGCGCTCGACGCGGGCGTCAGGTCGTTCGACGAGATTGTGTCGGTGGTCGGCGACGAGACGCCGGCGCGTGCGACCGTTCGGTTCGGATTCCCCGAGGAAACGATCACCGTGACCGTCGACGACCAGTGTCGCGTCGTCGAGTTCGGCCGCGAGTGATCGGGAATCGGACTCGCGGGCCAACTCCGGCCTCGACGGCGACCGCGGCGGTTCCCGGATCGTTCGACCCGATCAGGCCGTCGTGACCTTTTCGCGGAACCGCTCGCGGACCTTCTCGACTTTCGGCTGGGCGTGCATCGTGCAGTAGGCGTCGTTGGGGTTTTTCTCGACAAAGCAAGCATTGCGTACCAAAATACTAAGTCGAACAGTTCCGTGCGTCGAGTCGTTATGGCCCGCAAATACGAACGGCAATATCAGGACACCCGCGAGCGGGTGAAGAAACACCGTCACGAGGGGACATATGAAGTCGCCCGCGGAGAGCAGTATTTTCCGGGATACGAAGACCCCGACGACGCCGAGCGTATTCTCGAAATGGCCGACGCCTACGACGCCGAGAACTTAGTGGTAGACACGCCGGAGGGGCAGGACATCAAATCCGTGACGACGCTGAAGAACTATCTGACGGGGCTGAAGAAAATCGCCCCGCACGTCGCGCTCACGGACACCACGGCCACCGAACTGAATACCGTTATGCAAGGCTTTCACGACGGCGACCTGGAGAACGTGAAGGATTCCGGCCTCTCGAAGGGGTCCATCCGCGTGTATCAGAACGCCCTCCGACAGTTCTACTACGTTCACGACGACGCAGGTGTGGACCCCGAGGAAATCACGCTGTTCAAACCCGAACATAAGGCCGTGGACCCGGCCGATATGCTCACCCGAGAGGAGATTCAGGCTATCCGGGACGCGGCCGACTGTATGCGCGATCGTGCGCTATTCGACTTTCTGCTCTATACCGGCCAGCGAAACACGGCCACCCGTTCGCTCCGAATTAAGGACTTAGACCTCGAAAACGGTCGGTTTCGGCTGAATACTGACGCCGCAGGCCTGAAAAGCGCCGAGGAGAACGGGAAGTGGCGCGACCTGCTCCTCTCGGCCGCGAGCATCCGCGACTATCTCTCTACCGAACACCCGGACCCGGAGAACCCGGAGGCCTACGTGTTCGTAAGCCGGCCGAAGTACGGCGGCCCGAAGCCGACCACCATGCTCGACGTAACGACTATCGGGGATATCGTCGGCCGGCTGGCCGACCGCGCCGCCGAGGAGCCACGCCCTCCGGCATAATTTCGTCACTATCGCCCTCCGGCGAGGGATGGATGAATCCGCTATCAAGCACCAAATCGGCCACGCGCCGGACAGTAGCGTGATGGAATCCACCTACTCCCACCTGAAGGACAGCGACCACATCCGGGCGGCGCGGGACGCTTTCGACCTCGAAACGGAGGACCACGAAAGCGAACTCACACCCGAAGTGTGTCCCCGGTGTGGGGAGAATCCACCCGAGGACGCTCGGCTCTGCCCGTGGTGTGGCCTGGCCTTCACGCCGGACGCGGAGGCCGTCGTAGGTGACGCTGACGACGTCGTGCGACAGTCCTACCACGACGTGGACGCCGACGACACCGATGCCGTAGATAAGATTCAACTCATGGACGACCTGCTGGAGGACCCCGAGGTAAAAGAGGCACTCCTCGAACGGGTAGAGGACGAATAGGCACCCATGCACCGGGAGGGACACGTCGGCGCGGCCCTGCTCGCCTACGCGCCAGTGGGGGCGCTCACCCTGGCGCTGGGGTTCGGGACCCTGGCGCTGCTCGGGGCTGGCGGCGCGGTGGTGCTGGCGATGCTCCCCGACTACGACCAACGGGTGCCAGGCCTGGAGCATCGGGGGCCGACGCACACCGTGTGGTTCGCCCTGGCGGTCGCGGTGCTCGGTGGGCTGGCGGGCGCGGAGCACGGCCTACTCTCGGCGCTCGCGCTGGCCGTGTGGGCGTCCGTGGGGGTGGCGACCGTCGGCTCGCATATCCTGGCGGACGCGCTCACGCCGGCTGGTGTCCGTCCGCTGGCCCCGTACCGTGACGATTTCTGCTACTACGACCTGGCCCGGGCCAGGAACCCGCTGGCGAACTACGCCCTGCTGGCGCTCGGGATGCTCGCCGCTGGGGCCGCGCTGGCCCTGGGGAACCTTCTCGCGGC
>PXQL01000018.1 GCA_003021335.1 Halobacteriales archaeon QH_10_67_13
GCGCAGGCTTCGACGACGTGTTCGAGCAGCGGTCTGTTGACGACGGGCAACATCGGCTTCGGCCGCCGCTTTGTCAGCGGTGCTAAGCGCCGACCCTCGCCCGCGGCCAAGATCACCGCCGTTGCCGGCCCGCTGTCGTCCATGATTAGTTGTGGCACGGGCAAACGTTTGAACCCATCGACAGGACGGTCCAAACTCCCGAGGATCAGAAAACGATCCGGTCGGCGCTTGCAGATCGGCGAGTTCTCTACTCGTCTTCGACGACCTCGGGGTCCTCCAGGGCGGTCTGGAGGCTATCGAGTCCGTTGACCCACTCGGCGACAAGGCCGAACTCCAGATCCTCGACGATCTCGGGCTCAAGCTCGACACCGCTGATGATCAGCGTCCCGGCCTGCACGCAGAGTTCGAGCGCGTCGTCGATCTCCTCGCTCTGTTCGGCCTCGGCGGCGGCCTCGACGTACCCGGGGACGGTGCCGGACTCGGCCGGCCCGGAGACGACGTACTCCTCGGCGGTGTAAAAGACACACATCAGAGCCGTCTGGACGCCCTCGAGCAGCATCTCGGCGTCCTCGTCGCCCAGCTCGGCTTCGGCGAGCACCGTCTCGCGGATCCCTTCGAGTTCCTCGAGTGCGGTCTCTTCCTCGAGGTAGGCGTCGTCGTCGGGGTCGAGCTCGCCGGCCGCGGTGTCCTCATAGTCAGTGAGGATCTTCGCGACCGCGATGGCCGTGTCGTCTTGGAGGTTCAACAGCAGCCGGGCGGATTCCTCGTCCTCTGGGTCGATCGTCTCCTCGCGGAGCCGGTCGAGCCAGTTGTGCCAACGCTCCTCGGTGTAGTACGCACCCGGCGGACTGCTCATATCTCGGGTTCGTCGCTCCCGGGTTATGAGTTTCGGGGTTCGGTCTCGAGGGTCGCCTCGGTATCGATGCCGTAGACCCGCGCGGGCATCTCGATATGGGCCCGCTCGATCGCCGCTTTGTAGCCCTGCTCGCGGAGCCACCGGACCCGCCGGGGCACCGTCCGCACCCCGAGTACGGCCCCCGGTCGGTCGGGGTCGTCCATGAAGTCGGTCTCCATAAAAAAGCCCCCGTCGCTCTCGGCGGCGGCAACGAGATTCTCCTTGTCGCTGATCACGCTCGGGGTCGCCCCCTCGATTGGGCCCTCGGCGTAGTGCACCACGACCTGCTCGGGGGCGAGTCCACGCTCGCCGGCCCACTCTGCGATGTTGGGAAACGCGTCCCCGCCCTCGGTGTGCAGCTGTACCGGACAGCCCACCTCGGCACCCAAGCCCAGGGCGTGTCTGAGCGTTGCGTTCGAAGCCGCCCAGACGGCGTCTTCGACCTCGTAGTGGGGCCGCCCAGATTTGAGCGCCACCGCGGGCCCGTCGGCGACAAAGTCGGCGGCGATCTCCAGGCCGACCCGCATGAACTCTCCGGCTTCCTCGGGCTCGTAGCCCCGCTCGCGGAGCCGCGAGATCAGCGCCGGGTGTACCCCGAGCACCGGCCAGGCCCGTCCGGGGAGATGCTCGTCGGCCGCAGCGGCGACCTCGCAAGTCAGCTCGAAGGTCTCGCGGAAGGCCCGCTCGTCGGTCCGGTCGCTGAGCGTCCAGGAGGGTTTGTTGAGCACCAGCAGGTGGGTCCCGCCGGCCGCGGCGAACCGCTCGGCGGCTGCGGCACCCTCGCCGTTGACCGGGTCGAGGTGCATGTGATGATCCAGGATCGGCGTCTCGGGCATACCTCGGGTTGGCCGGGGCCCGGCAAAACCCGTTCGCTCGCCTGTCCACGGTCGTCGGATCGAACGCGGCCAGAACGGATTTATTCAGGCGCCAACACGCATCGGACGTGCCCCGCGCTCAATCTTCGGACGGCTCGCTGCTTGGCAGGGACGGCTCGCTTGACCCCCGGCGGGTCCGTGCGGCGGCCGCTCCGACCCTCGACCTGTGGCGGGGCACCGCCCTGTCTCGCGTGAAGCGCCGTCTCCAGGGGCTCGTCGGTGCTAGCCTGGCCGTGCTCGCGATCCGCGTGTTTCTCGATCCCGGTGGGCTCACGGGGACGCTCATCACAGTCTGGTCGCTGCTCGCGCTGCCGATCGCAACGATCGCCGGGGCCGTCTTAGTCCTGCTCCGGAACCCTGCCAACGCCCCGTCAGTCTGGTGGTCTCGGGCGCCGGTCGCGACGCTCGGGCTGATCTCTGTCGCTGGCGCCACCCGGGCCAGTCGGTCGAGCGCCGTCGGCCGGGCCGGCTACGAGCTGCTCTTCGGCGAGGACTCGGACGGGTACACCTTTGAGACCGAGACGACGACCGTCGATCTGTCCGTCGTCGCCCGGATCCGACGGTACGTCTGGTACGCGATCGTCGGCTCTGCGGGACTGATCGTCATCGATCAGGCGGTCCGTCCCTCCGCGCTTACCGCCGCCGTCGAGTGGCTGATCGGGGCCGATCCCGGCCCGACGGCGTGGGTCGCCCTCGGCGTCGGCGCCGTCTTGTTGGGCGCGGTCCTGGGGTCGCTGCTCGCAGCCGCCGAGGTCGGCCGGTGAACGGTCACTCAAGAGTAATTGCGCGGCTGGCGGCCTTCTGGAGCGCGTCAGACCGACCGTGGCTCCCGGGGGCGATGGCGACCGTCGCGACGCCGGCCTCGGCGGCCCGTTCGAGGGCGGGCTTGAAATCCGTATCCCGGGAAACGATCACCAGCACGTCGATCCGGCCGGCGACGGCGTCGGCGGTCGCGTCGACGGCCAGGCGCACGTCGACGTCGCCGCTGGTGGTGACGACCGCGAAGCCGTGGGCCTCGGCGGCCTGGATCAGCCCCCGTCGACGAACAGCCCCACTCGACGCGGCCCTATCGTCCTGACCAGCTCCCGGAGACGCTCCATGCGGGACGCTGGCCGTCGCCGGGTTTAGCGTCTGCGGTGCAAGGCGCTACGCCCCCTTCCGCGGCGGGCGCCCGAGGCGCGAGCAGGAGGGGATACAGCGCTCGTCATCTGTTTTGCTTCCACTGTACGGCATGGCCTTAGGGCCCTGGTAGTCAAAAGCGGTAGTACGATGCTCGCCACGTCTCCACCGGTGTTCACCCGCGACACGAAGCGTGCATCGGCGGTTGTGGCCGAGTGTCAAATCGGTCGGGGTGGGACACTCCAAACTGCCTGTGAAGCGAAGCCGCCTGCGGAGTCTGGACCCGCTGTGGGGACGTTCCCTGCAAGTTCCGACGCAGAACCAGGAAGTCCCGACCGCAACAAGCGAGGGCCGACCAGGCCCAAGCGCGGTCGGTCGGAGTCGTTCCCGGTTCTGGGTTCCCAACGTCTTCGGACGCCCGCCGTCGGGGCCCGTGAGCGGTCCGGCGTCGATCGAACGTCGGCGACGACGGAAGGATTTACCACCGCGGACGGCCGATCGTGAGGTATGCAACGGTTGCGAAGAGCCCTGCGGGCGGTCCGGGCACGCGCTGATTTCCTCGGATCCCCCGCCTCCGCGGCTCGCGTCCCGAGCCCTGCTCGGCGGTCGCTCGCGGTCGTGGCCGTCGCGGTGTTGGTTCTGTCGGCGGGCTGCACCGGCGGACTCGGCGGCGACGAGGACGCCACCGCAGACGTCCCGGTCGGGTTCGTCCCCGAGGACGCCGAGGCGGTCATTGCCGCCGGCGGCGGGGTCGTGACGGAC
>PXQL01000019.1:0-3781 GCA_003021335.1 Halobacteriales archaeon QH_10_67_13
GGTCGGCGACGATCTGTGCGTTCAGGTCCGGCTCCTCGACCTCTTGGACATCGACCTGCGGGTCGTCGAGGCCGAACTCCTCCTCGAGAGTCTGGGTGATCTTGCGGATGTTCTTCCCGCCCTTGCCGATCACCATCCCCGGCTTCTCGGCTCTGAGAACGATCTGGGTGCCCATCGGGGTCTTGGCGAGTTCCATCCCGCCGTAGCCGGCCCGGCCCAGCTCGTCTGCGAAAAACTCGTTGATCTGGGTCCGCTGGAGGCCGTTCTCGATGAACTGTTGTTCGTCGGCCATTATTCCTCACCCTCCGGCTCCTCGAGGATCAACTCGACGTCGACCTCGGGGGTGTTCCAGTCCGAGGCCCGGCCCATCGCCCGGGGCTGGCGTCCCTGACTCTCGCCGACCTTGTGGGCGGCGACGTGGGCGATCGTCATGGCCTCGCCGTCGAATCCCTGGTGGTCCGCGTTGCCGATCCCGTTTGCGAGCAACTCGCCGAAGGCCTCGGCAGCCTTCTGGGGGTACCGGCCGGCGTCCCAGCCCTCGATGTCCGATCGGTGGCCGACGCCGCTGTTGTGCTGTCGGAAGGGGACGGCCGTCTCCTCCTCGATGACATCCTCGAGGTATCCGACGGCGTCGCCGGCGGTCATGCCCTTGATCTCGCGGGCAATCGCCTTGCTGTGCTTGAAGCTCATCTGCCGCTCCCGGAGCATCGCTTTCGCGGTCGTCTCGGGGTCGGCGTCGACTGAGTAGCTGATTCCCATGTTATTTGAGTGGGACGAACTTCGAGGAGCGCGTCGCCCCGATGCCGGCCTGTCCGTGCTCGACCTCCTGTCGGGTGAGCTGGAACTCGCCGAGATAGTGCCCGAGCATCTCGGGCTCGACCGCGACGCGCTCGAAGCTCTGCCCGGTGTGCACCGCGAAGGTCAGCCCGATCATCTCCGGCAGGACCGGCATGTCCCGCAGGTGGGTCCGAATCGGGTCGTTTGCCGTCTCCTCGGACTCTGCCTCGCGGGCAGCCTCGAGCAGCTTCTCGTGCTCGACGGACAACCCGCGCTCGATAGTTCGCCGCTGGCGTGCGGGGAGCAGTTCCGCGACTTCCTCGATCGACAGCTCCTGCAACTCGTCTAGCGTGTGGCCACGGTAGGTAAACTCGCCCTCGTGACCGATTTGATACTCAGAACTCACGTGTCACCACCTCGTCCGGTGCGTCGGGACGAGATATCTCCGACCTTCTGGCCTGGCGGGGAGTCCCGCGAGATGCTTTTGGGTCGCCCCGGGTGCTGGCGGCCGCCGCCGCCGAATGGGTGATCGACGGCGTTCATCGCGACCCCGCGCACCCGCGGCCAGACCGTCCCGCGGCCTTTCACCTTGTGGTACTTGTTGCCGGCCTTGAGGAAGGGTTTCTCCGTCCGGCCGCCGCCCGCGACGACGCCGATCGTCGCCCGGCAGTCCGGGTCGAGCCGCTTGACCGCACCACTCGGGAGCTGGACCACCGTGACCGACCGGTCGTGGGCGACGAGCTGTGCGTTCACGCCCGATGCCCGGGCGAACCTGCCGCCGTCGCCGGGGTTCGACTCGACGTTACAGACCGGCACACCCTCGGGGATCTCCGCCAGCGGCAGCGTGTTGCCCGGCTCGATCGCGGCCGAGACGCCGATCTGGATCTCGTCGCCGACCGCGATCCCCTCCGGGGCGAGCACGAGCCGTCGCTCGCCCTCGACTGCCACCTCGGCGACCGGGGCGCTGCGGGCCGGATCGTGTTCGAGTCCGACAACCTCGCCGACGACCAGCTCGTCGTCGTCCCCGGCGGCGGGGTGAGACAGCTCGGCTTTGTACTGATGAGATGGCGCCCGGAAGGTGGGCGTTCCGCGACCGCGCCGTTGTCCGCGAATGCGTCGTCCCATGCTCAGAACACCCCGACCCGGGAGGCGATCTCCTGTGCGTCGTACTCCTCGGTCAGCTGTACCTCCGCCTTCTTGCGGCCGTCGGGCGTCACCATCGCCGAGATGTCTTCGGTCTCGACGTCGAACCGGCGCTCGACGTCGGCGACGATCTCGGGTTTGGTCGCCTCGGACCGACAGATGAACACCATCTTGTTCTGAAAGTCCATCTTGTCGACGGTCTTCTCGGTCACGTGCGGGTGGATGATCGCGCCACTCATCGGTCGCTCACCTCCGCGATCGCCGGCTCGGTCCACAGCGTGAGCCGGCCCGGATCGCCGCCCGGTGCGAGCGCCTCCGCGTCGACGCCGCTCGCCGTCGCGACGTCCACGCCCGCAAGGTTGCGCGCCGCCCGGGAGGGCTCCTCGCTGGTCACGACGAGCACCGAACTCGGCCGGCGGTACGCTCGGCCCCGTGCCGAGCCCTGCCCGGCCTTGATCGTCCGGTCCTCGGCGCGCTCGATATCCGCCGCGATCCCGACGGCCTCGAAGGCTGCGAGCGCGTCCTGTGTCTTGGTCAGCTCCTCGAAGGCCTCGTCGACGACCGCCGGCAGCGCGAGTTCCTCGTCGAACTCGTGGCCCCGCTCGGCAACGAGCTCCGGGTCCGCCGTTGCGGCGATCGCCGACCGAACCGCGAGCTTGCGTTCCTTGTCGTTGAGATCCCGCGAGCGGTCGGCTTCGGCCTTCGGCGGGTGTGCCGATCGGCCGCCGACCGTCTGTGGGACGCGCCGACCGCGTCCGTTCTCCCGGGGGACGTGTGCCATGCCCCGGCCGCTGCCGGGCGACTCGGCGGGCGTTCGCATGCCCGCGTACTCGTCGGCGCCGTGGTCCTGCTTTCTGTTTGCCTGTGCCGTGAGAACCGCCCGCCGGATCAGGTCCGGTCGGTGGGTCGTCTCGAAGACCGCCGGTAGCTCAACGCTCCCGTCGGCCTCGCCGTCGAGTGTGTGTACTGGTGTGTTCATCCTTGGTTCGATGCTGTCGATACGTACCGCACCTCGGGATCGAGGCGCGGCTGGTCCTGCGGACGCACCGCCGGGCGGAGCCTGACGAGCCGCTTCGACGGACCGGGCACCGAGCCTTTCACGAGGACGTGCTCGCTCCCGACCTCGCCGTAGTTTTTGAACCCGCCCTCGATCGTCATCGAGTCGTCTGCGATGTCGATGAGCCGCTTGTTGAGCTCGGTGCGCTGGTGGTATCCGGTCTGGCCCTGTTGGGGCACCGTCGAGCGGACCCGCGAGGGGTTCCACGGCCCCAGGTTGCCGATCCGGCGGCGCCAGCCCTGCCGGGCGTGTTTGCCCTTGCGCTTTTGAACGCCCCAGCGCTTGACCGGGCCCTGGGTGCCCTTCCCTTTCGTGATGGCCGCGACGTCGGCGTACTCGCCAGCTCGGAACACGTCGTTGATACCGCGCTCGCTGTCTGCGACGAGCTCGAGCCCGTGGTCAAGCCGGTCGGCAATCGCGCCGCCGCCGATCCGGTTTTCCATTACGTCCGGTTGCTTCTTTGGCACACCGCCGACCGCGCCCGGCAACGTGTGCGTGATCGTCCTGACATCCGCCAGGCGACCGTCCGCGAGCGCCTCGCGCATCTGTTCTTCTGCGGCGTCCGCGTCGTGTTTCTCCGGGAGATCGAGTGCCCGGCCCAGCGCCGGGTGGGGCTCGTCTGCCCACAGCTCCGTCAGCGGACGCAGTCCGTATGGGGTCTGTTCGTAGGCTCGCAGGCCGACCACCCGCAGCGGCGGCGTCTCGAGTACCGTCACTGGCACCGTCTCCTCCATCCCCTCGCGGGGGGAGTCGGGTTCGTCGTTGATCATCACGACGTGGGTCATCCCGGCCTTGTAGCCGGCG
>PXQL01000019.1:4011-20089 GCA_003021335.1 Halobacteriales archaeon QH_10_67_13
TCCCAGCCGGCCGAGCCGACCGGGAGTCAGTGACTGCCCGTGTCGCGACGTCGCGACGGTCAGGCCGTCCGCCCGCGCCAGCACCGCATCCAGATCCGCGCGGTCGACGACAAAGCCCGGTGAGGGCTCGTCGACGAGTTTCGCCCGGACCGGCTCCCGCGAAGAGACCCTGACGGTCACGCGCTCTCGCCTGCCGACGGCTATGCCGTCTGGCACCGGCAGCGAGATCGGGTGTTGCAAGCCGCAATTGACCCGGACGCGCCCATCAGCTCCGACCTCGGTCACGATTCCCTGTCTTAACGACCCCGAACCGTTCGATCCGGAGCCGGTCTGTGAACGCACGCGGAGCGGCGGCATGATACCCGCGTACTCTAGTTCGTCCCGCTGCCCCCATACCTCCTTTCGGAGATAGGGTGGGGTCGCGGCGTACCGGAGTACGGTTTCGACGAACCCGTCGCCGTATCGCCTCCGCCCCTCGGGGTCGGGAAAGACCGTCAGCCGGTCGACCCGAAAGACCGCGGCCGCGCGGGCCACGTACCCGAGTTTCCGGGTTGCCTCGCGTTTGTCGGCTTCCCGGGCGAGTGACGACGGCACGAGCACGCTGATCGTCATGCCGTGACGCTTCTACGTCGCGCCACTAGACTGTGCCGGTTACTCCCCGATCCGGAGGTAAAAACTCCCCGCTTCGCGCGCGGGGCTGACAGGCGTTGGCACACGCAGGCTGGCACCGGAGCGGCAACGTGATTCGCCGGCAGTCTGGGGTTTCGGAACGCTTTTATTGGTTATCGCCGGTAGATTATACTGCGCGCTGGTGGTGTAGCGGTATCACAGGACCCTGCCACGGTCCTAACCCGGGTTCAAATCCCGGCCAGCGCACTCACTCGGCGCCGGTCACTTCTGCACCGGGAGCGTTTTCGGTGACACTTTGCATTCCCTGGCGGGCCTTCTGTTTCGAGGCGTACCCCTGTCCGGAGTTCGCGATGTTGTTGCCGTTGTCGTGGACGAGCCGCCAGCGCCAGCCTCCTCCCGTGTCCTCGTACAGCTCGAAGGTGGCCTCGCTGATCTCTTTGGGGTCAACCGACCCCTCTGTGGACTGATCGACGACCGCAGCGCCCGGAGCGGTTCGTTTCACGCTCTCGAGCCCCTGGCGGGCCTTCTGTTTCGAGGCATACCCCTGTCCGGAGTCGGAGATATTGTTGCCGTTGTCGTGGACGAGCCGCCAGCGCCAGCCTCCCTCTGTGTCCTCGTACAACTCAAAGGTGGCCTTGCTCGCGCTGGCGTTGGTGTCGATCTCGCCGGCCTCCTCGGGCCACGCGACCTCAATCTCGAGCTCCGTGGTCCCCTCCTCGCGCTCGACGGCCACCGTCAGCTCGGACTCCTCGGGCGGATCGACCGTCACCGTCTGCTCGGTGTCTGCCGGCACCGCCTCGCCTCGCCTGAAAGCTCCCGCGACTCGCCGCAGGAAGGCCCCGATTCCCCGCTTGTTTCGCGTCTCGGTCGTCTCGCTGACTGTCTCGTCTGTCATACCAGTCGGTTCGCCCGGCTGGGGTATAAGGGTGTTCCTCAGTCGAACGATCCGGCGACGCCGTGGACTGGCGAACGACCACGCGGGTCGGGAACCGCCGGCGACCGTCGACGGTCCCGGGTCGAACCAGCAGTCACTTATCGGCGAGTCCCGCAGATCGGGCATGCGAATCGCCGACCGCGAGCCCGTCGAGGGCGGCGGCGAGCGGCTCACCCTCGTCCCCGAGAGCGTCGACGATCTCTGGCATCTCTCGCATATCATCGAGCCCGACGACCGGATCGCCGGCGACACCGAGCGGCGCATCCAGCGAACGGACGACCGGCTCCGGGACACCGGCGGCGAGCGCGAGCACATCTGGGCCGAGCTGTCGGTGACAGACACCGAGTTCGCCCGGTTTGCCAACCGGCTGCGGGTCGGCGGAACCATCGAGGCCTGCTCGCGGGAGGACCAGCTCGGGAACCACCACACGATCAACGTCGAGCAACACGACGAGATTGAGCTGGAAAAGCGGCTCAAGCCCGACCAGCGCGACCGCCTCGAGTCGGCCGTCGAGGCCGCCGAGGCCCCGGACGTCGCGATCGCGACCGTCGAGGAGGGGCAAGCGTACGTCCACACCGTCGCCCAACATGCCGCCGAACAGCGCGCTCGGCTCACCGGTCCGACCGGCAAGGGCGAGTACGCCCGCGACCGCTCGGAGCTGTTCGAGGAGCTGCGAGCGGTCCTCGAACGGCTTGAGGCTGATGCCGTTGTGCTCGCCGGCCCGGGCTTCACGAAAGGCGACGCTCTCGACCATATCACCGAGGCCGCCCCCGACCTCGCGGCGACGATCACGACGGTCGACACCGCCGGCGTCGGCGATCGGGGCGTCCACGAGGTGCTCAAGCGCGGCGCCGTTGAGGAGATTCAACGCGAGACCCGGATCGCCCGGGAGGCGGAGCTGATCGACGAGCTCACCGACCGGATCGCCGAGGGCACCGAAGTCGCGTACGGCCCCGAGTCGGTCGCCACCGCCGCCGAGTACGGTGCAATTGAGCACCTGCTGGTCGTCGACGAGCGGCTCCGCCAGGAACGCCGCGAGGGCGACTGGGCGATCGATGTCGACGCCGTCATCGAGCAGACCGAGCAGAAAGGCGGGGAGGTGACGGTCTTCTCGGGGGAGTTCGCCCCCGGTCAGCAGCTGGCGAACCTCGGCGGGATCGGCGCACTGCTGCGGTACCGACTCGAGTGATCAGGAGACCTCGACCGTCAGCCCGTCGCGAGCGATCCGCACGTCGCCGTCGTAGCGCTCGCCGATCGACGCGAGCATCTCCTCGTGGTGCCCCTGCGTGTGTGGAAACAGATGCGTGAGATACACCCGTCCCAGGGCGGCGTCTCCAGCGGCGAGCACCCGGCCAAGCTCCGCGGGCGTGGGATGTCCGGAGACGTCCACGTCGTCCGGAAACGAACAGTCGTGGACGAACACCGCGGCGCCGTCGGCGAACTCGACGAGCTCGGTCGTGGCCTCGGAGTCGCTGCTGTAGGCGACCGTCGGTCGGTCGTCGGCGCCGGCCTCCGCGTCGATCGGGGTCAGCCGGTAGGCCAGCCCGTCCATCGAGTGTTCGGTCGGGTGGTGTCCGACCCGGAACCCCGCCAGCTCGAAAGTCCCCGTCCCGAGCGGCCGGTCTCGGACGGTCAGCTCGATTCGGTCTTGCATGTACGCGTGGACCTCAAGTAGCCCCTCGATGAGGCGTTCGGTTCCAGGCGGTCCGACGAGCTCGAGGGTGGTCTCGCCGGCCAGCCACCGGGCTTTCATCAGCGGCAGCAGGTCGGCGACGTGATCCAGGTGGTGGTGTGTGAGAAGCACCGTCTCGACGCCCTCGTAGCCGACGCTCGTCCGCGCTAGCCCGTGAAGCGCCCCGCTGCCGGCGTCGATCAGCAGCGTCCGCTCGCTGGCCTCGACGAGCAGCCCCGTCTGGAACCGCTCGCCGGCCGGCATCGCGCTTCCGGTGCCGAGAAAGGTAAGGCGCATACGGAACCATCGGCGTCTCCGAGCAAAGCTCTTTGGCGGCCTGCGGATTTTTGTCCGCTCGGGATCAACCAGCAGTATGACCGTCCTGTCGTTCGAGGACGACGGCGTCGAGGTCGTCTACGAGGGCACCGAGTTCCGCCTGGAGAAGGCCCTCATCGAGGAGGCAACAGAGAAGCCCTACCCGGAGGTCACCGACCACGAGGTGCTCAAGCTGATCGAGCGCGAGCCGGCCCTCTCCGGCGAGCCCCGACGGGTCGCCGACATCCTCGACTAGGCTGTCGTTGTGGTCAGATCTCCACCGAGGACCTCGACGAACGCCTCGGGGTGCTCGACGTGGGGCAGCAACTTTGTATCGTCGAAGACGACGAGCCCGGCGCCGGCCTCCCTGGCGAGGTGTCGCCCCTCCGAGAGCGGCGTCGTGTGTCCGTCCCGGCCCCACACGAGCACGACCGGCGCGGACACGTCCGCGAGGCTCTCGGCGAGCGGCGTTTCGGGGTCGAGGTCGCCGCTCAGGAACCCCGCGGGGGCGAACCGGGCGCCGTCCTGGTGGGCGGTCAACCACTCGTGCTCGAGAACAGCGTCGGTGTGATTGGCCGGGTCGGCGTACCCGTGGTCGGCGCTGAACCGCCGGATCGCGGGCTTGCTCACGAGCAGATTGAACAGTCCCTCACCGAGCACCGGCGACCGGAGCAGTGCCCGGAGCCACCGTCCCCCGCCCGGGGTGTCGTCGGTCGGGGCGACGAGCACGAGCCGGCTGGCCTCGTCGTCGATGGCCTCGGCGGCGTAGGCGCCGGTCAGCGACGAGGCGACCACGACCGGATCGTCGACCAGGTCGGCGACAGCGTCCTCGACGAAGGTTGTGTACAGAGACGCCGAGTACAGGAGCGGCGGCCGATCCGAGTGGCCGAACCCGGGCAGGTCCGGCGCGATCACGTGATACTCCTCGCTCAGCTCGTCGTGGACCCGCCAGAACTGGTGGCTGCTCGCCGCCGCGCTGATTCCGTGCAACAGCAGTAGATCCTGGTCCTCCGGGTCGCCGCGCTCGGCGTAGCCGACGTCGAACCCGCGCCACCGGTATGTCCCCCGGTCGCCGTCGAGGAACGGCTCGAACGGTTCGGCCCGGGAGGCGAGCGCGCGGTTCGCCGCCGCCGTCGCGCCGACGGCCCCGACCGCGGCCGCGGCTGCGTTTCGGAGCTTCATACGCGCAATTTACGGCCCTGGCTGTTATATCCAGCGTCACTCGCGGCCGCGACGACCGTCGAGACACGCCTCGACCGGCTCGAGTAGCTCGTCGGCGACCGCGTAGGGATCGGTCTCGCGGGCGAGCACCCGATCGACGAACCGGTCGAGTCCGCCGCGGCGCTCAATCTCCTCGGCGAGCAGCTCGTTCGTGTCTTCCCGAAGCAGCGTTCGGATCTTCTCTGCGTACCGGAGCCGGGCCTGTGTCTCCCGCCGCCCGGACGCGTCCAGATACGCCCGGTGTTCGGCGAGGGTCTCGAGCAGCTCTTCGACGCCCTCACCGCGCTTTGCGACCGTCTCGACGATCGCTGCCTGCCAGTCCTCGCCCGTCTCGTCGGACTGCGAGTCGCCGCTTTCCTTGACGCTCGCGACCGCGCCGTGGTGGCCCGCGGTCCCGGGGATGCCACCCTCCTGGTACTCGATCATTTCCCGCAGCTCCTGGACCGTCCGGTCGGCGCCCTCGAGGTCGGCCTTGTTGACGACGAACACGTCCCCGATCTCGAGGATGCCGGCCTTGAGCATCTGAACGTCGTCGCCGCTGCCTGGTGGGACCAACACCATCACCGTGTCGGCGGTTTTGACGATGTCGATCTCGTTTTGACCGGCACCGACGGTCTCGACGAGGATCTTGTCCTTGCCGAAGGCGTCCAGGGCGGTCACGGCGTCGGCCGTCGCCGTCGAGAGCCCGCCCAGCGAGCCCCGCGCGGACATCGACCGGAAGAACACGTCCATGTCGCCGACGTTCGAGCCCATCCGGATCCGGTCGCCCAGCACGGCACCGCCGGTGTACGGTGAGGAGGGGTCGATCGCGATCACGCCGACGGTCAGCCCCCGCTCGCGGTAGGTCGCGGCGAGCTTATCCACCAGCGTCGACTTGCCCGACCCGGGTGACCCGGTCACGCCGATCACGTCCGCGCCGCCGGTGTGGCGGTGCAGCGCGGACACGAGCTCCCGGTAGCCCGGCTCGCGGTCCTCGATGTTCGTGATCGCGCGGGCCAGCGCCCGGTGTTTTCCGGCCAGCAGCTGCTCAACCAGCTCCGGGTCGCTCATCGCTCCGGGGCGTGCTCGCGGATGTACTCGACCATCGCGTCGATCGACGTCCCGGGACCGAAAATCTCATTCACGCCGGCCTCGCGCAGCGCCGTCTCGTCCTCGTCGGGAATGATCCCTCCGACGACCACCAACGTGTCCGCGAGCGCGTCGTACTCCTCAAGCTCTTCGAGGATCTCCGGGACGAGCGTGTTGTGCGCTCCCGAGAGAATCGAGATCCCGAGCACGTCGACATCCTCCTGGACCGTCGCCTGAACAATCTCTTCCGGAGCCCTGTGGAGTCCGGAGTAGATCACCTCGAAGCCGGCGTCCCTGAGCGCCCGCGAGATGACGTGTGCCCCCCGATCGTGGCCGTCGAGCCCGACCTTGGCAACCAGACACCGGAGCGCCTGCTTCTCCTCCGCGCTCATACGCTTACGTGCCGACTCCGGCGTTTGATTGTTTCGGTCTCGCGAGCGACAGGTTGACCGCACCGCTTCGCGGCCCCGTCACCGCGCTTGTGACCGATCTGACCGACCAGTCGAGTCAGTACGAGCGCTCGGCGGGTTCGTAGGTCTGGTCGTGACCCTCGAGGACGACCGGGACGTGATACAGCTCCGGCTCGCCGCCGTTCCAGCGCAACATCGTGTGTTTCAGCCACTCGGCGTCCTTTCGGCGCTGGTGTTCGCGGCGCCAGTGTGCCTCCGGAACTCCTCGCGGGTGAGCGCGCTCAGGGCGATCGCCTCGGCGTTGTCGATGATGTTTCGGGTCTCGATCGTGTGGATCAGGTCGGTGTTGAACGTTCGCGAGGGATCCTCCACACCGACGTCCTGGTAGCGCTCTCTGGCCGCCCGGATGTCCCGGAGCGCCCGCCGGAGGCCGGCCTCCTCTCTGAATAGGTTGACGTTTTCGGTCATCGTCTCCTGGACCTGCGCCCGGATCGCGGCGTGGTTGAACCCATCTCGGTCGAGCAGGGTCTCGACGCGCCGGCGCTCTCGCTCGACGGCGCTCTCCAAGACGGCCTGTGGCGTCGCGACCGTACCCCCGTCGGTCGCGACCCGGTCGCCGACCGCTCCCGGCGCAACCGGGGGATCAACGTCGCCGGCCTCGGTCGCGGCCGTCCTGCCGGTGGGAATCGCCGACTCTTCGGGGGCGTCCCTGTCCGCGGCTCGGCCCGCCCGGCACCAAAGACCAGCAGCTCCGGCAAGGAGTTTCTCCCGAGCCGGTTGGCCCCGTGGAGGCTCACGCAGGCGGTCTCGCCGGCGGCGTACAGCCCGTCGACCGCGGTCCGGCCGTGCTCGTCGGCTTCGATCCCGCCCATCTGGTAGTGCTGGCCGGGCTTGACCGGCATCGGCTCCTCCAAGTGGTTCACGCCTTCGAAGTCCTCGGCGAGATGGAGGATATTCTCGAGGTGATCCGTGATGCGTTCCTCGCCGAGGTGACGCATATCGAGGTACACGTATTCGTCCTCGACGCCCCGGCCCTCGTTGATCTCGGTCAGCTCCGCCCGGGAGACGACGTCCCGAGAGGTCAACTCTCCGTCGGTGGTGGCGTACCCGCGCTCGAACGTGAACCGCTCGCCCTCGCCGTTGTACAGGATTCCGCCCTCGCCGCGGACGCCCTCGGAGATGGGCACGCCTGTCGAGGGGAGCGTCGTCGGATGAGACTGGACGAACTCCATATCCTTCAAGCGGACGCCGGCGCGGTAGGCCATCGCTTGGCCGTCGCCGGTGTTTGCCACCGCGTTCGTGGTGTGATCGAAGACCTGCCCGAGCCCGCCGGTCGCGAGCACCACCCCCTCGCGGGCCCAGAACCCTTCGATCTCGCCGGTCCGGATCTCGTAGCCGACGACCCCTACCGTTCGATCGGGACCGTCCGGTCGCTCGCGATCCACCCGTCTGCGTTCCCCTCCTCGACGAACACTGCACGATCCGGGGCGCTCCGGTGGATGGTTACCGACTTCTCAAGCACGTCGCCACGCTCGTCTGTCATCGAACTTATTAGGTGGACCTAAAATAAAAAGCGTTCCGGTCAGACTTATTCGCGGCGGGGCCGTACCGGATGTATGAGCGGCGCCGACGCCGGCGACGAAACCGAGCAGCTCGTCGCGGAGTTACTCGAAGAACTGCGGGCGCTCCAGGACGAGCTCGACCCCGACCGAGGACTGCGGCCACCGACGCGGCGGGAGCTGGCGCTGTTTACGAGCGACGTGGCCATTCCGGCGCTCGTCGTCTTACTCCGGACGAACATCCGACTGCTTGAGCTGTTCCAGCGCACCCTGCGGATGTCGAACGGTCGGTACGATCCGGACCGGGCCGACTCGGGGACGCGCGCCCGGGCCGAGCGACTGGGGAAAACGACGCTTGGTTCCCTCGACGATCGGCTCGGACAGCTCCAGACCGCCCTCGAGGGCGACGATCAGACCAAAGAACTCGTCGATCGGATCCGCGAGCTCCAGGCGGATCTTGAGGCGACGATCGAGACCGACCGGGAGCAGGCCGACGCCGACTCCGGTCGCGACGCCGAATCCGACGCCGTCGACATCGATGTCGAAACCGAGCTCAGGTCGCTGAAAGACGACCGCGACGACCCAGATTCCGACGAGACGTGATCGAACCGGCGCGCGAGGAACTACCGCAGGTCGCAGCTCTGTTCGGTCTCGGGTAGGGCCCGGTCGCCGCCGATCCGCACGACCGGTTCTCCGGGACCGATCGCCGCCGGAGCTTCGGGCTCGCCGGTGACCGACAGCGGGGCGATCGTCACCGGCGAGCGGCGTCGGGGCAGCCGTCTCGAGCGCCTGTACGAACGCCGACGCGGCGACGAAGCCCCCGGCCGTGAACAGGTCCGGAAGCTCGCCGTATGCGCTCTCGTGGAGTTCGACGAACGCGTCGTTGACCGGGTTGTCGTACTGGTTCCAGTGATACCGGCTCACGAACGGCCCGACCGCCTCGGAGACCGCCCCCGGATCCTCGACGGCCGCGGCGAGTTCGCGAAGCCCTGGGCCCGACCCGAAACTCGCCTGTAGCCCGAACGACGGTTGCTCGCGTAGGGTTCGTTCGGTCAGCGCGGCGACCCCCGCGTCGGTGACCCCGGCGACCACCACCTCCGGGTCTGTCGTCCCCGCCCGCTCGATGACCCTCGCCCAGTCGACCGTCTCCGGGTCCGTTCCGACGGTCTGCTCGCCGACGATCTCGACGGTCCCGCCCTCCTCACCGGCCGCGGCCGCCCGGTAGGCATCGCGGACGGTCTCTCCGAACTCGCCGTCGGTGACGACCAGCCCGATCCGGTCGACGTCGCTGTCGGCGAGGTACGCCGCCCCGGCGCGTGCGGCCATCCCCGCGTGGGCGGTCGTCCGGAACACCTGCGGGTGGCACTGCTCTGACTCGCTGGTCAGCGCGGCCGAGCCTGCCGGAGAGACGATCAGCGGCACGTCGAACTCCGCGACGACCGTCTCCCGGACACTCGCGACCCCGCCCGCGTTCGCGATTCCATAAAGCACGTCCGCGGCTTCCTGGGTGATCAGTTCGCTCGCCTGGTCGACGGCTGTCGTGGCGGTGAACTCGGTGTTCCGGACCCGCACGTCGATCGCCGTGTCCTCGGTGTCTCCTTCCGTCGCCTCCACGGTATAGCTGTACTCGCCGGGCTCGAGCGGCCCCGGCTCGCCGTCGGTCTCGTAGGCCAGCCCGGTCAAAAACCCGGAGAGCCCCTGCTCGCCGTAGGCTCGGCCGGGCGTTGAGAGCGGTTGGAGGACGCCGACAGTCAGTCGGTCCGGGATCTCCGTCGTCGTCGTGGGGGCTTCGAGACAGCCGGCGAGGCCGGCCGCGCCCAGGGCGGCGAGCGTCTCCCTGCGGGTGATCGGGACCGACTCGGGCATGGTCGGGCTACACCGGGTCCGGGCATAAGCTCGGCGAAGCCCGTCAGTCGTCGGCCGAGACCGCGCCCTCGCGGAGCTGCTCTCTGGATTTCGGGTAGGTTCGGAGCTGCTTGTGGATCGCGATCCCGGCTTTCGCGCCCTCGCCCATCGCGATGGGGATCTGCTTGTTTCCGGGCGTGAGATCCCCGACCGCGTAGACGCCATCGACGCTCGTTCGGCCGTCCTCGTCGACGGCGACCCGGCCGTCGTCGGTGCGCTCACAGCCCAGCTCATCGGCGAGTTCGGCGTTGTACTCCCCGCCGTACATCGCGAAGCCACCGGTGTATCCCCGGCCGCGCCCCGGAGCAGTAGGTCGACGTCGTCGGTGAAGTTCAGCAGGATCATCGCGACGTGGGCCGCCGCGTCGTTGTGGCCCATCACGTACACCGGCTCGTCGACGAACATGTCCCCGTCACAGTGGAGACACCAGTGCAGTCCCCGGCCGGTCCGGGGCAGCGGCGGGTCCGGACGGCCGTCAGAGAACCCTGTCGCGAGCACGACCGCATCGGTAGTCAGGGTTCCCTCCGAGCTCGACAGTTCGAACCGCCCATCGACCCGTCTGGCGTCGGTGACGGCTCCGCGGCGAAGGTCGGTCCCGTACCCTTCGAGCTGCTCTTTTGCCGTCGCGAGCAGCTCGTTGCCCGAGACCTCCTCGGTGACCCCGATGACGTTGTGGGTGTCGAGCATCATCGCCGCCCGTCCGCCGCCGCGGTCGACGACGGCCGTGTCGTGGGTGAGCCGCGTCGTGTACAGCGCCGCCGTCAGGCCGGCCGGCCCGCCGCCGACGACGACCACCTCGTAATCGGTCGTCTCGTCGGATTTGCTCATAGATTCTCTACGAGCGGCTCCCGTGTTAACCCCTGGGCCGGTGTGTGTCGCCGCCGGGGTTCGGGGTACTTATCTGCGTAGCAGTCCCACACCTGGGGATGAACGCGGATCAGCTCGCCCGACTCGCAGAGGAAGCCGCCGCCGCTGGCGCGTCGGTTGCCGCCGACCGGTTCCGAACCGATCTGGATGTCGAGCGCAAGGCCGGCGACGAGGCCGTCACCGAACTCGACCGAGCCGCGCAGGCTGCGGTCGTCGACCGGCTCCGAGAGACAGTTCCCGACGCGACGATCGTCGGCGAGGAGACCGGCACCGCCGACGCGGTTCCGCCCGATAAGACGGCCTGGATCGTCGATCCGATCGACGGCACGGAAAACTACGTCCGAGGCAACCGCCGGTGGGCCACGAGCGTCGCGCGTCTCAAAGACGGCGAGCCGGTCGCGGCCGCAAACCGACTCCCGTCGCTGGGCGACGGCTACGCCGGCTGCCCCGGATTGGTGACGAAAAACGGCCAGCCGGTTGCGGTCAGCGAGCGCGACGATCCGAGGCGGTTCGCCGTCGCGCCGATCGTCTGGTGGGGGTTCGACCGGCGCGAGGAGTATACCGCCGCCGTCCAGGCGATTCTAGAACGGTTCGGGGACCTCCGTCGGACCGGCTCGGCACAGGCGACGCTGTCGCTGGTCGCCGCGGGCGGCCTCGATGGGGCGATCACGAACGTCGCGGCTTCGCCGTGGGATACGGTCGCCGGCGCGGCCATGGTCGAGTGGGCCGGCGGCCGGGTAACCGATCTGGACGGCGAGCCCTGGCGCTACGACAGTTACGGGCTGGTCGCATCGAACGGCCAAGCCCACGACGCCGTCCTTGCCGCCGCGCAGGAGATCGACCGGGCTGCGACGGGTACCCCCCGGTAGCGACCGTCTCGATTCTGCCGCCGCGATCGATCGGGCCTCGGCGACGAGGTGGGATTATGGGATGAACAGGCCCAAAACCTCGCGCTGTAGCGCGGGGAGAAGGTCAACGGCGGACGGTGTTTGCCATCCGGTCCGGGAAGCCGAAGATCAGCTCCCACCAGCCCATCCTCTCCTCGTCCGAACGAAGCCGCGAGCGGAGCCGCTGGCTGAACAGTTCGACCGAGATGACGAGCAGGAAGATACACAGCAGCGCCGCCATCAGGTCGGTAAACCGGAGCAGCCCCTGCTGTGAGTTGACGACGCGACCCAGTCCGCCGGCGCCGATGACGCCGAGTGTCACCGCGATCCGGACGTTGATCTCGAAGATATACAGCGTCCAGGCGATGAAGGCGGTTCGCACCTGGCTGAGCATCCCGAAAAAGACCACTTGGGGCTGACTCGCGCCCGTCGTCTCCATCGCCTCGATCGGACCGTCCTCGATCTCCTCGAGCTCGTCGACGAACAGCCGTCCGAGGTTGCCGATCGTGTCGAACGCGATCGCGATCGCCGCGGAGGCGGGCCCGAGCCCGAGGAACGGAATAAAGATCAGCGCCCAGATGATCGCCGGAATCGACCGGATGAACGACATTGTGCCCCGAAACAGGAAATTGAACGGGAACGGCGTTACGCGCTCCGAGCCCAAGATTCCGAACGTGAGCGCGAGCGGGAATCCGATGACCGTTCCGATAAATCCCATCGCGAGCGTGATGCCCGCCTCGCCGAAGACGTTGAAGATCCCCAGCTCGGTGAAAAAGAACGCGTAAATGTCGCCTGGGTTGGGCGGCCACTGGAGCAGGAGACTCCCGATCTCGGGGTCATATAGGAGATTAAACTCTAGAATGAACTCGATGTACTGGCCGAAATCGATGAACGGAAAGGAAAATGGAATCGGCAGGTCGGCGTTCACGAACGGGATCAGTGACGTCGGGAGCGCGTCTACCTGCGTCGGCGGGAAGAAAGGCGTAATCTGTGGGTTGCTGGTGTCGAACAGCGACTCCATGAACGTGTCCACGTCCGGATCGGCGTCGAGCAACTCGGCGGCGTTTGCCGCCTGTACCGACACGAACCCGATAAACACGAGCAACACCGCCCAGCCGATCCCTCGGCGCCGCCGACCCTGCTTGATCTCTTCGAAGTGACTCGCGATTCGTCGGTCGGTCTCGGCCTGGTCCACGCCGCCGTCTGCGGCCGTCTCGGGGCTCGCGGTGTCCTCGTCCTCGCTCATGCTGGTAGTTCGTTTTCGTCGTCCGCGCTCGACGCCGAGTCGTCTCCGTTGTCGCCGACGAACATCCCCTCGGTGTCGATGTCGCCGTAGATCTTGTCGACGGCGTCGATCGTGAGCTCGTCTCGGTAGCCGTCGAAGACCTTCTCGCCCTCTCGGAGCCCGATGAAGCGGTGTCCAAACTTCCGGGCGATGTTGACCTGGTGGAGACTCGAGAAGGTTGTCAGCCCGCGGTCGTCGGAGGCCTCCCGTAGGTACCGCATCACTTCCTGTGCGCTCCCGGGATCGAGGCTCGCGACCGGCTCGTCGGCCAACAGTACGTCCGACGGGCCTTCTGGTTTGCCTCGCCGAGCAGTCCAACGGTGTCAAGCGCCTCGAGGGCGCGGTGTTTCTCGTCTTTACTCTGCAGCTGTAACACACTTGAGAGGAATCCGCTGCGGTGAATGCCGCCGGACAGCGCGTTCGCGTACGCCGACATGTCGTCGATGATGTTGTGCTGCTGAAAGATCATCGCGATCTCCGGTCGCGGTCCGGTCACGGGCTCGTCGTCCATGATGATCTCCCCGTTGGTCGGAGAGACGAGTCCACACATCGATCGCAGTAGCGTCGACTTTCCCGACCCCGACACGCCGAGGATGATGACGAACTCACCCTCGGGGACCTCGAAGGAAACGTCATCGAGTGCGACGGTGTCACCGAACCGCTTCGTGAGCCCGTCGACGACGATCCGACTCATTATTGTTGGTGGTGTGTTTTGCTGTCGTTACAGATCCGCGAAGTTGAGCCCCAGCTCGTTGCCGAGCGTGGAGATCGGCTCGTAGTCCTCCGGGGTGGCCGGCTCGACGCCGCTGAACCACAGTTCGTGATCCTCGATGAGGTTGACGTCGGCCTGTTCGCTGTCGGTGAGCTCTTCCTCGTCCTTGTCGAGCACACTCGGATCGATGCCGAGTTCCTCTGCGATTGCCGCCTGCGATTCGTGCTGGAAGGCTTCGTCCGGAGCGTTGATCATCAGCTCGCGAATCTCGTCTTTGAGCTCGCCCCCCCAGGCTGCGTTGCTCACGATCGGCGCCCGCGGAATCGGCTCCGAGACTGCGAGCAGGTTGAGCTGAGGTTCGCGCTCGCCGGCACCGTCGTACTCGGAGGAGATCTCGGCGAAATCATCGGACATCTCGTCGAACTGCTCTTGTGGGACGTGCGGCGCCGTCGAGAACGCTCCCGTGCCCGCCGCCGCAATGTTGTCCTCCTCGACGAGCTGCTGACGCGCGGTGAAGTGATCGGACTGCCGAACCTCAAAGTCGTTTGGCGAGCCGACCGGCGCGTTGCCGATATCCAGTCCCGCGTTGCTCATCATGAGCAGCGGGAACAGCGACCCCGAGACCGATGTCTGTCCGGCCGTCGCGACCGTCTCGCCCTCGAGATCGGCTAATTCCTCGATGCCGCTGTCGGTCGTGGTCGTGATCAGCGAGAAGTACTTATCCGATCCGAACGCGACCCGAACGCCGGTGACATCGATCTCGTCAGGAATCTGTGCTACTGCGCCGGGAGACACGTCAGCGTACACCTCGTCGCCGTCGCCTGCGCGCCTGAGCTGCTGGACCGTTCCCGAGTAGCTGGCCGCGCGGATCGTGTCGAGTTCGATATCTGCCTCGGACTCGAGATACTCGAAAAGCGGTGCGTACTGTACCGTCGGTTCGATGTTCTCCTCTGCTGGATTCAGGACCCACTCGACGGTCGTCGTCGTATCCTCCGTCGTGTCGCCGTCACCGGTGTCACTGTCGCCGGTGTCGCCGTCATCGGTGTCACTGTCGCCAGTATTATCGTCCCCATCATCATCGCCACCGACACAGCCCGCAAGCAGTGCTGTCCCTGCAACGCCAGTTGTGGTCAGAAAACGACGCCGCGTGTGCCGCCGATCCGTGCCTTGTTCAGGCATCACCTCGGAATGCTGCAGGAACGTGTATAATGCTTTTGATGTCTGTATAACTGTGCCAACGTGTATCAGTGTAGATATATTGAGACGGAATAATGCCCCAACGGACACACGGAGACAGGACGGCGTCATACACTGGTTTCAGAGCCGTCAGGTCTGCCGTTGCAACCTCACTCCCTGCCGGCTCCTTCGAGTACCGTCTCGACCTCGCCGAGCCCGGCGAGCACGTGATCGGGATCGACCGGTCCGTCCCCGATCGCCGCCCGGTCGGTCACCCCGGATAACACGAGGACCGTTGTCATTCCGACTCGGTCGCCGAGCAGCAGATCGGTGTCGAGCCGGTCGCCGACGACCAGACACTCTTCGGGGCTGGCCTCAAGACGATCGAGGACGAGCCGACGAGCCACTGCGGAGGGTTTTCCGAAGATCGCGTCCGGTTCGTGGCCGATCGTCGCGGCGACGGCGTCGACGATCGCACCCGAGCCAGGCATGCGTCCGTCCGCGGTCGGAACGACGCGGTCGGGGTCGGTCCCGTAGAAGGGCACCTCCCCGGTGTCGAGTGCGGCTTGTAGATCGTTGTAGTCGAACCCGTCGGTCCAGGAGACGACCAGGGCCTCGGCGGCCTCGGGATCGGTCGTGAGCGCGAGTCCCGCCTCGCGCAGTTGTGCTTTGAGCCCCTCGCTGCCGATCACGAGCAGGGCATCGTCGGCGTGGTGCTCGCCGAGGTACCGGGTCGTCGCGGCCCCGGCCGAGTACACCCGGTCTGGAGAGATTTCGATCCCGAGCTCCGCGAGATCGGCGGCGTAGGTCGCGCCGTCCTTGGTCGGATTGTTCGAGAAAAAGAGCACGTCGAGTCCCGCCTCGCGGAGCGCGGCGACCCCGCGGGCCGCGCCGGGGAGCAGCTCGCCCCCGCGGTAGACCGTCCCGTCCAGATCGACGATCGCAGCCGAGAAACTCATCGCCCGTCGTTTGATCGGCCGGCAAATAACGAGTCCGGTCTCACTCGGCTGCGACGCCGCGCACCTCGATTCGAGCGCCGTCGGCGTCGACGATCGAGACCGTCCAGCCGTGCGCTCGGGCGATCTCCCGGACGATCGCGAGTCCGAGTCCCGTTCCGGCGGGGGTCTCCGAGTAGCCGGGCTCGAAGACCCGGTCCGGATCGTCGATTCCCGGTCCCTCGTCTGCGACGTAGAATCCGTCTGCCGTCCGGCCGGCCGCGACCGGCGGCGCGCCGTGTTCGATCGCGTTCTCGAACAGCTCCGAGAAGAGCTCCCCGAGCGCGTCGGCGTCGGCCCGGAGGTACGATCCCTCGGGGGTTTCTTCGTCGAGTTCGAGTTCGCGTTCCGATTCTCCGCCTCCGGACCAGGCCCGCCGGGCGATCGCCTCGAACGACACCGCGGCGGGTTCGACTTCCGCCGGCGACTGCCGGACGAAGGT
>PXQL01000020.1 GCA_003021335.1 Halobacteriales archaeon QH_10_67_13
GACCGCCTCGACCGTCTTTCCGTCGAAGGCATCGCACGGTCGCTGCGGTACCACTACGGGACCGATCGGGGCGTCTACCTGCCGGACACGAACGACCCCGAGTGGACAATCGAGGTCGACCCCAGCGTCCCGCCCGAGCGGCCGTACGTGACCGGCGCGGTCGTCCGCGGGCTGGACCTCGACGACGAGGCGCTTGCCTCGCTGATCCAGCTCCAAGAGAAGCTCCACGCCACGATCGGGCGGGGGCGAGCGAAGGGCGCGATCGGCGTCCACGACCTGACGATGCTGAAAGGCGCCGCGGTCGGCGGTGAAAAGTCGATCCGGTACACCGGACTTGAACCCGACGGCGATACGTTCGTACCCCTCGATGGCGACGCAGAGCTGACCCCCGCGGAGGTGCTGACAGAGCACCCGGTCGGGGAGACCTACGCCGACCTCGTCGGCGGCCTCGACCGGTATCCCGCGATCTACGACGCGATCGGGCTGTTCTCGTTCCCGCCGGTGATCAACGGCCGCCGAACGGAGGTCTCGACGGCCTCCCGAGAGCTGTTCATCGAGATGACCGGCACCGACCAATGGACGATCGACCGGATGTTGAACGTGGTCTGTTACGCCCTCTCGGCCCGGGGCGGCCAGCTCGAGGCCGTCGAGGTGCGCTACGACGAGGCCGCGGCCGGCGAGCGCGCCGGCCGGACGGTCGAGCGACCGGACCTGGCGATCAAGCACAAAACTGTCGCCCACGACCGCATCGAGAGCGTACTCGGCGTCGAACTCGACGAGGAGACGGTGATCGACGCCGCCGAGCGGGCCGGCCTCGACGCCGTTGCCGACGGCGAGGCCTACGAGGTGACGATCCCACCCTACCGGGTCGACGTGTTGCACCCACTCGACGTGATCGACGACATCGGCCGGGCCCGCGGGTTCAACGACCTGGAGCCGCGATCCCCCGACCTCGGGACCGTTGGGGGCCGCCACGAGCGGTCCCGGCTCGAGGACACCGTCCGGGAGAGCCTGATCGGCCTGGGCTTCGAGGACATGCTCAACTTCCACCTCGTCGGGCGGGCAGAGAACTTCGACCGGATGGGGCTGGATCCGTCCGAGTGCCCGACCGACGTGCTCGGCGGCGGCCGGCCGGTCCGGATCCGAGAGCCGTACAGCGAGGCCTACGAGATCCTCCGGACATGGGCGCTGCCGTCGCTGGTGATGGTCCTCGAAAACAACACCCACCGGGCGTACCCCCAACACCTCGCGGAGATCGGCTTCGCGGCCGAGCTCGACGATGAGGTGAACACTGGCGCCGCCGAGCGCCGGACGGTCGCGGCGGTGCTCGCAGACAGCGAGGCCACCTACGAGGACGCCCGCGGCCGGGTCCAGGCGCTCGTCGGCGCGTTCGGCAAGCACTTAGAGACCCCGCCGACCGAGCACCCCTCGTTTATCGACGGCCGGACCGCGGCGATCGTCGTCGACGGCGAGACTGTCGGCGTCGTCGGCGAGCTCCACCCCGAGGTGCTGGTCGAGCATGACATCGAACTGCCGGTGGCGGCCTTCGAGTTCCGCCTCGATGCGCTCGCCTGAGACGACCGGCCTCAAGGGCGGCACGCTGTCCTCGCCGTCGGGGGCGTCCACGGACCGGCCGAACGTCGTCGTGATCGTCCTCGACACCGCCCGCCGGGACCGGGTCTCGGCGTACGGTTACGACAGAGAGACGACGCCGAACTTCGACCGGTTCGCGGCCGACGCGACGCTGTACGCCGATCCGGTCGCGCAGGCGCCGTGGTCGGTCCCCTCCCACGCGACGTTGTTCACCGGCCGGTACCCCGAAGACCACGGGACCTCGACGATCCGCCCGATCTTCGACGCACCCGCGCCGCTGCCCGAGCGACTGCGGCGGGTCGGTTACGAGACCTACGCCGTCTCGGCAAACGAGTACGTCCGCCCGGCGACCGGGTTCGCCCGCGGGTTCGACGAGTTTCACGGACCGGCGGCGAACTCGCTGGGAGCGTCCGCGGCCGCGGGAGTGTCCCGCCTAGCGGCTCGACTGGGGCCGCTCGCCGAGTCCGCGACCGCCTCGGGGCTCCGACGGCCCCTCGAGGCGGCGTTCAACGCGGTCAACCGCCGGAAACGGCCGACGCCTGCCGAGAGCCCGGAGGACGGCTGGCTGCCCGCCCGCGCGGGATCGGTGCTCGCCCGGGCGGCGGAGCCGTACTTTCTGTTCGTGAACCTGACCGACGCGCACCTGCCTCGCTCGCCCGCGCGGGCGGCGCGTGACCGGTTCGTCGAAGCGGAGCTCCGCGAGACGCCCGTAATCCCGACCGAACGCGCCCACGCCTTGCGAGACGGACTGCCGGCCCGTGAACGGGCGGCGATCGATCGGCTGTACGACGCCGACCTCCGGACCGCGGACGCCCGGCTCGGGGAGCTACTCGGGATGATCGAGGACGCGTTGGTGGTCGTCGTCTCCGATCACGGGGAACACCTCGGGGAGTTCGGCCTGCTCGGGCACCAGTACAGCGTCTTCGAGCCCGTGGTCTCGGTCCCGCTGGCGATCTCCTTTCCGGAGGCCGGACCGGACCGGGGTCAGGTCGACGAGCAGGTCGAGATCCGCCGGCTGTATCACACGGTTCTCGACGCGGCCGGCGTCGCCTCGTTCCCCAAACTATCGCTCGCCGGCGGGGCGCGCACCTGGGCCGTCGGCTCTCGTTCGTTCGGAACGGAGTCGAGGAGACCAAGCGAGTCCGGTACGGCGACCGAGCCTGGCTGTTCGACTTCCCAGAGGATCCAGGCGGCGTCGGTTGGGCATGGAACAGGGTCGACTCGACGGCGAATCACTCGAACTGACTGTCGGGGTCGGGCCATGCTGAGGCCGACGGTGACCATTACGGGTTTCGGACGCACCGAGCGACGCCAGGGCCGCCTGGAGTCAGCGGGGGCCGCCGCGTGGGATCGGCATGCGACGGGATCGTGCAATTCCGGGCGACTCAACGTTCGCGACCAGTGAGTGATCCGGGCGAGTCCTCACAGGTCGGCGCCGACGGCGTCGGCGACGGAGTCGAACCCGTCGCGCTCGAGCAGCCCGACCAGCCCACGGTTGATTTCGCGGGCGACCGCCGGCCCCCGGTAGACCAGGGCGGTGTACAGCTGGACCAGGCTCGCGCCCGCGCGAATCTTCCGGTAGGCGCCGGCCGCGGTCGCGACGCCGCCGACGCCGATGACCGGCACATCGACCCGCTCGGCGACGTACCGGACCATCGCCGTCGCCGATGACTCAAGGGGCCGACCGGAGAGTCCGCCGGACTCCGCGGCGGCCGACCCAGAGAGCGAGGCAGGCCGGTCGGTCGTGGTGTTGGTCGCCACAACGCCGTCGAGGCCGAGCTCCCGGACCACCTCGAGGGCGTCGTCGACCGCCGGCTCGGGCAGGTCCGGCGAGAGTTTCACCAGCAGGGGACTCGCCCCCGCGTCGCGCAGCTCGCTCAGGATCGCGGCCATCGCGTCCCTGGTCTGGAGCGCCTCGAACCCCTGAGAGTTCGGACAGGAGACGTTCACCACAAAAAAGTCCCCGCCGGCCGCGACTGCCTCGTAGACCTCCCGGTACTCGGCCGGGGCCGCCCCGAGCGGGACGGACTCACCTTTGGCGAGGTTGACCCCGACGGGGACCGGAGTGTCGAGGGCCGCGAGCCGTCGCCCAACCACGTCGGCGCCGTCGTTGTTTAGTCCGAGCCGGTTGATCAGCGCCCGGTCGGCGGGCAGGCGAAACAGCCGCGGCCCGGGATTGCCCGACTGCGGGCTCGCGGTGACCCCGCCGACTTCGACGAACCCGAACCCGAGCGCCGCCAGTCCGCGGGGGATGCGGGCACTCTTGTCGTAGCCGGCCGCGACGCCGACTGGATTCGGAAACTCCTGGCCGAGGACCGTCGTCTCGAGGCGCTCGTCGCGCACCGGCAGGGCGGCCGCGAGCCCGCGCTCAAAGGGGGTCCGTTGGGCGACCTGTAGGCCGACCTGAGAGAGCCGGTGTGCGGTCTCGGGGGGAAGCCGGAACAACAGCGGGCGGAGCGTCTCGTAGAGGCTCAAAGCTCGCCGTCGATGGTCTCGGAATTGACCTTCCGGACCGTGACCCTCTTCTCGCGTACCGGGATGATACTCCCCTCGCCGAGCTCGTCGACCTGGCGGTCAAGACAGAGGCTGCGAGACTCACCCTCGTCGCCTCCGAAACTGGTCGGACCGAGCGCCTTCTCTTTGAGCATCGATCTTTCTACCCCGCACTCGCCGGAGCAGACACTTAATCGTACTGCGCCCGGCCCGACGGCCCAGGGTGATCGACGATGGCGCCGTGTGTCTCGTAGTCCAGCACGTCCTCCCCATGGATATTGCTGATGACATCACCCTCGGGATCGATGTATTCGTGAAAGG
>PXQL01000021.1 GCA_003021335.1 Halobacteriales archaeon QH_10_67_13
CTCGGAGCCGTCGAGGACAACACTCGGGTCCATCGCCGGCGCGAAGTGTACACACGAGACCGTGTGATCGGGGCTGTTTCGGACCTCGTGGGGGTCGGGCTGTTCGCCCTCACGACACCGCGCGATCGCGTGGGGACACCGATCGGCAAACCGACAGCCGTCGGGTGGGTGTTCCGGATCGGGGAGCTGCCCCGGGATGCCGCCCTCGCCGCCCCGGCCGGGCAGGCAATCGAGCAGCGCGCGGGTGTAGGGATGAGCGGGCGTCTCGAATACCTCCGCGACCGGCCCCCGCTCCATGATCCTGCCGGCGTACATTACGACCACCCGGTCGGCGACCTCCGCGACGACCCCCAGGTCATGGGTGATGAACAACATCGCCATGTCGCGCTGTTCCTGCAGGTCCCGGAGCAGGTTCAGGATCTGTGCCTGGATGGTCACGTCCAGGGCGGTGGTGGGTTCGTCTGCGATCAGCAGGTCCGGCTCGCAGGCGAGCGCCATCGCGATGATGACCCGCTGTTTCTGCCCGCCGGAGAATTCGTGGGGGTAATCGTCGAGCCGGGAGGCCGCCTCGGGGATCCCGACCTGATCCATCAGCTCGACGGCCCGTTCGTTCGCCTCGGCCTTCGAGGCGTCCTGGTGGAGCATGACCGCCTCGCGGATCTGCCAGCCGACGGTGTAAACGGGGTTGAGCGCCCCCTGGGGGTTCTGGAAGATGTGACTGATCTTGTCGCCCCGGACGGCCCGTAGCTCGTCGTCGGAGAGGGAGGTCAGCTCCTGTCCGTCGAGTTTAACCGAGCCCTCAGGGA
Organism: Halobacteriales archaeon QH_10_67_13; assembly: GCA_003021335.1. GTDB lineage: Archaea > Halobacteriota > Halobacteria > Halobacteriales > Haloarculaceae > Halovenus. The sequence continues at coordinate 807 of PXQL01000021.1, forward strand.
TGTACCCCGGCGGGCTCTGGAACAGCTGCGTGATCGCCTCGCTCGTGACGGTCTTGCCGGAGCCGCTCTCGCCGACGATCGCGGTCGTCTCGCCCGGCTGAACCCGAAAGGAGACGCCGTCGACCGCGCGGACGTCCTCGCCGGTGTCGGTCCCGAAGTACACGTGTAGATCCTCGACCTCAAGGAGCGGATCGGTGGCGCTCATCACTCCGCCCCCGCGTGACGCGGATCGATCGCGTCACGCAACGCGTCGCCGACGAAATTGAACGCGAGCACGGTCAAAAACAGGAAGATCCCCGGGATCGTGGAGATCCACCACGCGCGGGACAGTTCGGCCCGTCCGTCGGAGATGGTCTGTCCCCACGAGGTGACCGTTGCGTCACCGAGCCCGAGGAAGGCCAGCGCCGCCTCGGCCAGGATGATCGAAGGAATCGAGAGGGATACGTACGTGATGATCGTGTTCGAGATGTTCGGCAGGAGGTGCCGGCGCATCGTCCACAACGGACTCGCGCCGGCGGCCTTCGAGGCGGTGACGTACGGCTCCTCGCGGCGCTGGAGTGCCTCCGAGCGCATCAGCCGCGCCCCGCCACCCCACTCGATGAACCCGAAGATCATGATGAGGATGAACAGGCTACCGCCGATCGAGTACACGATCAACAGGTACAGGAAGAAGGCGGGAAAGGTGAGCTGGATGTCAACCCACCGGAAGATGATCTCGTCGACCCACCCGCCGTGATACACCGCCAGCAACGCCAACGTGGCCGCGATGACGGTGCTGAGTGCCGTCGCGGTCAGGCCGACCATCATGCTGATCTCCATCCCGTGGATGACGCTGATCAGGATGTCTTCACCCGAAGTGGTCGTGCCCAGCGGGTGCTCCCACGTTCCGGTACAGGTCCCGCCGCTGCAGTCGGCGACTTCCTGGCCGCTCGGTCCGACGACGAACGAGTCGATCGAGATTCCGACCGGCGGAATGCTGTCGAGCCCGGCCTGTTCCGTCGGCTGGTCAGTCACCCGCGAGCCGACGACCCCGACCAGGAAGATGACCAGCAGGAAGATCCCGCTGATGACCGCGGCCTTGTTCTTGCGGAACTGTCGCCAGTAGTACCGACGCATCCGGGGTTTCTCGTACAGCGGCACCACGGCGTAGTACGCGATTCCGGCGAGGGTGATCGACCACAGCCAATCGTGCAGCGCAACGACCCCGAGCACCGGGAACTGGATCCAGCCGTCGGCGACGGCCAACCCGGGAATCGTGTCGATCCAGGTCGGATCCAAGGCGGCGACCCCGGGGATCGAGACGCCGGCGATCTCGTGGAACAGGTCGTCAGCCATCACGTACCGGACGAACAGGTTCGCGCCGAGTCCGAGCGCCCAGATCCCGAGGACGGCCGCCCAGAGCTTGCTCTTCAGCGACCGGGTGTACTCGGCGGAGTCGACGTCTTGCCAATTAATTTCCTCGAACTTTCCGTCGGCCAACCCGCCGTCCGTCGCCGTCTCAGGGTCCGATCGATCGGTCATGCTCGATCACCGTAGCTGATCCGCGGATCGAGTATCACGTACGCCACGTCCTGTGCCAGGTTGCTGACCAGGACCAGGAAGGTCGGGATCAGCAGCGTCACCAACACCAGGTCCTGATCCTGCTCGATGATCGCCTCGTATGAGGCCAGCCCCAGTCCCGGAATGCCGAAGACGACCTCGATGAGGTACGATCCCGCCAAGAAGATCCCGAGGAACCGGCCGACCAGAATCGTCGCCAGCGGCACGGCCGCCGGCCGGAAGATGTGTCGGGCGACGATCCGCCAGCTGCTGACGCCCTTCGCTCGGGCGGTCTTGACGAACTCGGCGTCGACGTACTCGAGAGCCTCCGCGCGCGCGTACCGCATCATCGTCGCGATCCCGCCGGTCATGCTGACGAAAATCGGGAGGATGAGCTGCTTGAGATTCGCCGGGCTCAGGATGCCGACCTGTCGCTGGCCCTCGAACTCTTGGCCGACGAACGCCTGGTGGCTGTCGTCTGCGCTCGCGAGCCACGTGAGATTTCCGTTGGCGTTCTCCGCCAACCGCGCATTGAATCCGACATCAATCCAGCCGAGGAAAGTCCCAAAGATAACGAGCAGGATGATCGCGAACCACCAGTTCGGGATGCTGATCCCAAAAAAGGCCGCGAACGTCGCGACGTAGTCTGTTTTGGTGTACTGGTGGATCGCCGAGTACAGCCCGATGAGGATCCCCAAGAACGTCGAGAGGATGATCGAGGGCGCACCGTACATGATCGAGTACGGCAGCGTCTCGACGATCGTGGTCCACACCGTCTGGTCGTACTCGTAAGACCACCCCCAGTCCCCCTGGAAGAAGTTAACTAGAAAGCTGACGTACCGGTCGACGAGTGGCTCGTCGAGCCCTCGACGCTCCTCGGCCGCCTCGACGTGGGCCGCCTGGAACTGCGCCTCCTGCAGATTCTGGTCCGGAACGACGTCCAGCAGAATGAATCCCACCGTGAGTATGAGCAGGGCCGCGACGGCCGACCACGCGATTCGTTGGAGAATGTACCACTTCATGTGTGTCTGTGTCTATCGTAGCTGGCGTTAGAGTTCGTGAACGACTCTGCGTTTATCTATTTGACGACTCATCCGGCGAAACTGTGGAATTTTTTGGATCAAATCAAACCCGATCGTCGCGGGTCATCGGGGAGCGGTTTCGAGATCGGCGACCTACTCCTGGCGGAAGCGGGTGATCCTGGCCGGCTCGAAGCCGAACTCGTTGTACGCGTCGCCGGTGTTAATATCCGGACGGAATCCGGTGAAGTCCTCGTCCTCGGAGAGGAACACCGCCGGGGAGTCCTCGGTGAGGATGCCGAAGATCTCGGCGAAGACCTCCCTCCGCTCGGCGCTGTCAAGACTTTCTGCGGCCTGGTCGTACAGGTCGGTGATGGTGTCGTTCCGGTAGCCGAAGGCGTTGACCGAGCCGTCGGGCCGCCAGAACACGTCCGTGTTCCCCGGGTTTCGCGGCCGCGAGTTGGCGCCGATCCCGATCAGCATGTCCCAGCCGCTCGCAACACGCGTGCGCTCGGGCGGACCGGCGTTGTACGGGCCGGCGGGATTGTACGGGAAGTCGCTCGGATCCTCGCCCTCAAGGGGCTCCGTGGCCAGTTCCGAGATGATGTTCGCCGTCTCGAGCAGCTCGATTTCGATCCCGAGCTGTGAGAGATCGTCCGTGATCTGGGCGGCGATGTCCGGCTGATTCCCCGAGCCGGGATCGTGCATCAGCGAGAGAGTGACCTGCTCACCGTCCGGACCGAACGTCTGGAACCCGTCGCCGGATTCCTCGACGCTGAAGTCGCTGAGTCCGTCGATTCTCTCGCGCGCGTTCGCGACCGTCTCTTCGGTGACATCGAGCCCGCGGGGAGTGACCTGGGAGTCGTCGTAGAACTCGGACCACCGGGGCTGGTGGGTCACCGCCGGCGGACCGGCAAGGCCCCGCTGGATCTGTTGAGTGATCGTCTGTTTGTCGATCACGTCCGCGATGGCCGTGCGACCCTCGACCGTTCTCACCAGCGGATGCCCGTTCGCGCGTTGGTTGAAGAATCCGAAGCTGATGAACGGCCCGAGCGTGCCCTCAACCCGAGTGTCGTCGCGCTGGCGGAACTCCTCGACGACGTCGGTCTCGAGCCCCAGACTGTCGCCCTCACCGGCGCGCCACCGTTCGTTCAGCGTCGCGGTCTCGCCCTCGCGGTCTCGAAGGACGGTGAAGAAGTACGGGGCGTTGCTCCAGGCCTCGTCCATCTCCCGGACGTTGCTGTCCGAGACGTGATCGCGCATGTAGTACTCGTCGCTGCGCTCGAACAGCACGCTCCCGGACTGCCCGGAGGTGTCGTTGACGTAGTCGTACGCGCCGACGTTGCCAGCGTAGGTGAACGTCTGCACCTCCTCCGACTGCCGTAGGTCCTGGGCACTGGGGGCGTACTGCTCGTACAGCCCCTTCGGGAGGTAGTTCCGGGCCCACGAGGCGGGGTTGAACTGGAACGACGGGGCCGGATTCACCAGCTCGACCTGGTACTCGAGTTCACTGGTCTGCTCGACGTTCTCGATCGCGGAGACGTCGGCCGAGCTCGGCGAAACGTCTTCGTCCCAGAAGTCCGTGGCCTCGCTCCCGGCGACGCCGTCGACGAACTCGTACTGAAAGACGACGTCCTCGGCGGTAAAGGAGCCGTAGGACTCGCCGTTGGCGTCGGTACCCCACTCCAGGTTGTCCCGGAGCGTGCCGACGTACACGTCTGCGCTGTCGGACTGTTGGAAGTCCATGAGCAGCGGGTAAACTTCGTTTGCCGTCGTGAGTCCGTACGAAGAATCCAGAACCGTCCCGATCACCGCTCCCGATCCCGTGTCGTCGGCCTCGGGCGGGTAGAACGTCTGTGGACGAGCACTCGTGAGAATGGTGTAATCGCCGTTCGGCTCTCTGCTGAACTCCTCGTCACCGGTCTCGTCGTCACCGGTCTCATCGTCGCCGGTCTCGTCATCACCGGTCTCCCCGTCACCGGTCCCGTCGTCGCCGGTCTCGTCGTCTCCGTCGCCGCCGGTACAGCCGGCCAGTGCCGCCATACCCCCGGCGCCGAGCGCTTGAATCAGACGCCGGCGACGCATGCTCTCTGTCGGAATGATATCAGGGCTTCGGTTGGGATCCCGTGCCATGGACGCCTATTCCGAGTATCCCAACATATACTTTTCGTTAACGAACCCTCATTCCGAGGGACCGATCCGGAGCGGCGGGCGCGAGAGCGACACCGGGGTCGCGGCTGCGGCGAGTCGACCCGATCGTGACCGGACGTACGGGATCGGGAGTAAAATTATATACGTGGTTACTGTTATCTGCTACCGAAATGGTTGACAGACGGGCGGTTCTCGCAGGTGTCGCGGGGGCGGTCGCGGCCTCTGGGTGTCTCGGATCGTCGGGAGACGACGGGAGCGAAGACGGCAACGGTGACAACGGGAGCGGTGATGACGGCGACACCGGCGACGGAGAAACGGAGGACGGACTGGCCGGCGAGGTGGTGACGGAGGGCGAGCGCAGCGACGCCGTGGCAGTCGACCGGTCGGCCCGGTTCGAGGAGGGAAATATCGACGAGATTCTCATCGTCGAGGGGAGCGTGACGAACGAGGACGAGAGCGCGTTGAGCGGGGACTTAACGCTCGGCGTCGAGCAGTTCCGGCGGGAAGCGACCGCGACGCTCGAGCTCGGGCCGGACGAGAGCGGCGAATTCGAGCTCAGGCTGGAGAGCGTGTACGCCCCGCAGTTCAACGGGTACACGCTCACCGTCACGGCGGAGGAAGCCTGAAGCCGGACGCCAACGCCGCACTTCCCACGGCCGGGGGTCTCGAGGGTCGTCGGCCCGTCGACGGTTGGCTCTCCCGGCGCGCCGACGGGCGAGCACAATGGTGTCGTTTATTGCTACGCCGCCCGTACACGTATTATGAGCGATGAATCTGGGCGACGGGACCTCCGGATGCCCACCGACGACGAGCTGTTCGGCGTGGTAACGACACACGACGGGGGTAATCACGTCACGGTCCGGTGTGAGGACGGCAAAACGCGGATGGGACGAATCCCGGGGCGGATGAAATACCGCGTCTGGATCGAGGAGGGCGACGTCGTGTTGATCGACCCCTGGGACTGGCAAGACGAGAAGGGCGACCTCGAGTGGCGATACGACAGCCAGGACGCAGACCAGCTCCGCGCCGAGGGCCACATCGAGTAACGAGGAAACCAGTGTCTGCGCCCGCGTCCGGAACCGACCGATCGCCGGAGACGACCGTCGTCGATTTACACGCTCACAGCCGGTTCTTTCACCGCCCGCCCGAGCAGCTGGCCGGCTACGATCCGGTCGGCGTGGCGATGGCGACCGGCATCGGTCGGCTGCGCGGGGTCGATCAAGTCGCGCTCACCAACCACAACTTCCACCGAGCGAAGCTGCAGACCGAGCGGACGCTGCCGGGGATTGAGGTTTCGACGACCGCCGGACACGTCCTCGTCGTCGGCCCAGACCCGCCCGAGCGGACCGAGCCGGGGACGCTCACGCCCGCGGAAACGGTCGCGCTGGCCCACGACCGGGGCTGTGCGGCAATTATCGCACACCCGTTTCGTCATAGTACCGTCGCCGAGAGCGGCGCCGACTTCGACGCCGTCGAGCTCAACGGGAAACGCCCCGAGCGGCGCGACCGCGTCGAGGCCCTCGCAAGCGAGCTCGGACTGCCGGTGGTCGGCGGGAGCGACGCACACCTTCCGGTCGAGGTCGGGCGGGTCGCGACCGTCGTCGGGACCGCCGAACCGACCCCTGAAGCCGTCGTCGCGGCGATTCGGCGGGGCGAGGTCGCCCCGGTCGAGCGGCGGTCACCGGTCGACCGGGCGATCCAGCTGAGCTACCGCGGCTACCACGGCCTCCAGGGGCATTGACCTCCTCCCCGCGCTGAAGCGCGAGGCTTTCGCCTCGAATCTTCCGTACCGGGCCGATCGGTCGGTCACGGACTGCGATCGCTGTCACCGGGTGTTTCTTATACGAGACCACCGATACAACTGATATGTCGGTCCAGACGGCCGAAGATACCGCACTGTTGCGGGCGCGGCTCGCGGTCACGCCGCCGCCAGCCGCCGACTGCACGGTCGTCGACAGCTGCGCCGACGGGCGAAACGTCACCCAGCGCATCAAGACCCCCGACGACGGTCGCGAGCGCGCGGAGTGTCACACCGAGATAACCTGTGCCGACGACGACACGCCGGCGCGGCTGTACCGTCGGTCCGCGGTCCGGCCGGCCTGTCCCTGTCCGGTTTTCGAGACCCACGACTGCATCCCGGACCTGCGAGGGCTGCGCGAGGGGGCGCTCGTGTTCGTGGTCTCCGTTCCCTCGCGAGACGAGCTCCGGGCGCTGGTCGGAGAGTTGCGGGAGACCGGCGCCGACGTCTCCGTCGAGTGGCTCGTGGCCGGCGGCGGCGACCGACCGATCGCCGAGCTCGACGTGAGCGAGATCACGGATAAACAGCGCCGCGCGCTCGAACTCGCCCGCGAGGCGGGGTATTACAAGACCCCGCGGGAGGCCACGCTCGCGGAGGTCGCCGAGGGGCTGGGGATCTCCCGCTCTGCGGCCTCCCAACGGCTCACCGCCGCCGAGACGACCCTGGTCAGGTCGCTGCTCGAGGCTCGGTGAGCGCCTCGGCCAGCAGCTCGGTGATCCCGACGATCTCGATGTCTGCTTCGTAGCCGCCGGTCTTGCGGCCGTCCTCGTACATCGTCATGCACATCGGGCAGGCGACGACGAACTTCTCGATCGTGTCGCCGGCGGCCGTATCCTCGAGGGCCTCGCGGAGTCGCTCCTCGCTTGGCTTTGGCTCCTCGTCGTAGTCGTACCAGAGCCCGCCGCGAATCCGGTCGTACACGCCGTAGACGAACACGACGATCGCGAGCACCGAGAGAAACCAGAAGACCGCCTCTTGGACCGGGCCGATCTGCCAGAATGTCTCGCGGGTGACCTCGGCGCTCATCGGTTCGCTCCGAGCGCGATCCCCGCCTCCAGAGTGGGTCGACCGGCCGAGCACCCGTGTCCACGTATCGTCGGCGCACACGAGCGGAGATAATTGACCGTTTCGCCGGCTGCTCGCCGGCCGGCGGAGAGATTTTACTCGCGGGGCACGCATATGGCGTATGACCGAGCGGACCGACGAGCTCAGAGACCTGTTTCGATCGGTGACCGGCACGGAGGAGGTAACCGACGAGCAGGAGCTCTCGGACGGGGACGCCCCGGACCCCGAGGAGCGGCTCGCCGCGATCGTCGGGAAGATGCGCGAGCGGTACGAGTTCGCGACCGATCGCCCGACGGAGACGTACGTCCGAATCGTCCGGCTGTACCACGAGGGACGCCGACCTGTCAAAGCGGATGACCGAGCGCGCGCGCGAGAACGAACTCAAAGAGGTGACCGACGACGCCGAGGTCGGCGTCGACTTTTGAGCTGCGGGTTATTCGAAGCAAACGTCTTAGCGGATGTCGAACGCCAACCAGCGGCAGTCGCGCGGAAAAAACAGGAAGTTTAGCGTCTTCGGTGCAGGGCGCTACGCCCCCTTCCCCAGCGAGGGCCGGAGGCGCGAGCAGAGGGGATACAGCGCCCGTCATCAGTTTTATTTCCACTGTCTGGCACGGCCTTAGGCCCCCGGCGGTCGAACATGATGGTAGGACACTCATTACGCGTCCGACGGTATTCAAACGTGGTTCGAAACGGCAAAGCCGTTTCGTCATCACAAAAGACCGCTGGTCTTTCGAACGACGACACGAAGCGTGCATCGGCGGGTGTGGCCAAGTGTCAAATCGGTCGGAGGGAGACACTCCGAACCGTCCGTGAAGGAAAACCGCCTGCGGGGTCCGAACCCAATATGCCCGCGTCGGGGACACGCTCTGACGCAGAACCAGGAAGCCCCGACCTCTACAAACGAGGGCCGACCAGGCCCAAGCGCGGTCGGTCGGGACAGTTCACACGTCGATGCTCGTCGCGCCGGCGCCGTCGAGGCGCTCGAAGGTAACCTCGAGGACACCGTTGTTGTAGCTCGCGCTCGCGGAGTGTTCGTCAACGCGACCGGGCAGAGAGATGCGCTCGCTGTACTCCCGGTCCGGGCCGCCGGCCTCGAGGCTGAGCGTCTCGGTCGACGCCCGGGACGTCTGCGACCACCCGGATCTCGTCGTCGGTTTTCTGAACGTCGGCGTGAACGTCGCGGCCGCCTCGACCGCCGGAACCGGCCGACCGGTCGACACGGAAGTTCGCTCCAGCGTTCGGGCCCATCATCTCGTTCATCATCCGCTCGAGTTCGTCAAACAGCTCGTCGAACGGATCGTCGCGGTCATCGCGATCGTCTCTCATACAAATTGTTGTTCCCAGTCGCGTGAAAGGCTTTCGCAAGCGGGTCCTTTTATATCGGGGTGTCCTACTCAAAGTATGAGCGAGACGAGCCGACGAGTGGGCCTGTCCTGTCCGGCCTGCTCTGCCGACCGACCGGTCGGACACGAGGTACTCAGCGAGGGAAGCGGCCAGGCGACGGTCCGGTGTACGGCCTGCGGTCACACCCACAAGCGGTCGCTGCCCGACGAGCGGACCGTTAGTCGGCGGGTCGTCGTCTCCCAGGAGGGCGAGTCGTTCACCACAACCACCGAGATCCCGGCCGAGGAGGCGTTGTCGGTCGGCGAGGAGTTTCTCATCGAGACCGAGAAGGCGTTCGTGACCGCCCGGATCACCAGCCTCGAACTTGAGGGCGGCCGCACGGAGTCGGCCCCGGCCGAGGCCGTCGAGACGGTCTGGAGCCGCGCGGTCGGGAACGTGGTCGTCGACGTGACCGCCCACCCGAAATCCGGGGCACGCGAGGGGACTCGGAGCCTGGAGCTGCGGGTACCGGGCGATTACGAGTTCGTCGTCGGCGAGGCCGACGAGCTCGGCGGGGAGTCCTTTACCGTCGAGGGGATCTACGTCCGCGACGACGCGACCGGCTACGAGTTCGACAAGTTAGGTTACGACGGCGACGCTGCGCTGGCGAAGGACGTGAAGCGACTGTATGTCCGCGACGAGTCGACGACCGCCTGGTCGGCCTGGTGACCGATGGCCCGGCGCCGCGACCGGATGGTCCGGCGGCTCCGGGACCGGGTCGAGGTGAGCGACCGGGTCGCGGCCGCACTCAGACGAGTGCCCCGCGGCGAGTTCGTTCCCGACGCGCGGGCCGACCGGGCCCACGCCGACCGACCGCTCCCAATCGGCGAGGGACAGACGATCAGCGCGCCACACGTGGTTGCGCTGATGGCCGACCGACTCGACGCGACGACGGGCGATCGCGTCCTCGAGGTCGGGACCGGCTGTGGCTATCACGCCGCCGTTACCGCGGAGCTGGTCGGCGCCGACGGCGTCTACACCGTCGAACGGAACCCAACGCTCGCGGATCGTGCCCGCGAGCACCTCGCCGAGACCGGTTACGGGGCGGTCTCGGTACGGACAGCCGACGGCCGGGTGGGCTGGACCGAGCACGCCCCCTACGATCGGGCGTACCTGACCTGCGCCGCCGAGGCGTTTCCGCCGGGCGTCCGCGAGCAGGTCCGACCCGGCGGAATCGTGCTTGGGCCGATCGGCGACCGCCGCCAGCGCTTGGTCGGCGGGCGAGTTCGATCGGACGGCTCGCTCGACCGGACCAACCACGGGCCGGTTCGGTTCGTCCGACTCCGGTAGACGCCGGGGCAATCAGGTCGGCTCCGGGACGTTCATTACCGTCGGGGTCCTGCGATACACATGGAGCCGGCGGTCCTGCGCGATGACATGGTCGACAGCCTCGAACACGAGAGCAAGGGCTGTGTCCGCAGCGAGGCCGTCTCTGTTGCGATGCGTTCGACGCCGCGGCATCTGTTCGTCGAGGAGGACCGAGGGGCCTACGCCGACCGACCGTTCGAGCGGTTTGGCACGCGGGTGCTGGCCCCGAGCACGGTCGGGCGGCTACTCGAGTTGCTCGCCCCGGAGCGTGGAGAGTCCGTGCTCGTCGTCGGCGTGGGGGTGGGCTACACCGCCGGCGTGCTCGCGGAAATCGTCGGTCCCCGGAACGTCCAGGCGATCGACATCGCCCGGCGGCTGGTCTACGAGGCCCGGGAGAACCTGGCCGCGGCCGGCTACGAGGCCGTGTTCGTCGACCGTCGAGACGGCAAGGACGGTCTGCCCGAGTACGCACCCTACGACAAGATTCTGCTTGAGGCGGCGGCCGTACGGCCTCCGCGGGCACTGTTTGACCAGCTCGCTCCCGACGGACATCTTGTAATGCCGCTGGGCGCGACCGACCAGTCGCTCGCGGTCGTCGACGACGAGATCACGGAGTTCGGCGGCTGTGCGTTCGCGCCGATGCTCGTCGAGGGCGAACAAGCAGAGACACTCGAGCGAAATCGTACGCGCCGCGAGGACCGCGAGTTCGCCCGTCAACACGACGACAAGCGCCGGGGCTGGGAGCTCGACTGGATCGACTGGGAGTAACGGGACCACACGGGCTTACACCGGTAGCGAGGCAAAAGCCCACGACTGTAGTCGTAGGATGAAGCCAACACCCGGCGAAATCTTGAATATTGAGACGCACATCGACTGTGATGCCGAGTCCGAGGTAAGGATATGCACCCCTTGCGGGGGAAGATGAAGCCCGCTATCTCGGTCGGGGGCCGTACTGGCACGGCCCACAACCTCACCGTGCGGTGCGACGAGTGGGGAACCTCCCGAGGTCGGGGCACGGTCTGTGACCGTGGAACCCCACGACTTCAGTCGTGGGAGGATGTCAGGGGCCGCTACCGATCGATCACCAGAATCGCCGTGTTCTCGCGGCGGTCGGTGTACTCACCGTCGGGCGGTTTCACCTCAAGTTCGATCGTCCCCTGGCGCTGGTTCGGCCCGAGCCGCGGGGTAAGATCGAGTTCGACGGTGCCGTTCTGTCCGGTCGCCCCGGTCGCGAGTTCGGGCAGCGCAGCCGTGCCCCCGCTCGCGACGACGGTCGCGTCCGCGACCGGACGGCCGTCCGCGTCGACGACGGTGACGGTCACGGTCGAGCCGCCCGGCTCGATGATCTCTGGCTCCGGCCGGGTGTCGAGCTCGGTCACGCCCATCGTGTCGAGCCCGGAGAGAACGTTCATCATGACGCCGAGGCTAGCCGCGCCGACCACGAGCGCGATCACGAGCCTGATCGGGAGCCCCTCGATCGCACGGGTGTCCTGTCGAAGCGACGGAGACATAACCCGGAGTGGTTCCGGGCTCTCTGGTAAACCCTCGGACCCTCGAGCTATCGGGGGCCCTCGGCGGGGAGCTCGACGGGCTCACCGTCGGCGTAGACGGTCGGATCGGTGAGGATCCCGTCGAGGTGGACGGGCGCGACCACGTCGCCGCCGATACCGTGATCGTCGCCGATCGCCACGTGGACCGTGCCGGCGGCTTTCTCGTCGAGCAACACGGAGCCGAGCAGCTCCGTCACTCCGACGTTTGTGCCGATCCCGACCTCCGCGAGGTTATAGGCGTCCTCCTCGACCGACTCGGCGGCCGCCGCGAGCTCGCCGGCGAGGGCGTCGTCCTCGACTGTCGTCACCTGACCGTCCGTGACCTCGAAGGCGATCCGCTGGTCGGGCCCGAGCCGGCCGTGTGGCATCATCGTGCCGTCGACGACGACCCGCCCCTCGCCGGTCGCGGGGCTGAGAAAGACCTCGCCGGCCGGGAGGTTCGAGAACGCCCCCGGCTCGTGGACGAGCCCGGTGTCCTCGCGCCAGGAGCGATCGCCGGTTTGGACAGTGAGGTCCGTTCCCTGCGGGGTCGTGATCCGGAGTTGGTCTGCGTCGCCGACCTGCTCGAAGAGCCGGCGACAGGCGGCCCCGATCGCCTTGTAGTCGGCCTCAAGACCGACCCCAAACACCTCTTCGGTGATCCCCGGGAGCGTCGCCATCCGGGTGCCGGCCTCGGTCGCCTCGACGCGGGCGGTGGTGTGGCTCAGGCTCTTGGTCGTCGGGGCGAGCGCGACGTCGGCGCCGGCGAGTGCCGCCGCGACCGGCGCCGGCGGTTCCTCGCCGTGTTGGTTCCCGACCGGGTACCGCGCGATCGTCACGTCGTCGGTGATCGTTTCGGCCGCCTCGTAGAGCGCGTTGGCGATCGGCTCGCGCCTGGCGTCGGTGACGATCGCACACGATTCCTCTGGGGCGAGCGCGAGACACTGTGACAGCGTCCGCTCGGCCGGTGCGTCGAGACCATCATCCATACACGTGAGTCGGCCGGCCGGGCAAAAGGCGTTTCTCCCGGAGCCGAGATCGACGGGGGTTTGTCCGGCGCGAGCCGACAGGAAGTATGGATGAGACGGTCCGGCTGAGCGACTCGCGTACGGAGATGACCGAGCTCCTGTTGCCCGACGAGACGAACACGCTCGGGCGGGCACTCGGCGGGACAGTGTTACACTGGATGGATATCTGTGGAGCGATCGCGGCGATGCGGCTCTCGAACCGGCAGTGTGTCACCGCGTCGATCGACCACGTCGATTTCATCGCTCCCATCGACATCGGCGAAATCGTGGGCGTCACCGCCTACGCGTTCAATACGGGCGAGACGAGCATCGACGTGAAAGTCGATGTCCGGGCCGAGGATCCGCTCAACGGCGGCGCCCGGGACGCGACCTCGTCGTTTCTGACCTTCGTCGCCGTCAACGAGGACGGAACACCGACGCCCGTTCCAGAGCTCGTCTGCGAGACCGAGGAGGAGACCGAGCTCCGCGCACAAGCTGTCGCCGAGCGTGAGCGCGAACTCGAGCGGCTCGTCGAGCGTATGGACTGACACCCCGCGTGCGACCACAGAGTTAGTCGGCGATCGCGCCGTCGGTTCCGGCCGGACCGGCCGGATCCTGGATCCAGAGGTCACCGAACAGCTCGTCCTGGCGGAGCCGGACCCGTCCGCGGTTCGCGAGAAAGAGCACGCCCAGGAACGTCTGGACCCGGGAGCCGCCGACCTCGGCGATCTCACGGAAGAGCACCTCCGCACGACCGCGGTCGTACTGCTCGGCGATCGCGGCGTAAACGTCCTCGACGATCTCGTCGACGTCCTCGCCGTGGGTGTTGGCCGTCGCCTCGACGGCGGTCCGATCGGTTCCCTCGACGATCGCCTCGTTCGAGCGGTACTCGACGCGCTGGGGGCCTCGGATCTCGCTGCCGTCGGTGTCGTACTCGCGGGACTGTTTCCACCAGTTGCCCCGCTCGGCCTCGCGGAGCTCACGGACGAGCTCGTCGAGGGTCTCCGGGGTTCCGCGGGCGCGCTTGCGCTCGAGCCGCCGGTCGATCTCCGTCTCGAGGCTCGCAAACGGGTCCGGCCCGGCCGGCTCGGCCGGACGCTCCCAGGGTTGGTCGGCGAGCTCGGGCTCGTCGGCCTCCTCGGGCTCGTCGGGACCGAGCATCGCGTCGCTTTTCATTCGCAACAGCACGCTCGCATAAAACAGCGCCCGACCGGAGGCGCGCAGATCCGCCCGATCGAGCCGGTCGAGGAAGGCGTCGGTCACCGAGACGATGTCGATGTCCCAGGGGTCGATCTCGCCGTCCTCCGCCAGCCCGACCAGCACCTCGACGGGCTCGACGGATTCCACGTCGTCGGTCCCGGCAGCGTCGGCCTCTGCCGCGCCCGCGGCAGGTGGGTCAGTCATCCGCCGGGACCTCCCCGGCGCCGGACAGGTCGATGCCGGTCACCGCCGAGACGTTGTTGTCCTGCATGGTGATGCCGATCGCCCGCTCCGAGCGTTCGAGCATCGCTGAGCGGTGGCTGACGACGATGAACTGCGCCTCGCCGGCCAGCTCGTCGACCAGCTCGCCGACCAGCTCGGCGTTCGCCGCGTCCAGGAAGGCGTCGACTTCGTCGAGTGCGTAAAACGGCGCCGGGTTGTGCCGCTGGATCGCGAAAATAAACGCGAGCGCAGTCAAGGACTTTTCACCGCCGCTCATCGCATCCAGCCGCTGGATCGGCTTGCTCCCGGGCTGGGCTTTCATCGTGAGCCCGCCTTCGAAGGGATCCGACTCGTCTTCCAGGTGTAGTCGGCCGCTCCCGTTCGAGAGCCGCTCGAAGATCCGCCGGAACTGGTCGTCGATTGCCTCGAAGGCTTCGAGGAAGGTCTCTTTCTTGCGGGCCTCGTAACTCGCGATCCGCTCGCGAATCGCGTCGGCCTCCTCGACGAGGGTCTCCTTTCGCTCCCGGAGCTGTTCAAGTTCCTCGTTGACCTCGTCGTACTCCTCGATCGCGAGCATGTTCACCGGCTCCAGGGCCGACATTTCGCCCTCAAGACGGTCGATCTCGGCTTCGAGTTCGTCGTGATCGGGAATCTCCGTTGGGTCGTACTCGCCGACCTCCGCGGCGAGTTCCTCGATCTCCCACTCCAGACGGTCCCGTTCCTCACGGAACTCGGCCAGCTCGTCCTCGACGGCTTCGACACGCTCGTGTGCTGAGTTCCGCTCCGATCGGGCGGTCTCGACCCGCTCGCGCAGCTCCTCGCGGTCGGCTTTTAGTTCCGTCAGCTCGTCTTCGAGCTCCGCGACCTCGGCTTTCTTTTCCTCGCGGGTCCGCTCTTTTTCCGCCCGCTGGTCTTCGAGCTCGTCGATCTGCTCCTCGGCGGCCTCGATCCGCTCGTCGGCGGCCTCGATGTCGGCTCGCAGCTCCGCGATGCTCTCCTCGGCGTATTCCTTCTCCAGTTCGAGTTCGCCGAGCTCGGCGTCGAGCTCGTCACGTCTGTCGCTCAGGTCGTCGATTTCTTCGCGGATCGACTCGGCCCGCGCGGTCAGCTCCGGCAGCTCTGACCCCTCGATCTCGCCCTCGAGATCGGCGATCCCGTCTTCAAGATCGGCGATCGTCTCGTTCGTCTCGGCGATCTCGGCCTCGAGTTCGTCCATTCTGTCCGAGACCGACTCGCGCTCGGCGGCGATCTCCTCGAGCTCCGCTTCGAGGTCTGCGGTCTGCTCGCGAGCCTGCTCGATGTCTGCCTCACGGCTCTCGATCTCGGCCTCGATCTCGCGGACCTGCTCGGCGGCCGCGGACTCCCGGTCGCGGGCGTCCTCGAGGTTCGTCTCGGTCTCCCGGAGATCCGCACGGAGCGACCGGCGCTCGTCTTCGAGTCCCTCGATCCGCTCGGCGACGCGTTCGAGCTTGCCCGTGCTCCCGGCAAACGAGTACCGCGAGCCGCCCGTCGAGCCGCCGGTCATCGCGCCGGACTTCTCGACCAGTTCGCCCTCGAGGGTGACCAGCCGGTACTGGCCCATCAGCTCGCGGGCGGTCTCGATGTCCTCGACGACCAGCGTCGAGCCCAGCACGTACGAAAAGATTCCCGCGTAGGTCTCGTCGAACTCAACGAGGTCGTAGGCAAACCCGACCACACCCGGCCGGTTCGGCTCGCGGGGCAGCGACCGGCGGTCCATCTCCGTCAGCGGGAGGAAGGTTGCGCGGCCGGCGTTGCGGGATTTCAGGTACTCGATGCACCGCTGGCCGACGCCGTCGTCGTTGACGACGACGTTCGCCAGCCGACCGCCGGCGGCGGTCTCGCAGGCGGTTGCGTACGCCTCTTCGACCCGTCCGAGCTGGGCGACGGTGCCGTGGACGCCGTCGAATCCCGCGTTGAGGATCGTCGTCACCGCCCGGCCGTAGGAGGAGTCGCCGCTCTGCTCGGCGCGGGCCTCGAGCTCAGCGTACTCCTGTTGGGCGGCGCTGAGCTCGTCTTCGAGCTCGTCGATGGCCTCGCGCAGCTCCGTTCGCTCGGTCCGGAGCTCGTCGACGGCCTCGGCGATCGTTTCGCGGTTCTCGACGGCTTTCTCCCGTTCGGCTTCGAGGTCCTCGATCTCGGCCTCCAGTTCGGGGATCCGCTCGCGGAGCGTTTCGAGTTCGGCTTCGGTCTCGCTACGCTCGTTCGACCGGCGCCGCGCCTCGTCGAGCAGCCGGTCTTGCTCGCGCTGGAGCTCGTTTTTCTCTGACTTTGCCGTCTCCAGCCGGTCCTTTCGGTCCCGCAGGCGGTCTTTGACCTCCTCGAACTCGGCACCGAGCTCGTCGATGCGGGCTTCGGTCTCCTCAAGACGCTCGCGGGCGTCCTCGAGATCGGCCACGACCGACGATTTGCTCACCTTCGTCTCGCGGATCTCGGTCTCGAGCTCGTCGATCGTCTCCTGTTTGCCGTCGATCTTGACGTACGCCTGGCGCCGCTCGTCCTCGGCGGCCTCGACATCTGCCTCGCGGCTCTCGATCCGGTCGTCGATCCGGGCGATGTCGCCTTTGATCTCCTCGATCTCGCGTTTGAGCGCGAGCTGTTCGTCCTCGCCTTTTCGTTCGATCTCGGCGTTGAGCGCCTCGAGTTCGTCCTCGACATCTTCGAGGTCGGCCTGGCGCTCGTCGAGTGTCGCCCGGCGGCGCTCGAGTTCGGCGTCGAGCTCGTCGATCTCATCCTCGACCCCGCCGTCTCGTCGATGCGGAGCTGGGCCTCCCCGAGGCGGTCCTCGACGGTCGCGAGCTCCTCGTTTGCGTCTGCCTTCTTTTCGTCGAACTCGGCGACGCCGGCGATCTCGTCGATGATCTCCCGGCGAGCGCGGGGGGTCATGTTGATGATCTCGGTGACGTCGCCCTGCATCACGACGTTGTACCCCTCCGGGGCGATTCCGGCCTGCCCGAGCAGCTCCTGGATGTCCGAGAGGTTCACCGACCGACCGTTGATGTAATAATACGAGTAGTAGTGCTCGTCGGTCTCTTTGATCCGGCGTTTGATCGCGATCTCGTCGATGTCGCCGATCTTCTCGGTGTCGGCGGCGCTGACCACCTGCGACCGGTCGAGCGTCCGATCGGAGTTGTCGAAGATCACCTCGACGATCGCCTCGCGCTCGCCCTCGAAGGAGGCCCCGTCCTGGTGGCCGGGGTTGTAGATCAGGTCGGTCAGCTTCTCGGCGCGAATGCCCGAGGACCGGGCCAGCCCGAGCCCGAACAGGATCGCGTCGATGACATTCGACTTGCCCGAGCCGTTGGGCCCGGCGATCGTCGTGAAGTCCTGATAGAAGGGAATCCGGGTCTTGCGCCCGAAGCTTTTGAACCGGTCGAGGACGAGCTCCTTGATATGCATGCAGGACGGCCGTCAGGCGACGATAATGTCGTCTTCCTCGGATGACTCGCTTGCCCCCGCGCTGTCCGCGTCGGCGTCGGATTCGGCCTCGAACTGCGTCTGGGTCTGGGTTTGAGTCTGGGCGTTGACGCCCGCGTCGGTCGGCGCGAACTCGAGATCCCCATCGAGGGCGTCTTCGAGCTCGCGGATGCGGACCTTACACTCGACCAGCTCGTCGGTCAACCCCTCGACCGACGCCTCGAGTTCTTTGACCCGCGATTCGAGCTCTTCGACTCTGTTACCACACATACAGTGATCGATTTCCTCCGGTCATATAAACGTGTGTCAGACACCGGTCGGAACTCTGAGGGGTCCCGAGCTTGTCACAGGTCCTTCGCAACCCGGAGCTCAGAGTCCGTCACGGTCGCGACGACCTCCGCCGAGACGGCGATGTCGTCCGCGTTCGCGTCGCCGAACCCAAAGCCCTGCATAACTGCCTCGGCGACACCCGGATCGGGCTCGACGTAGGCAACCTGCTCGTCGGGATCGACCTCGGTCACCACGCCGATCTGCTCGCCTTTGATGTCCATCAGGAACTTGCCCTCGTCGGCTGTCGAAATGACTGTCATCACCGTTGCTTGCGCCCCTTGTAGTAAATACTCCTCGGTAGACGCCGCCGGAGGCCGGGCCGTGGCGGAGGACCGCCCCAAATCCGCTCGCGCCGACGGGGAGAGTCTCGTCGAGACCACCGCGAGGGTTTTTATGACCCGGTACGTACCCCCAACCGTGGCGACGGGCCAGCTCGAGCTCGCGCTCATCGCTGTTTATCCGGTGCCGTTTAGCTTCGCGGTCGGCTTTTTTGTCTGCAAGTGGCATATCAAACACCTCGCGTACAGCGGCGGCGAGGAGCGGTACCCCGAGATGGTTGCCGACGTCGTCAGGAAGTATCGCCGGGAGAACGACGTCGAGCTCGACCCTGGACCCGAATAGACCGATGGTTCCGATCTCGACCGCGGCCATCGTCGCCGCCTTCGTCGTGGTGAACCTCGCGATCGTGGTGATCGGCTACTACATCGGGGTTAAACACGTCGATCGCCTGCTCGACATCGAGGAAGGCGAGGCGAATCCGGACTTTCCGCCCGGGTTCAGGGCTCGGGAGCGCGAGCGGATCGGACCGCTGTCGGCCGAAGACATCGACGATATCGACGAGTGGGAGTCGCCGTCGGAACGCGATCGGCACCGGGCCAGCGGAGAGGCCGACAACCGCCGAGATTAGTCGGTCGGTTCCCCGACGCCGCGCGTACGCCCACGCTCGTCCGGACGGACCCCGCGTTGGATGATGTTGAACCCGCGCATGAGGTCGGTCCGCGAGATCAGCCCGACCAGCCGGTCGTCTTCGACGACGAGCAACCGTCCGACGTTCTCGCGTTGCATCGTCTCGAGCGCGGTCATGGCCCCGGTTGTCGGCCCGACGGTCGTGAGCTCCCGTTCCATTACGTCCGCGACCGTCATGGCCTCGCGCTCGACCTCGGGGATGTCGGTCGCGTCTTCCAGGGTGACAATACCGACGTGGGCGTCGCCGTCGAGGACGGGATAGCCCGTGTGACGATCGGCGAACATCCGCTGGAGCATCGCCGCCACCGTGGTGTCGGGGGAGACGGTGTCGAGCTGCTCCCGGGGGGTCATCAGTTCGGCGACAGTGACGTCGTCGAAGGCGGCCTTGAACACGGTCTGTCTGGCCTCGCCGGCGGCGGCGATGTAGACGAACACGGCAAGCACCACCAGAAACAGGTTCGAGAAGATCCCAACGACCGCGAACACCACCGCGAAGACCTTCCCGACGCCGGCGGCGAGCTGGGTGGCCCGCACGCGAGAGCGGTCGCGGGCGGGCAGGGCCCTGAGCACGCGTCCGCCGTCCATGGGAAAGGCCGGCAGCATATTAAACGCGGCCAGGAAGACGTTCAACACCGCCAGGTACCCGAACAGAAAGAGGAGTTCGCCGGCGGAGTCGGGCACCGCGAGAAAGAGCCCGTAGAAGACCGCGCCGACGCCGACGGAGACCGCCGGGCCGGCCAGGGCGATCCAGAACTCCTGGCGCCAGTTTTCGGGCATCTCCTCGAAGGAGGCCAGCCCGCCGAGCAGCCAGAGCGTGATCGACTTAATCCGACAGTCATAGCGAAGCGCCACGAGCGAGTGCCCGAACTCGTGGAGCAACACGCCGCCGAACAGCCCCAACGCGGCCCCGAGCCCGAGCAGCCACGGCCGGTAGGTTCCTTCGAGTGCCCCGGCTGCGATCTCTCTCCCGAGGAGGTCGTTGAGCAGCTCGGCGATGGTCGCGATGTCGGTCCCGATGATGAAGGCAAACACCGGCAGCACGATCAGAAACGTCCAGTTGAGTCGGACCGGAATGCCAAACGCCGTCCCGATGTTGAGCCCTCGCATACTCACTCGTTTGCGGGCAAAGAAATTAAACCGCCCGGGGCGTCCTGGGCGCCCGCCGGGGCGAGGGCAAATTAGACACTTTCAGGCCGCGAGCGGTCCTACGTCGGGGTAGTGGTGCCCAACGACGAGGAGTTCCGCGCCGAGCACGCGACGACTGCGGAACCCGCGAACCCCCTGACCGACATCGCGGAGAGCCTAAGTCTCGGATTCGACGCCTGGGACGAGCCGTACGTGCGGGGCCCGAGCCCGTCGTCGTGGTCGCCGGCGGCCGGAGCGGTAAGAGACGGCCACGACGGGGCCGGCCGTCGGGACGGATCCGTGGTCGCCGCGGCCCGGGGCAGAGATTCTCGGTCCTCGGGGACTCTGACGCTCGGCGGTCAGTCGAGGGGCTCGCGTTCGATCAGTGCGCGCAGGTGTGGCACGTCGGACCGATCGCCGCGCCTGACGGCCTCGACGACCGCGAAGACTTCCGGCCGCGAGACCGCGACTCGCTCGTCTTCGAGCGCCGCCCCCGGGGCAGCCTCGAGTTCCCTGAGCGTGCCGACCGCGAGCAGGTACGGAACCGCCCATGCAGCGAGCGTGTTCCCGCGAGCCAGCGGCATCGCGGCCAGGTAGCGCCCGGCCGCGTTGAGCTGTGCCCGGGCCAGCGCGGCAGTCCGCTCGACGGCTCGCGTTACTCCTGCCCTGTTGTCCGCCGCGAGGATCTCCTCCTGTGAGACGCCCTCCTCTGCCAACCAAGCTGCCGGGAGGTAGACGTTGTTCTCGTCGGTGTAATCGTCGTAGACGTCTTTCGCGACGTTGACAAGCTGGAGCAGGCGCGCGAACGAGCCCGCCGTATTCTCCATAATCTCGCGCCGATCCGGGTCGGCGGCCGGCGCGAGCAGCCGGGTGATCAACTCGCCGACGGTGCCGGCCGCGTAGTGACAGTACTCCTCGAGTTCGGCCTTCGTCTGGATCCGGATCCCGCCTGCGTCGGCGTACCGATCGACGAACGTCGCCATCCCGTCGACGAGCTCCCGGACCGGCGGCCGGATCGCCTCGCGGGAGGATTGTGGCAGCGCGGCGAACGTGGCGACGACCGTCGGCGCGGCGGCGACGACCCGCCAGTCGTCGGACCGGTCGGCCTCGGGGGGCAGCCACCGATCGACCGCGGCGCGAAACTCCCCGATCGTCGCCCCGGCAGCCGGATCGAGCGCCTGCTCGTAGCGCCGCAGCAGGCCGGCCTGCTGGTCGGGCGGGATCTGTTCCGTGTCCTCGATGGTGTCGGGCACGCGACAGAGCAGGTACCCCAGGGTGATCTCTGAGGCCATCGGCTCCTCGAGCACGTCGACGGTCAGGGCGAAGGTGCGGGAAACGTCTCGAACCGCCACGCGACACCACTCGGGATCGGGTGTCGCGTCTGATCCGAGAGACAGCCCCTCAGGGACGGAGTCGGAAACGGGATCGGGCATCGAACTACTCTTTGATAGGGAGAGACCACGAATAAGTAGTCGGGTCCTAACGTCCGGATGGTCCGGTTCTGAACGCCGTCGGCAGGGGCCCCCAGACGGTCCGGTCAGAACCACGACAGCGACAGCGATCCGGGGAGTCTGCCGAGCACCGCGAGCACTCGATCGCCCCCGAACCGCCGCTCGAGCGGAACGAGCGCTCGGGCCTGAACCCGGAGCCGCCACGTTCGACGACGGAGCCACGAGACGTACGAGTTCCCCCCGCCCCAGGCCGCGACCGCCGCCCGGGCGGAGTCGATTGCCCGGCAGAGTCCGAACTGATTCAGCCCGCTGACCAGTCCGGCCGCGTCACCGATCAGCCGGACCGCCGCGCCGCCGTGTCCTTCGTGGTAACGAACAGCCTGGCATCCGGCGCGACGATCGCCGTCGGGGTCGGATAGTGCGACGCGAAATCGCCGGTCGCCCGCGCGCTCAGGGTCTTGATTGCTGGGGCCGGCGGGACTGTGAGGCCGGCGACCGGCGCCGAGACCGGAGCGGGCCCGGAGGCGTCGATCACGAGCTCCGAGCGGGCACATAGCCGGTCGAACTCCGCCTTGTCGACCCGGTGGTTCTCGTAGACCGCGACGGATTCTGGGAGCGCGCGCCGCCAGCCCCGTTCGAGTCGACCGCGATCGATGACGACCGCGTCGGGCGTACAGAGCGTCGCCACCCGTCGCGTGCCGCCGGCCGTCGGGATCCGGACGGCGATTTCCTCGAGCGATCGCACCACGCCGTCGGCGGTCTCGTCTAACGGGATCCGGTCGAAATCCGCGACGACCTCGCCCCACGCGCCGCGGCGCTGGTCGGCGTAGGAGCCGGCATCGTACAGCTCGACCCGGTGGCCCGCCCGGGCGGCCCGCCCAGCCGCTGCCAGTCCCGCGACGCCGCCGCCGACGACAGAGACACGTGCCACGAGCGAATATCGTCCCGAACGGTTGTATGCGGATCGATACCGAATTGACCCTTCAGCGATAAGAACGCGAGAAATGATCGATCCCGACAGGACCGTGACCGTCCCAATCGGCCGGCTCGTCGAGGCGGCCGGACTCGCGCTCGGCGCGCTCGGAGTCGTCCACATCGCCGCCCCGAAGTTCTTGCTCGACACCGCCCGGTGGGGGTACGAGCGGGTCTTGGACATCGAATTCCGGCCTCAAGCACGGGCGCGACGGCGGGTCCAGGCGGTCGGGGCCACGATGCTCGCCGTCGGGGCCCTCGCAATAACGCTCGCGCGCGGCCCCACCGACAGCGACGGAAGATAACGAGCGTCCGGGCTCAGCGGATGATCGTCACCGGGGTCGTCGCCGTATCGAGGACACTCTCGACGACGCTGCCGACGACCTGTTCGCGCTCCTGTGACAGACCGCGGTGCCCGAGATACAGCGTGTTGGCGTCGATCTCCGAAGCGTACTCGATGAGCGCGTCGGCGGGCCGACCGGTCAGCAGCTCGGTGTTGACGACGACCTCGGCGTCGCCGATCTCCTCCCGGGCGATCCGTCGGGTCCACTTGCCGGCCTCAAGAGTCGCATCCTCGTCGTCGACCAGCTCGGTCCCCGGGGGAGCACGTGGATGCTCTCAGGGGTCGCCTGAGCGCGGCCGCGTGACGCGCGGCGTATGCGACCGCCTCGTCGCTCGTCGTTGAGCCGTCCGTCACAAGGATATACTGTATACCCGAGCTAAGACCGCCGGGTGAGATAAACCTACCAGACAGATCGCCCGTCATCTCCGGCGAGCCGGGGAAGTTCCGACAGGGATTCCGGGAGGAACACTTTTCACTCGGTCGGTCAAAGCTGGCATATGGGCCTTCAACGAGTCAAACAGGCGCTGATGGGAATCGGCCTGCTGACGGTGCTTGGCTTTCTCACGGTCGTCGGACTGATGACGTACCTCTGGTACGATACCAAAGACATCGAGACAGACGCGACCGCGGACTTCGACGCCAGCGTCGACACCGACAGCGGCCTCGACGCGAGCGTCGATGTCGAAGCCGAGGCCAGCGAGGACGCGGACGCAGCCTGAACACAGACAACCGCCTTTTTATTTGCCCCGAGCAACGACGACCGAACAGTCCATCGTCGGGTGCCAGAGACGTAGTTGAGATTCGTCGCATCGAGGGTTTCGGGCTGTAAACGCCGCTTCTCCGATAAAATCCAGTCCCCAGAGGACAACGCCCGCGAACACAAGCGACAGGAGCACGTCGAGAACGAGCAACACCCGGATATCGCCGTCCGAACTCACAGCTGTAGCTGATACCGCGATCGTCTTGAAACCTCCCGTCCGTTCTTGTGGTTCGGGCGCGTACTATCGGTGTGATCCGAAACAGCAAGGGCCAACGCGTGGATCCGGTTCCGTTCGCCGTCGTGACCGGGACCGCCTTCGGGGGATGTTACGCGTTTTTTCCGGTCTACTTTCTCTCCTTTGGACTCTCGGCGGCGGCGGCACTCGTCGGGACGACCGCGATTTTTCTCGCACTAGCGGCGATCGCGTACCTCCGCCTCGTCCGGAACGCACGTCCCGAGGTCGCGGCGGAGCTACCGCCCGGCCGCCGTCTCGAGCAGATCTTCTATCACGCGCTGGTCGTGACGGGTGCGTTCGTGTTGTTGACGGGACTACTGCTGGTCCGGTGACGCGATTCGGAGGCGGTTCCGACCCGGACCCGGGGATCGCCCGAGGATTCGCCTCGGCCCACACGCTTTTGCTGTCCTGCCCGCTGCGGGACGTATGCGCGAGGTGGAGGCCTCTCGGTTCGTGCAGACGTACCCGGAGATTGTCGAGCAGAACCTGTCGCCGGCGGCGATACTCGACGCTGAGGGGAGTTTCGAGGTCCGCGAGACCGAGAACGGCGGCGATCGGATCACGGTCGGCGGGTACGGGCTGACGCTCGTCTTCGCGTTCACCACACGCGAGGACGGCATCGAGTACGAGCAAATCAAGGGCCCCCTCGAGACGCTCCGAACGACCCTGACTTACGCACCCGAAAACGAGGGAACCCGACTCGCCGCGCGCTCCGAGGTTGCCGTCGGCGGCCCCGGCGTTCTCGACCGCCTGGCCGCCTGGAAACGTCGCGGCGAACTCGAACGTGCACTCGCTGGCGTCGCCGAGCGGTGTCAGTAGGCGGATAACCCGTCCGCGACGAACACCGGAGCTCGGGTGAACCGCCGACCTCGGGACCGAACGGGCCGTCTGTCACGAGCACACGTCCGACGAGCGACGGCAGGCTCGGCCCGCTCGTCCGAGCGTCTCGGCCCCGTGACCGACAACGGGCAGTCCGGTGACCCCCGATTTTTTCCCGCACGGTCATGCGAGAAGCACGCACTACCGAACCGGGTTTAAACTGGTCGGTAATGACATGTTGGTATGGGACTGCTTAGCACGATCAGTGAAGTATTTAAAGCATCGACGCAGACAACGGCCCGGGGTGACGCCACGGGGGCCGATTCGGAGGGGGCCTACTGGTGTCACGACTGTCAGGAGCGGATCCGAGACGTCGACGTGACCGACGAGGAGCCGCCGACCTGTCCGTCCTGTGGCGACGAGATGGAGTTCGAGCGCTCGAAGGGCACTTCGAGTTGCGCCTGCTAAAGTCGTAGTTCCTCGCCCTCCTCACTTGGGAATGGATTGGAAAGCGATCCCGCAGCCGCCCGCTCGTCGTCGGTCGCCTCGCAGTCGGACAGCGCGGGTTCGAGCGCCTGCTCGTCCATGTTTCGACCGATGAACACGAGCTCGGTCCGGCGGTCGCCGACGGTCTCGTCCCACGGGAGTTCCGGATTGAGTCGCCGCTGGCTCTTCTGACGCCGTTCGGACAGCGCGGCCACCCACGGCTCGCGGCCGAGGACCCGGCGGACTCCGCCCGTCCCGGTGTACCGTAAGGCGAGCTCGTCTCGCCCCGCGACCCAGACCAGTCCCTTCGACCGGATGACCGACTCGGGGAGCGACCGGAGGAAATCCGCGAACCGCTCGGGGTGGAGCGGTCGCCTGGACTCGAAGGCGATCGAGGTCACCCCGTAGGTTCCGGCGGGATCGTGAACGTGTCCCTCGTGATCGTGTCCGTCATGATCGTGATCGTCGCGTGCCTGGTCCGGTCTGGCGGTCCGATCGGCCCGCTCGACCGCGCGCTCGCGGCTGTGGGCTGCCCGCAGCGATTCGGGACTGAACAGCCCGGTGTTCAATACGGCGCCGGGATCGATCGCTCCGCGCGCGGTCCTGTGCCGTTCGGCGTCGGGGTTCAGGGCTTCGAGAAGCGCCTCGGTCTCGGCGACGGTCTCCTCGGTCGCCAGGTCGCACTTGTTGACGAGCAGGACATCCGCGTGTTCGGCCTGCGTGACCAACAGCTCCGACAGCGGACGCACGTCGCCGTCGGTTTCGGCCTGTCCCGGCCGCGTGCGTCGGACATCCGCGGTGGTGACGATGTCGTCGTCGGCGAGTGTCTCCCGGAAACCCGAGGCGTCGACGACCGTCACGAGC
>PXQL01000022.1 GCA_003021335.1 Halobacteriales archaeon QH_10_67_13
TCGAGCTCGCGGTACAGTTCTCCGCCCAGGTACAGCGCCTGAAAGTGGTTTCTGAGCCGGTCGCCGTCGAGCGCGGCGAGTGCTCGCTCTCCGGGGCCGCAGGGAAGGGCTTCCGAGACGACCGCCCGCGCCCCTTCGAGCCCGCCGCCGGCGCCCGCGATCGCCTCGGTGAAGACCGGAACGTCCGCGAGCGGCGCCGGCCGGTCGCTGGCTTCCCGCCGGGCAAGCAGGTACAACGCGGCGGCACTGGTCAGCTCCCAGTCGTTCGTGAACCCGCCGGCCTCCTTGAATCGCTGGACATCCTCGCGGGCGATCGTCTCCCCGTAGACCCGATCGATCGACTCGACGATCGCCCGTCGGTAGGACTCCGAGACGTCGACGAGCACGCCGTCGATATCGAGGACGAGCCCGTCGAGTTCGAGATCGGACTGCACACCCGGATTCGCGGCGTCGCAGGCTTCTGCCTTTCTGTCCCAGCCGATCACTGCCGAGCGCGGTACAGCGTCTCGGCCGGCAGCTGCTCTCGTCGGGCGGGCACCGCCGTCGGATCGCCCCCGAGCGTCGTGAACAGGCACGCGGCGTCGACCGTACACGCCAACTCGACGGTCGGGCGCTGTAGCTCCGGCGGCAGGTTGCGCGCGTACAGCACGTCGGCCCCGGCGTAGACCGCGCGTCGCGGGTCGGTCACGTCGTCGCGGACGAATCGCACGCTCTCCGGAACCGACCGTTCGCGGAGGTCGGTCGCGGTCACGGTCACGCCCCGCGCCGCGAGTCCCGCGCGGTTGCACATAGGTTTTTAACCGGGCAACCACATTAGAATTCGTATGCGCGTCGACATCGTGCCGGTCGGCGAGGTCGACCCTGTGGTCAAGCGAGAAGCCTCGAACGGGCTCCGCGCGATCTACGACTGTGAGGTCAGCGTCAGCGACGCCCGCGCGGTCCCCGAGAGCGCCCACGACGCGGACCGCGAGCAGTACCGCGCTGAGGAGTTCATCGACCTGGCGAAGCGGGTCGGCCGCGGCACGAAAAACATCGCCATCACTCCGGAGGATCTGTACTACCACCGGCGCAACTACGTGTTCGGGCTGGCCTACCTGAGCGGCAGCGGAAGCGTCATCTCGACGTACCGGCTGCGGACCTCCTCGGACGGGGGCTTCTCCGATCGCTCCGCCGGCGAGATCTTCTCCGATCGGGTTCGCAAGGAGGTCGTCCACGAGATCGGCCACACGTTCGGCTTGGAACACTGTGACAACAACCGGTGTGTAATGAACTTCTCGCCGACCGTTCGCGAGGTCGATGTCAAAGAGGAGCGACTGTGTGGCTCCTGTCAGCGAGACGCCCTATAACGCCTTTTATTCCGCTCGACAGCCGGGCACACCCTGGCCTGGACTCACCCGACAGCCCGCGAATCGACGCGCCCGGCCGTTCGAATCCCGGAGCTACGACCGCGGCCCGCCGGAATCTCGGCCGCGAAAGCGCACGTTGAACGAGACCTCTTGATCGGTTACGGAGTCAAGGAGGTTCACGACGGCGACGTACGGGTTTCCGCTCGTCTCTCGGGTGCCGGAGGCCGACACTGCTTCGTACTCGCGCCCCCTTTGCCGAACTTCGATCTCCAAGGCGAGCTGATCTCCCATGTTTCGAGTGCTCTCACTCGAAGGACATAGTATCTATCCTCTCTCGACCCCGACCCCGTGCCCGCTTTGGGATCGGTCTGTGAGCGCGAGTTGGAATTACCGACCGCCCCCGCCCGTCGCCGAACTTCGGGTCACCGAAGGCTGCGGAACTCGATCTCCGCGAGTGGACGACTCCAGTAGAGCCACGATTCACGGAACCGAGAGGCTCTCCCGTCGCCCGTCGAGCAGATCGAACCGCTCCCCGCGACGCCGTTCGAGCCAGTACAACAGCCGCTCGGCCCACGCGAGCTTCCGTTCCTTCTCGGCTGAGACCCCCGAGTCTGTAATCGTCCAGCCGGGGAAGACGAGTCGATCGGCCCCGAACGCGTCGGCGAGGAAGGCCGCCCGGTCGCCGTCGGTGAATCCCCCGAAGTTGCACACGCGGTCTGTCGGCGCCGCCTGGGTCGTCGGGAGCACCGTCGCCTCGACTCGGGGCACCCACCCCTCGATCGCCGGACGGTTGTCCCCGTGTGCGTGGACCGCAACCGGCGTGCCGGCCTCGGCGAGTTCGGTGGTCCGTGCCGGCCGTCCGTCCAGATCGGTCACGATCCAGTCGACCGCGACCCCCCGATCGTCCAGGCGAGCGGCCGCCGAGGAAGCCGCGACGACGGCGTCTGCCGCCCGGACGATCCCCAGCTCGTCTTCGAGTGTCGGCCCGGCGCCGGCGACCGCGACCCGGCCGGACAGCGACGCCTCCGCGGGCTCGATCGTCCGCCCGACAAGCTCGGCGAGCAGGTCCCGGGCGCGCTCGTCGCCGGCCCGGTCGTAGCCAAAGTCGTCGAGGATCGCCTCGTAGACCGGCTCCCACTCCGCGAAGGTGAGTCCGACCATCTACCCGTCGAGGCCCTCGGGGAGATGCCGAGCAGCCTCGCCGACGGCTGTAACGTCGAGTTCCTCGACGTCGATCGTCTCGACGGTCCGACGGACCCGATCGCGACCGAGCTCGGCGCCGATCAGGGCGGCGTCGCGGGTCTCGGCGACGTCGTGGGTCCGGATCACGTGTGCGCCCCGTTCGACGGCCATCGACGTGGCCGCGGGCGACACCGGAAGCGCCCCCTCCGTGTCCCGGCCGGCGATCGACCGGAGGAAGTTCTTGCGGTTGATCGAGACCAGAATCGGCTGACCGTGGGCGCGAAACTCCCGGAGCCGGCGGAACGTCTCCCGGTCGTCGGCAACGGTTTTGTCCTCGCTCCAGCCGCCGAAGGCCGGGTCGACGATCGTCTTCTCCGTGAGCCCGTTGCGGGTCAGCGCGTCGTAGATCTCGTCGACATCCTCGATCGCGCCGGGACGTTCGAGATCCGGCGGGCTCGCCATCTTCCCGACGGCGACATCGTACTCCCGACAGACCCGGGGCATCTCCGGGTCCGCGAACCCGCAGATGTCATTGACCATGTCGAACCCCCGATTTAGCGCGGCCTCGGCGACCTCGTGGTAGCGGGTCTCGATCGAGAAGACGGCGTCCCCGCTCACGCTCTCGATCGTCTCGACGGCCGTCTCCAGGCGGTCGAGCTCCTGCTCGGCCGAGAGCACCTCGAAGCGCTTGTTGGCCGACTCGAGGCCGACATCGACGATGTCGGCGCCCTCGCCGATGAGTCGGTCGTCGACGTAGGCCGCGGCCTCGCCGGGGTCGTCGTAGACGCTCGGATCGTACGGGGACTCCTTGCTGACGTTCAGTACGCCCATGATCCGCGGTGGGTAATCGTCGCCGATCGCGAGCCCGGCTGCATCCACGGTCTGCATACGCCTATCACGGGCAGGCGCCCCTAATAGGCACGGAAACTCCTCGCCCGCCGCGGCCTTCGCAAGCGCTTTTTTCTGCCGCCGCGAACGCTCGTCGATGAGCGATCGCCCCCGGCCGCCGGCCGTCGCGGTCGTCGAACCACAGACCCCGGGCAACGTCGGCACGATCGCCCGCGCGATGAAGAACTTCGGCTTCGAGGAGCTGCTGGTGATCGACGGGCCGCCGCTTGAGCCCGACGGCGAGGCCTACGGCTTCGCCGGCCAGGCCCGCGAGGATATCCTCCCCGATCACGCCCGGCCGAGCTTCGACGAGCTCGTCGACTCCTACTACACGGTCGGGTTCACCGCCCGGACGAACCAGGACGCAACCAGCCACGTCCGGTTTCCGTTCGTCCCCGCCGACGAGTTAGCCGCGGAGCTTGCGCCCGTCGATGCAGCGGTCGCTTTGGTGTTCGGCCGGGAGGACAACGGGCTCACCAACGCCGAGCTGGCCCGCCTCGATCGGGTCTGTTCGATTCCCGCGAGCGCCGCGTACCCGTCGCTGAACCTCGGCCAGGCCGCGACGATCGCCCTGTACGAGACCCAGGAGCTGGCCCGCGCGGAGAGCCAGCTCCCGGACCCGACCCGAGACCGGGCCAGCGAGTCCGAGATCGAACGTCTCTACGACCGGATCGAACAGTTCCTCGTCGCGATCGATCACCCCGAGGAGAAACGAGCCAAGACGATGCGGCTCGTCCGGCGCCTGATCGGCCGGGCTCACCCCACCGACCGCGAGGTGATCACGCTGACCGGCGTCTTCCGCCGGGGCGCCCGGCGGGGCGAGGCTGAGGAGGACTAACTCCGGACGACTCTACCTACGCCCGCCGCTGGATCTCCTCGCGGAGCACGTCGCTGACGACGTCGCCGTCTGCCTTCCCGCGGAGTTCGCCCATACACTCGCCCATCAGCGCCGAGAACGCCCCCATGCCCTCGCGTTTGACTTGCTCCGCGTTGCGCTCGATCACCGCTCGAACGGCCTCCCGAACCTCGCTCTCGCCGGCGCTGCCCAGTCCCTCGCGGTCGGCAGCCTCACTCGCAGAGAGCTCCGGCTCGCCGGCGAGTGCTGCCAGCAGCTCGGGCACGCCCTCGGTTGCGAGCTCGCCCTCGACGACGAGCTCGAAGGTTCCGAGCAGCTGCTCGTCGGTCAGTTCCGCGACGGGCACCCCGTCCCGGCGGAGCTCGGTGAGCGTCGACTCGAGGGTACTCGCAGCGAGCGTCGGGTCCACCCCGAGCTCGACGGCCCGCTCGAACAGCGGCATATGCTCGCCGTAGGCGACCCGCTCGGCCAGATCCGGGTCCAGGCCGTGCTCCTCGCAGTAGCGCTCGGTCTTCTCGGTCAGAAGCTCCGGGGTCTCGACTGCCGAGGGGTCGGGCTCGACGGGGGGCACGTCCGTCTCGGGGTACATCCGCGCGGCGCCGGGCAGCGGCCGCAGGTACTGGGTGGTGCCGTCCTCGTTCGCGCCGCGGGTCTCCTCAGGCACGCCGTCGATCGCCGTTCGAGCGCGCTCGACGACGGCCTCGATCGCTCGTCGGGCGGGAGCTGCTCCCGGACCGCCGCGAGCTCCCCCTCGGTGATCCCGTAGGCCGGGAGCTCGTCGGTATGGAAGATTCCGCCGGCGCCGTGGCGCTTCGCGTGATCGGCCAGTTCGGTTCCGAGCCGCCGGTCCGGGAGCAGCTCCCGCCCGACGAGTCCGTCGAAGCCGGCCAGCCGGACCGCACGCACTGTCCCGCCCTCGGCCAGCGCCGACTCAATGACGGCGCTATCGGTGCCGGCAAACAGCTCCGTGACCTCCCTCAGCTCGCCGACCGCCGCGTCGCGCTCCTCCAGTCGGTCCGCGATCTCGACCAGCGTTGCCTGCCGGCGGACCTCGTTGCGTACGATGTCGTCGATGTCGTCGAGGCTTTGGACGCCCTTGATCTCGACGCGTGCGCCCTCGGCGATCGAGACGTTGACGTCCTGGCGGATCGTCCCCAGCCCGCGCTTGACCGACCCCGTCGAGCGCAACAGCATGCCGATCCGCTCTGCGGTCTCGCGGGCCTGGACCGGCGAGCGGATGTCGGGGTCGGTCCCGATCTCCACCAGGGGAACCCCGAGCCGGTCGAGGCTGTACCGGACGCCGTGATCGGTCTCGGCGACCCGCTGTGCGCTCTCCTCCTCGAGCATCAGGTCCTCGATCCCGACCGGGCCCTCGCCGGTCTCGACGACCCCGTTGCTCGCGAGCAACATCGTGCGCTGGAAGCCGGTCGTGTTCGAGCCGTCGACGACGATCTTGCGCATCACGTGTGCCCGATCGACCGGCGTCGTCCCGAGCAACTCGGCGATCTCAAGGCCGACGGTCAGGGCCTCCTCGTCAACCCGCCGGGGCGGCTCGTCGTCTTCCTCAACCAGGCAGGTCGTGTCGTAGGCGAGGTACACGAACTCCCGGTCGACCCGGCTCTCCTCGACGGCCGCCTCGTCGAGCTCGCCGAGCTCGCTACGGGTCGGGTGGAGCCGGCGGTTAAATCGTCTGTCCGCGGCCTCGGGCTCGCGCAGCTCGGTGGGACACCCACAGAACAGCTTCGTCTCGGTGTCGAGCTGTTGGTGGATCTCGAGCCCGGCGACGAGCCCGAGCTGTTCGTAGTCGTACTCGGCGTCCCCGGAGGTCGCGAGCGCGTCGGCGTCGGTACTCATCGTCTGTCCTGACGCGCCGACAGATAAAAAACCGTACCATCGTCCGGCACCGTCTTGTCCGAGCGCTCCCAGGGGCGCTGTGGAGTACGGGTTCACCGTCGGCGACGCGATCGACCGGGTCACGAAGGAGTACGGCGACTCGATCTCATCTCACACCTACACTCGCACGACGTGCGCCGCCGCGGGGACAGGCACCTGGCGCTGGGCGCCGGCGAGATCGCGTTCGACCCGCTCGTCGATCGGCTGTCGGCCCTCGACGGGACGGTCGCGGTCGAGGTGTTCACCGACGATCAGCGGCTGCTCGAGAACTCGATCGGACGGGTCCGGCGGCTGGGCTGAGTCGCGTCTCGTCTGGCAGACGGCCGATGCGGGTCAAATCTCGGGATCAGCGGCGAGATCCCGGTAGATCCGGTAGGCCCGGTCGAGCGCCTTGATCGAGAC
>PXQL01000023.1 GCA_003021335.1 Halobacteriales archaeon QH_10_67_13
GTTTATCGTCTCCGACAGCGGGAAGATCGTCTCGGCATACCGGTATCTGGAGCCCGGCGCCGAGGGCGTCGACATCCCGAAGGGGCTTGGCACCCGACACATGGCCGCCGCCGCCATCACCCGCGATACCAACGCCGTCGCGATCGTGCTCTCGGAGAGCGACGGGCTCGTCCGGGCGTTCAAAGCCGGCGATAAGGTTCTCGAGCTCGATCCGGAGGAGTACTGACCGATGGTCGTCGGCATCGACCTCTCTGATGTCCGACGAACGGTCTCACAGGAGACGGCCTTCGTCCTCGCGGTCGCGGTCCTGTTGATTGGGATGGCGCTTTCCTATCTTGTCTGGCGGCGCGTCTCCAGAACCATGGCCGCCTACGGCGTCCCGGAGCTGGTCGAGGGGACTCCCTTCGAGCGATCTGTTAGGCGGCTGGGCACCTCCACGGTGGGAATTGTCTCGACGCTGACGGCGGTGTTCGTCTACGCCGGCGTGATCGTGCTCGCCTTACAGCTCACCCGGCTGCTCGAGGCGACGGTGTTCTGGGAGCGGCTGGCACGGTACCTGCCGCGGCTGTTCGTCGCGATCCTGGCGGTCATCTTCGGGCTGATCGGGGGCGATAAAGCCGCCGTCGCGGTCCAGGAACGGCTCAAGTCGGTTAAACTCCCCGAGGCGGCGCTGTTGCCCAAGCTCGTCAAGTACAGCGTCTTCTACATCGCGGCGCTGGTCGCCCTGAGCCAGGTCGGAATCGCGACTCAGGCGCTGTTGATCCTGCTCGGGGCCTACGCCTTCGGGCTCGTCTTTCTCGCCGGCATTGCGTTCAAGGACCTGCTTGCGGCCGCCGCGGCCGGCGTCTATCTGCTACTCTCGGAGCCGTACGCAATCGGCGACGAGGTCCGGGTCGACGACCGCCGCGGGATTGTCCAGGAGATCGACATGCTCGTCACCCGGATCGAGGCCGACGGCGAGGAGTACATCCTCCCGAACCACCGGGTGTTTCGCTCGGGGATCGTCCGGATCCGGAACTGACCTGCTCCGGTGCGGTCACCGGTCCCCGCGCAGCTCCATTCGAGCGACCAGCTCTGTGCCGGACTCGCCGGTCCGGATCCCCTCGAGTAAGGCGAAGGCGTCGCCGGGCGAGAGGAAGTGTCGGGTCACCGCCCGGCCCAGCGGCGTCGGTTCGAGCCCGTCGATGAACTCGTACTCGAGTAGCTTCCCGAGGGCGTGTTTCGTCGGTACCTTGCCGACCATCCGGTCGTTGAGCAGCTTTGCCTGCCGGCCGGCCACGGTGACGTTCGCGAGGGTCTCCTCGACGGCAGCGGCCTCGTCGTAGCGGGGCTGGACCGGCTCCATCTCCCCTTTCAGCAGGGTGAAGGCGACCTCGTCCTCGGTGCGCTCCTGGCTGGCGTGGTACCGGCCGTCGGGCTCGACGAGCACGTACACCCGGCCCTTGTCGTGGTAGTCGGGCCGGCCCGCCCGCCCGAGCATCTGGGAAAACTCCTGCACCGAGAGCCACTCGATGCCCATCGCCAGCGAGTCGAAGATCACCTGCGAGGCCGGGAAATCAACTCCAGCAGCAAGCGCCGCGGTCGTCACCACCGCGGCCAGCTCCTGCTCGGCGAACTCCCGCTCGACGCGCTTGCGCCGGCCGTTGTCCAGGCCGGCGTGGTACGGCGCGGAGGCGTACTCGAGCCGGCGAGAGATCTCGTGACACCGCCGCCGGGCGTTCGTGAAGATGATCGTCTGGCCGCGATACCCTTTGCTCGAGGTCCGATCGAAGGCCCGCCTGACGAGACGGTTCTCGACGTCGACCTTCTCCCGGTCCTCCAGAAAGGTGACGTGGCGCTCGATCGGGACCGGCCGCTCCTCGAACTCGATCAGCGTCGCCTCGAGCACCTCCGCGAGCGCCCCGGGGTTGCCGACCGTCGCAGAGAGGTAGAGCCATTGCGTCGATCCGTCCCGGCAGTAGTGTTTGAGGCGGCTGATCAGCCCGTCGAGTCGGTGCCCGCGCTCGCCCTCGCCCAAGGTGTGGACCTCGTCGATCACGACCGTGCCGATCGCCCCGAGATCCTTGCCGGTTCGGAGCGCGTGGTCGATACCTTCGTAGGTGCCAATGACCACGTCGGCGCCGGGATCGAACTGTTGGCCGGTGTCGTTGATCCGGCTGGCCCCTACCCGGAGAGTCACGTCGACGAGATCGCCGTATCGCTCTTGGAACTTCCCGTACTTCTGATTGGCGAGCGCCACCAGCGGCACCAGAAAGAGCAGCGTTCCCTCGCCCTGCAGGGCCCGGTCGAGGCCGGCGAGCTCGCCGATCAGGGTCTTTCCCGTGGCGGTCGCGCTGACGACCAGCTGGTCGGTTCCCCCTAAGGCGCCGTTCTCGACGGCGAGGGTCTGGACCGGCAACAGCTCGTTGAACCGCGACTCGACGGAGGACTGCAGGTCCGGGTGTAGCCCGAGCGCGCTCGTCTCGATCGGATCGATCTCGTCGACGGTAGCGCTAATCTCGTCGAACTTGGTCAGCTCGGGGTCGAGCTCGCCGGCCAGGAGGTCCGTCACCCGGTCGAGATCCTGGACCTCGAACAGCAGCTCCTCGAGGCGCTCGCGGGCGCTCCCGGAGATGCCGGTCAGTTCCGGAACGACATCGTGACGGTGGTGCCCTCGTCGGAGCCGTCGCTGACCCGCATCCGTGCCGGCCGGGGGCCAGCGTCGGTCTGCTTGAGCTCGAGCCGGCCCTGGAACAGCCGCTCGCCGTCGCGACGGACGACCAGCCGGTACTGCCCGTCACGCTCGTGAAGAAAGACCGTATCCACTCGCGGCAGCTGCCGTGACACGCCCGCCGGTATGTTGGCAACTCCCTTGAGTTGCCCGACTCGCCGCCCGAAAGGGCTATTGGTCCGGTCGGCTATCCACCGTCGTGCACGACCGGACGCTGTCGTACCTGCGCGGGCGGTTCGGCGATCACTACCGCCGGACGACGATCGATCCCCCTCCGGCGGCGAACAGACGCGAGTGGGGCTATGTCGTCTGGACCGCGAGCGGCGGCGAGACGTACGTCCGGCACAACTCGCTTCTCGATCTCGGCGCGATCAAGGAGTTTCTGCCCCGCGAGCGCCCGCGACACGTCTACTTCTCGGCTGGCCGCTACGACGACCCAGGTGCGACCCGGATGGACGCCAAAGGGTGGCGGTCGGCGGATCTGATCTTCGATCTCGATGCCGATCACCTTCCCGGGACCGACGGGGACGACAGCTACGCCGAGATGCTCGCCGCCTGCAAGGACGCGTTAGAGCGGCTGCTTGACTTTCTCGAGACGGATTTTGCCTTCGAGGAGCTCTCGATCGTCTTCTCGGGCAGCCGGGGCTATCACGTTCACGTCCGCGACGAGGGGGTCCAGTCGCTCGACAGCGACGCCCGCCGGGAGATCGTCGACTACGTGCGCGGCGCGGGGTTCGGCCTTGACGCACACGTCCGCGAGGAGACCGTCGCCGGCTCGGCCGGCCGGACCAGCCCGGCGAGGGGGCCGGGCCGGAGGTACACCTGGCCCTCGGCGAGCATCGCGGCCTGCGTCAGGTAGACGGCCTCGTCGTCGTTGACCGAGTGGTGCGGGAAGACGAAGACGGCGACGGCGAGGACGGCGGCGCCGCCGAGGAGG
>PXQL01000113.1 GCA_003021335.1 Halobacteriales archaeon QH_10_67_13
GGGTCCGATATCACGCCCCCAGTGGCGACTCAGGAAGCGCTGTGTCCCGATGTTGATCCCCTCGGCACCGATGTCCGAGAGGGAGTTTCCTTCGACAGCCGCGACCTGACCGGCAACGTCGATACCCGTTTCGACGTCGGCGATTGAGTTCTCCCGGATGGTTATTTTTGCCCTGCCGGTAACCGTGACCGAGTCCTGAACGTCAACTCGGCGACCGACACTGATTCCGGTCGTTTTCGCGGTCAGCTCGTTGCTCGTGATTCGTAGTGCCGGCGCTTCGGCGGCGCGAACAGCCGTGTCCGCCCCGGAGACAGCGAGTTCACGGACCGTCACACCGGACGGTTGCGGCACTGGCCGTGCGATGGCGTAGTCGCGGGCTACCTGGATGCCCGCTTCGGCATCCGTACCGTCGACGACGAGTTCCGAGATGGTTACGTCATTGGCCGTGACCAACGCGACCGCTGGGTCCTCGGCCCCCTCGTTGGAGAACTGAATATTTGGGGTGGCTCCGTCGGCCGCCGTCAGCGTCAGTGGTTTGTCGATGACGAGTCCTGCGCTGTCGTCCGGCCCGGCAACCACGTCCCCCTGGCCGTCCATGAGTTCGATCGTCGTCCGGGGTGCCACCAGATCGACCGGTGCCTGCAGTGTCGGCGGGTCATCCGGGGCGACGACGAACGGGTCGGAGTGTGCGTGCACCGGATGCCCCTCGCCGTCGAGTGACGTATCGCCCCCCGTGAACTCGTAGGAGAGCTGGAACTGACCGATCAGGACCGATTCGGGGACGCTGACGCCGACGGGAATCCGTGTCCGGTCCGGGTCGATACTGACCGGTTCTCCGGACGCCGCCGTAGTGCCGTCGACGCGAAGCTCCACGTTCTCCGGACGCAACACTTCCTCGGTCGCTATCTCGACGACGACCGTGTCGGCGTTTGCAACGTCGAACGTCGCCGTCGTCTCCTCTCCCGGATCGATCCGTGTCGACATCCGGTCGACCATCTCGACGCCGAGGTCGTCCGTCCGGTCGAGTTGGAAGTCACGGCTGTCGGTGCCGGCCGGGTCGATACGCGTTCCCGTCGTCTCGAAGCCCAGACCAGTGGCACCGATGGGCTGGGGCCCCGGGGGGACCGTCAGTTCGTACCTTCCCTGCGCGTCGGTCTCGGTCTTGGGACCGGCTTCCGAAGCGACCGTCGCACCTTCGAGCGGGCTGCCGGACCCGTCCGTGACTGTCCCGGAGAGCGTTTCACTGGCTTCGAGTCGACTGATAGCCGCGAGTGCGGAGACGATGCCCCGGCCGTAGCGGTCGTCGTGTCCGGGGTCGATGTCGAACTCGTCCTCGGCGGCCGGATGGCGGGCCGTTTCGGTGATAGCGTTTCGGACCGTGTCGCTGTCGGCGTCGGTCGCGGCCATCGCGAGCGCTGCGACGCCGGCGACACAGGGTGTTGCAAAACTCGTACCGGTGTGTCGGTCGAACTGACCGTCGAGCCCCGGTCCGATCATGTCGACAGCGGGGGCAGTCACGTCGGGAACGGTGTACTCCTCCGGCCACCGGTCGGCCGCGGCGTCGCCCCAGTACCGCTCCGTATTGATGCGCTCACCGCCGCTGTTCTCGTACAGTTCTCGGCCGTCGTCGATCCCGCCAACCGAGAGTACCCCCGGGATATTTCCCGGCGAAACGCTCGTGTATCGACCGTAGTTTCCGCTGCCGTTGACGACGAGGAGACCGCTCTCGATGGCGTTCCGGACCGGCTCTATGAACGCCTGATTGCACTGTGGGAGACCGAGACTCATGGACAGGATATCGACATCCTGCTCGATGGCCCACTCGATGCCCGCGAACACCGAGAGGGTCCGAATTCCTTCGGGCGGCTGACTCACGAATTGCGCCTTGTAGAGGTTCACCGCGGGCGCGACGCCGTACCTGTCTCCGTCGTCGGTGGTGCCGCCCGCGATGGTCCCGCTGACGGTCGTTCCGTGGCTGGATGTCGGAAATTCCGTTTGGGTGTTCGGTTCCGAGTCGACCCGGTTGCCCTGCTCGTCGAACTCCGCCCAGGCCCCGCGCTTCAACGACGCCGCCAGTTCTTCGTGTCCGGTCGTGTCGATTCCGGTGTCGATAACTGCGACATCGACGCCCTCTCCCCGAGTGTCGTACACGTCCCACGCCTGTGGGACGTCCATTTCTTCGAGATGGTACGCGACGCCTGATTCCTCGGTCTGGCTGGGACTCGCGTCGGTCGCCACTGCGTCCGTCTCCTCGGTGACGCTGTGTGTCTCCACTGCGTAGTTCGGATGTACCGTGGTTACGCTCTCGACGTTCAGGACCGCGTTCCGGCTGACGCTCCCGAGATCGACGGACACGAGCGCGGCGTTGACAGCCCAGAACCGTCGTTCGATGCTGACACCCGACCGTTCGGCGACGAACCGCTCGAACGGACGCTGGGTCGTGCGTGCGTGCTCCTGCAGCGTTGCTTTTCCAGCCCCGTCTGCCGGCTCGAACCGAACGACCATCTCGACCGTGCCGGCGGCGTCTCCCGTCTTCGAATCTTCCGGCCAGGTCTCGCCGGCAGCCGGTTCGAGTCCCACTCCTGCCATCCCGACCCCCGTCGTTCCGAGAATGAACTCTCGCCTGCTTGGTGACCACGTCTGTCGATCCATGGATCGGCGGTCACGCGGACCTTACATAAATTCCGGGGGGCGTATTATCAAAGATGGGAACTCCGGTCGGCGCGAGGTACCCGTCCCGTGTTGATCAACTGACTTGCCGTCGGCGCGCGGTCGGACGCGGGCCCATGATTGGGTAATCGGAGAGCGGCTCGGCTGCTTGACGGAGGGCGGTGACGGGTTGGAACGATACCCGGGCGTGTCGCGACATCAGCGGCGACTCCGGCCGGCGGTCGCGAGCCGGCCTCAGTCTCGCCTGGCGGCGACCAGCGCCGCGACGAGGACGGCGACCAGCGCCGCCGCGACCCCGAAGCCGGGTCCGCTGCCGTCGTCGTCGCCGACCGCGCCGGCGTCCGGATCGACCTCGGTCGCGAGTAGCTCCGTCGCCTGTCCGCTGTTGTAGCTCGGAAGCTCGTCGCGGTCCCACTCGCCCGGCTCGGTGACCGTTGTCTCGGGGCCGATGACGCCGGCGTCCTCAAGCGCTTCGCGGGTCGTCGCCCGATCCTCGCCGTCGAGGTAGACGTATGTTCGGACGGGGTTTTCCCGTTCGAAGGCAACCTGCTCGACGGTTAGGTCCTCGCCGAACGGACTGTCCTCGGCTAGCGACTCGAAGCTCTCGAACTCGACGGCTGCCTCGGCGGTGATCGTATCGCTGTCGCCGACGATCCGGACTGCTCCGTCCTCGAAGCCGGCCGCCGAGAGCCCCCCGAAGGGCCCCTCGTCGTCTGTCACCG
This sequence comes from Halobacteriales archaeon QH_10_67_13, assembly GCA_003021335.1. Classification (GTDB taxonomy): domain Archaea; phylum Halobacteriota; class Halobacteria; order Halobacteriales; family Haloarculaceae; genus Halovenus. The sequence goes on from PXQL01000113.1 coordinate 3,393, forward strand.
GGGCCGCGTCGCCGAGGCCGAACAGCTCGCGCACCCAGTCCTCCCGCTCGACGCTCAGGTCAGCTTGGCCCTCGATCAGCCCGTCCTCGGCGATGAACTCGGCGGCGGCGTCGACGCTCGTGTCGATCTCTCGGTCGAGCTCGTCGACGTACGCGCCCCAGTTGTCGGTCTCGATCGCAGTGTTGATGTCCACGCCCTGACCGCCGTCCTCGGGTCCGACCGACACGTCCCAGGTGACTCGTTGTTCGTAGTCAGCCGCGGCCATCGCGTCGAATTGGTTCTTCAGGTCTGCCCGCGCGGAGTCGCCGTCCTCGCCGGCCTCGGCGAGGGCGAGGGTTAGCTCCTCGTAGTCGCGCACGTCCAGTCGGGTGTCGAGGACGACCCGGTCGTCCTCGCTCGAGAGCTCAACGCTGAACTCTGCGAGCGTCGCCGCTTCGAGTGCCTCCTGCAGAGTCCCGCGGTCGACGGCCTCGTCGGTTTCCGCGGCGAGGGCGGGTACGAGCGCCTCCTCGACGCCCTCGAGCCCGACTGCGTACGCGAAGCTCACCTCGCCGGCCTCCTCGTCGAAGCTGTGGTCGGTCACGTCGACGGTCGCCGTCACCGGCGAGCCGCTCGTGGCCGCCTGGAAGAACCCTCGGATCAGGCGCTCGACGGCCTCGGGGGTCCGATACTGCTCGTACTGGGCCTCGGGCACGGTCGTCGCGGCGCTCCCGATGGCGCTGTACCCGTCCGGTCCCTCCTCGATTGTGAGGCTGAACTGATCGAACCCGCCGGGGACCAGTCCCGTCGACTGTGTACCCGCCTCGCCCTCGACAGACGTCTCGAGGGTCAGCCGGTCGGCGCTGAACGCGACCTCACCGCTGGTCGCCGCGCTCTGAGTGTCGCCCTGCCCGGGAACCACCGCGTCGAAGTCGAACTCGGCGCCGAATGCGTCCGGACCGTACGCCGCCTCAAGCAACAGCGACAGTGTTCCGGGACCCTCGCCGTCGGTCATCCCCGATCCCGAGGCGGTGACGTCGAGACTGTCGGGTCCGATCTCGGCGGCCACCTCGAGGTCGTCGCTGACGTTCTCGTGACTGGATGTTTCCGCTTGACTGCTCGTAGACGACGACCGCCTCGCCGTCCTCGCCGAGGTACAGCCGATCGGCCGGCTGTGCGGTCGCTTCCCCGCCCGGCGACTGTGCGGCGACTGCCGGTGGGCTCATCAAGAGTCCGACGACCAACACGAGTACGCCGACGGTCCGTCTGAGCGACGTTTCCCTGTGTTCTTTCATCGTCTCTCGGTTTTGTGTTGTCGGTAATGAACGTTTCTCCTCGTTTTCCGGCCAGCAGAGAACGGGTCAGGCCAGCCGCCGCTCGGCGAGTTCGGCGCCTTCGACGAGACTCCCCAGCTTCTCCCAGGCGATCTCGGGGTCGACGGCGTTTGCTCCCTCGACGACGGTCTCGAACCCGCAGTCGGCGCCGGCGACGATCCGCTCGGGATCGCCAACGACCTCCGCGAACCGCTCGATGCGCTCGGCGACGAGTTCCGGGTGTTCGACAACGTTCGTCTTCACGTCGATCACGCCCGGGACCAGCTGCCACCCCTCCGGGAGTGGGTGCTCGCGGAAGGTCCGGTACTCGTGTTCGTGTCGCGGGTTCGCCCCCTCGATGACAAGTCCGCTCACGTCGGCCTCGTAGAGGGGGCCGATCACGTCCGCGAGCGCCACGTCGTGGTGGTGTGGCCCGGGGTAGTTCCCCCAGCAGGCGTGCAGCCGGACCCGCTCTGCGGGCACGCCCGCGAGCGCCCGGTTGAGCGCCGCGACGTGGGTCTCAACGCGCTCGCGAAACTGCCGCGTCGAGTCGTCCTTGTAGGTGAGCGTCCGCCCGGCCAGCAGGTCCGGGGCGTCGATCTGGAGCCGTGCGCCGGTCTCCGCGATCAGCTCGTACTCGGTCGCGAGCGCCTCCGCGAGATCGAACAGGTACGACTCGACCGAGTCGTGGTGGTCGGTCTCGGTGAACCGGACCACCGCCCCCGGCGACGGTGCCGTGTGGAATCGTCCGGAAAAGGAGACGCCCTCGGCGGCGATCGCCTCCTCGAAGCGGGCCAGCTCGCGGCCCAGCGCGTCGGGGTCTGCGTACTCGATCGGGCCGACGGCGACCGGGCCGCCGATCGTCTCGCTGTCCCCGAGCAGCTCGCGGGCGTACTCGGGAAACTCATCGAGATCCGAGGGCCACTCCCGCTCTACGGTCCCGTCGCTGAACCCCGATAGTCGGTTCGTCACGTCCACCGAGTAGGCGATGCGGCTCTGCTCGCCGTCGTTCACGATATCGAGCCCGACCGCCGCCTGCCGCCGGACGACCGTTCGGATCGACTCCGCGACGGCCGCCTCGAAGGCCGTCTCCGTGCGCTCGCCGCCGGTCAGAAGCTCACGGAGCTCCGGCGATCGGGGGAGGCTCCCGACGTGGGTGGTCTGGATCGTGGGTGCTGCCATCGTCGGGATTCGGGTCGCCCGGTTACAAAGCGGTGTCGACGCCGCGTCGAGCGCATCCGCGGTCTCCTCGAGGACTCCGACGAACGACTTTTGCGTCGCGACCTCCCGGTAGCCGTATGCGCGAGCTGTTAGCGTTCGTCGACGGCGACCGTCTCCGGGCGGACATCGAGGCGACAGCCGCCTTTGGCGCGGTCGACACGGCGGATCCGGACGCCCGCGGGCGGACCAACCGGACCGGATCGGCGGCCAACCGACGAGCTCGAGACTATCTCTCGGAGCGGCTCCGGGAGGCCGGGCTCTCGGTCACCGTCGATCCGGTCGGGAACGTCGCCGGCACCTGGGTTCCCGACGGCGCGGACCCCGAGGCCGCGCCGGTCGCGAGCGGGAGTCACCTCGACAGCGTCCCCGAGGGGGGTATCTTCGACGGGCCGCTGGGGGTCTACGCCGCCCTCGAGGCGGTCCGGGCGCTCCAGGACGCGGAGGTCGATCTCGACCGGCCGGTGACGGTCGTTAGCTTCACCGAGGAAGAAGGGGCGACGTTCGGGGACGGGCTGGTGGGCTCGTCGGTCGCGACCGGAGCGAGGAGTGTCGAAGCCGCACACGCCCTGACCGACGACGACGGCCGGTCGCTGGGCGAGGCCCTCTCGGAGATCGGCTATCGCGGCGAGGGGACGGTCGATCCCTCCGGGTGGGACGGGTTCCTCGAGCTCCACGTCGAACAAAACACCGTCCTCGAGACGGCCGGCGCGGCCGTCGGTGTCGTCACGACGATCCCCGGCCTCACCCACTGCTCGGTGACCGTCGCCGGCGAGGCCGACCACGCCGGCGCGACGGCGATGGACGACCGGACCGACGCCCTCACCGCCGCCGCCGAGTTCGTCGGCGACGTCGAGCGCGCCGCCGTGGAGACCGCCGACGAACTCGATTCCGCGGCCGTCGGCACGGTCGGCTCCCTGACGGTCAGCCCGAACGCGACCAACGTGATCCCCGGCCGGGTCCGGGCCGGTGTCGACATCCGGGACGTGACTGCCGAGGGCATCGAGCGGGTTGTCTCGGCCGCCCGAGACTCGCTGGCCCGGCTCGAGCGCGACCGGGGCGTGCAAACGACCTTCGATCGACACCTCGACGTGGCGCCGACGCCGATGAGCGACCGGCTCCGCGAAGCCGCCCGCGCGGCCGCGGCCGACTGCACCGTCGAATCGATCGACCTGCCCTCCGGCGCCGGCCACGACGCGATGCGGGTCGCCGACGCGACCGACGCCGCCCTGCTCTTTGCTCCCTCCCGGGGCGGGTACTCTCACTCCCACAAGGAGTGGACCGACTGGGCGGACTGTGCCCGGGCGACCGAGGTGCTTGCCGGGGCGATCGCGGCTGCCGCGACCGACGGGTCGTGACCGGGGCGTTCATTGAGCCCGGGCGACTCGTGTACGTATGGACGACCGACTCATCGACGACGAGACCCTCTCGCTCGATCGCAAATCCGTCCTCCCCGGCGAGGGTTTCTTCTATCCGGACTCGCTCGCGGCCGAGCGGGCCCGCGAGGAGGCCCGCGAGCGGGTCGCCGGCGCCGAGACGGTCGTCGTCGCCGATCCCGACGCCGACGGGCTCGCCTGCGTCGCGCTGATCGGGACCGCCCGCGGGGAGACTGCCCTGCTCCCGGCGAGTCCCCACGACCTGGGCGACCAGCTCGCCCGCGCGGTCGAACACCTCGCCGAAGGGGCGACGGTCTACGTCTGTGATCTCTGTCCGGACGATCCAAGCGATCTCGATGCGCTCGACGAGCTCGCCGAGCGCACGAGCGCGATCGCGTGGTACGACCACCACGAGTGGACCCCCGAGCTCGTCGAGGGGGTTCGGGACGCCGGCGTCGAGCTGGTCGTGGGGGACTCCGATACGGTCTGTACCGCCGACGTCGCCCTGGAGGAGCTCGACTACGAGTTCCCGGACCGGTTCGCGGAGCTGGTCGCGGTCACCCGGGATCACGATCTGTGGATCCGCGAGGACGAACGCTCGGACGACCTGGCCGATTACGCACACTGGGTCGACCCCGAGGAGTACGTCGCGACCGTGACCGAGCACGGCCCGGACCTACCCCCCGAGGCCCGGGAGCTGCTCTCGGACCGCCGCGTCGAGAAGCAGGCGCTCATCGAGAAGGCCGTCGAGCGAGCCGAGCGCCACGAAATCGGCCCTTGGACGGTCGGCGTGACCTACGGCCGGTGTTCCCAAAACGAGGTTGCAGAGCGGCTCCGCGAGGAGGGGACCGATGCGGCCGTGATCGTCAAGCCCGCCGGCTCGGCGTCGCTCCGGGGGACCGACTCGTTCGAGCGGTGCCACGAGGTCGCCGCACAGGTAAACGGCGGCGGTCACCCCAAAGCGGCCGGCTGCAAGCCCGAGATCTACGACGATATGCTCGATTACGCCCACCACTGGAGCACCCGCGGTGCGGTCACAAAGCAGGTGATCCTCGCGGCCTTCGACGGACTCGCGCCTGAGGCCTGAGACCCCGACGCGACGCCCGCGCTCTTTTTGCCCGGATCGACCCCGCGTCTCGTCGAGATCGACCCGCACTCGCCCCTGTCCGAGTTGAACAGAGCCTCCGAAGCACCCTCGTCTCGGCCCGTCCGGTTCCCCGTGGACCGATCACTCGCTGCCCCCAATAAATCACGAATCCGTGTGAACGACAGCCCCGTTTGAAGAACAACTCTTTTCATAGTCGATTACTCTAGAGCTATTTCCATACGATGGCCCAAATGGAGACGGCGGACATAGACACGGAGCTGAGTCTGTTCAAGTACGACAACCTCGAACGGCTGCCATCGCGGTACCGCGATCTCGACCGGGAGGAGCGAACCGAGCGCATCACCGCGGCGCTTGACACGCTGGACGACGATGTCGTGATGCTCGGACACAACTACCAGCGCGAGGAGATCGTTGAACACGCCGATTTCGTTGGCGACTCGTACGGTCTCTCTCGGGAGGCGGCGGCGACCGACGCCCCGTACGTCGTTTTCTGTGGCGTGACGTTCATGGCCGAGTCGGCGGACATCATCACCGACGACGACCAGGCGGTGTTGCTCCCGTCAATGGAGGCCTCCTGTCCGATGGCCGGGATGGCCGAGGCGCTCCAGGTCGACGCCGCGTGGACCGAACTCACCGCCGCCGCGGACGCGGAGATTGTTCCGATCACCTACATGAACTCCTACGCTGACCTGAAGGCGTTCTGTGCCGAACACGGCGGCGCGGTCTGTACGTCCTCGAACGCTCACGAGGTGTTCGAGTGGGCCTTCGACCGCGGCGACACGGTGCTGTTTCTCCCGGATAAGTACCTCGGGCGAAACACCGCCCACCGGCTCGGGCTTGAGGATTCCGTAGCCGAGTGGGATCCCTGGGACGCGGACGCGACCGATCCGGCGGCCGCGGCGGCGGACGTGATCCTTTGGGACGGCTACTGCCAGGTCCACGAGCGGTTCCGTGCTGAACACGTCAGGCGGCTGCGCGCCGACCGTCCGGAGGCGAACGTCGTCGTCCACCCCGAGTGCCGTCGCGAGGTCGTCGAGGCGGCGGATGTCGTCGGCTCGACGGCCACGATCCGCGAAACCGTCGCCGAGGCGGCCCCGGGAGAGACCTGGGCGATCGGGACGGAGATTCACCTCGCCAACCACCTCGACCGCTGGCACCCGGAGGTCGAGGTGGTGCCGCTGTGTGGCGACGCCTGCATGGACTGTAACGCGATGCGTCAGATCGATCCCAACTACCTCACGTGGATCCTCGAGGGACTCGTCGAGGGCGAGCAGCGCAACGTCGTCTCGGTCGCCCCGGAGACGGCGGCTCTCGCCGAGACCGCGATGGATCGTATGCTCCGGATCTAACGATGTCACGGACAGACAGCCCCTCGGAGTTTTACACTGCGGATGTCCTGGTCGTCGGCAGCGGGATCGCCGGGTGTGGGGCCGCACTGGCCGCCGCCCGCGCCGGCGCGGATGTCCTCCTCGCGACGAAGGCCACCACACCAGACGACGCCGCCACGGACTGGGCTCAGGGCGGTATCGCCGTCGCTCGATCCGATCCCGAGCAGTTCCGGCGGGACATCGTCGCGGCGAGCGACGACACCGCCGACCCCGAGGCGGTGGACCTGCTGGTTTCACAGAGCCGCGCGGTCGTCACCGACGTGCTCGTCGAGACCCTCGGAATCGAGTTCGACCGCCGGGGCGACGATCCGGATCCCGACGGCGACCGGCCGGACTACGAGTACGCCCGGGAGGCGGGCCACGCTGAGTCGCGCATCCTCCACGTTGACGCACGGACCGGTCACCGAATCCTGCGGCCCTTTCTGGCCTACCTGCGCGATCACGACCGGATCCGGCTGCTCGAGGACGCGGCGGCCCTCGAGTTGCTCACCCACGAGGGCCGGGTCCACGGTGCCGTCCTGGACACGACCCCGACCGGCACCCCCGCCGTGGCCGGCGCGACCGTGCTCGCCACGGGAGGGATCGGCGCCTGTTACCCGCGAACCACTAACCCGGCGGCCGCGACCGGCGACGGGATCGCGATGGCCGCCCTCGCCGGCGCCGAGGTCGCCGACATGGAATTCGTCCAGTTCCACCCGACGGCGCTTGCACCCGAGTCCGACGACGGGTCGGGCCGCGCGACGCCGCTGATCAGTGAGGCGGTCCGCGGCGCGGGCGGCGTGCTCCGTAACGCCGCTGGCGAGCGGTTCATGCCCGAGTACCACGCCGACGCCGAGTTGGCCCCCCGCGACGTCGTCGCCCGGGCGGTCAAGCGGGAGCGAGCGACCGGCGGTGCCGTCCGGCTCGATGTCTCCGGGGTCGCCTTCGACGAGCGGTTCCCGGGGCTCGCGCGCCGGTGTCGCGAGCGCGGAGTCGACCCGGCGGCGGGAATCCCAGTCGCGCCGGCCGAGCACTTTCTCTGTGGCGGGATCGCCGTTGACGACCGCGGCCGGAGCTCGCTCGAGAACCTGTTCGCCGTCGGCGAGTGTGCCCGTACCGGCGTCCACGGCGCCAACCGGCTCGCCTCCACGTCGCTGCTCGAGGGTCTCGTCTGGGGAGTCCGGGCCGGCGCGACGGCGGCCGAGACCGACGGCCCCAGTCCGGACGCGGTCGAACCACCGACGCTTCGCGACCGCGACCCGCACCTGCCCGACGGGTTCGCTGCCGGTAAGTTCGAGCGGCTGCGCCGGGTGATGGGCGAGCACGTCGGGCTGGTCCGCGACCCGGAGGAGCTGTCTCGCGCCGGCTCCGTTCTCCGGAGGCTCAAAGGCGAGGTCGACGCCTACGTCCGGACCCGGACGACCAGAGAGCTCTACGAGCTTCGGAATGCGTCCGTCGTCGCGTTGCTTGTCGCCCGCGCGGCCGCGAACAACCGGCAGTCGGCCGGCTGTCACTACCTCGCCGAGCAGCCGGCGACGCGACGCCCGTAGCCGGGCGCCCGCGACGAGTCAACCGCTGCGGTCGCTCGACCGCCACCGGAGACGGGACAAGACACTTGTGCGTGTGTCTGTCACACACGGTCGATCGTATGTTCGACCTGTTCTCCAGCGGCTACTACCTGGGACGGCTGTACATCCGGCCGAGCGCCGACGAGCGGGCAACGCTCTGTCGCGCTCAGTACGAGCGCGTCCACCGATCGCTATACGAGGACCGCGACGCCGACGATCGGCCGCTCGTAATGAAACTCGACACGACACACCTGCCGGTCCGGCCGGCCGACAGAACTCCGGCGAACACGCTCGCGGTCCCCGAGGGCATTCTCGAGGCGACCTCGGTTCGGAACCCGCCGACCCTTGAGGAGGTTTTTCTCGCGACCGCAGACCGGGCCGAGCAACTGCTCTCGCTTGCCTCGCCGTCCGCGCCCCGGGGCGCTTAACTCCGCCCGGGGTCCACCCCAGGGTAGATGCTCGACGATCTGCTGGGCCGGACCGAGCTCAAAGACCGGATCGGGGAACTTGAGGCGACCGTCGAGCGCCTCGAAGACGAGTGCGACCGGCTCGAACGGCAGCTCGACGCCGAGCGCGAGCGCCGGTCCGAGGCCGTCACCGACCGCCAGGAGGCACAGCGCCGGGTCAACGAGCTCGACGACCGGGTTACCGAACTGACCGATCGGCTTGACCGCCTGCGGGCCGACGACCGGTCGGTCTCGGTCCGCCGGAAGGCGACGCTACGCGGCGAGCGACTTGATGAGGTGCTCGCCCGGCTGGAATCCGTCGAGACCGGACCGGAGGGCGCACTGACCGCCGCGATCGCGGACGGCCACGACCTCCCCGCGGCGGTGACGGAGACGCTTGGCGAGCGGGCGGCGCTGGTCGAGCGGGCGGCGCCGTGCGCCCTCGTCGCCGACGACGCCGGCCTCGTCGCGGCCTGTCTGCGGCCGCCGGTCCGGCCGGACCCGTTCTGCGAGTGGGGTCGTCGGTTTCGCCTCGACCGAGCGTGGTTCCAGCCCCGAGGCCGGTACACGCTCGCGCTCGTTCGGTCCGACCTGTTTGCGATGGGGACCTACGAGGGCGAGCAACGCACCGCATTCCACGGGTTCGACGAGGAGATCAAGAGCCAACACTCAAAGGGCGGGTTCTCCCAGGCCCGCTTCGAGCGCCTCCGCGAGGAACAGATCGACGATCACCTCGACCGGTGTCGCGCCGCGCTCGAGGCCCGCGAGACCGACCGGCTGTACCTCGTCGGCGAGCGGTCGGTACTCGACTCGTTCGCCGAGCTCGACCCGGCGCCACCGGCGAGCCCGAGCCGGCCCTCGAGGCGGCCTTCGACTCGTTCTGGACGGTCCAGCTCCGCGTGCTGTAGGCCGCGGCTCCCGACGGTCGCTCCGCCCGGGGACAGCTACGATCGTCGGTCCGCGAGCTCCGCGCGCAGGTCGGCGGCGGTGATGTCCTCCGCGACCAGCGCGACCAGCAGGTGATAGATGAGATCTGCGGCCTCGCTGGTCGTCCGGTCCGGGCGGTCGTTTTTCGCAGCCAAGACGAACTCGGTGGCCTCCTCGCCGACCTTCTCCAGAACGGCGTCCTCGCCTTTCTCGTGGGTCAGCAGCGAGGCGGTGTATGAGTCCTCGGGGAGACGCTCCCTGCGGTCCTCGATCACGGCAAACAGCTCGTCGATGACGGCGTCGATCTCCGGGTCGTCCGCGTCCATGGCTTATCGAGTGACCCGGCAGCTTTCAGGCCGTCGACTCCTCGGCAAAGAAGGCGAGATCGTGAAGCCGGGCGTCGCCGGTCAGCTCGGGGTGAAACGAAGTCCCTACCACCGGGCCCTGGCGCACGGCGACGGGATCGCCCTCCCAGCGGGCGAGCACCTCGAGGCCCTCGCCGACGCCGTCGATTACCGGCGCCCGGATGAACACTGCGGGAAACGGCTTCTCGAACCCGGCCACCGACAGCGGCGCCTCGAAGCTGTCGCGCTGGCGACCGAAGGCGTTGCGCTCGATGGTCACGTCGAGCACGTCGAGCGTCTCGACGCGGTCGTCGTTCGCGTCCCGGGCGGCGACGATCAGCCCCGCGCAGGTCGCGAGCACGGGTTTGCCGGCCTCGACGTGGGCGATGATCTCCTCATCGATGGCCTCGTCGGCGAGCAGTCGGGAGATCGTCGTCGACTCTCCGCCCGGGAGGAGCAACCGGGCGTGCTCGCTGACATCCCCCTGGACGGCGATCACGCCTGCGGTTAGTGTCATGGCCGCGGTAGGTGATCCCGGGGCAAAACCCCACCGGAACGGACATAAAATCTTTTTTGGGTCGCGTGGAACCGCTGGTATGGTCGATCTGATCGCAGCCACGTTCGTCGTCGGAGGGATCGTCCTCCTGTTCTCAGGGGCGGTGTTGTCGGTGTACGGCGTCGGGTTGGTCGGGGCCGTGGTCGGCGGCGGCCTCGCCTATCTGGTCGGGCCAGCGTCGTTGCCGATCGTCGGGCTCGAAGGGACGGCCGCGACCGCCGCCGCGATCCCCGTCGGCGCGCTCGTGGGAATCGTGGCGACGTACATGCTGCTCTCGCTTGCTATCTCGGTAATCGGGTTCGTTATTGGCGGGTACGTGGGGATGGTCGCGATCGCGCCCACGCTCGGCGAGACCGGGATCGCAGTCTACGGCGTCGGCGCCGCGGTCGGGATCGGGACTGCACTGCTCGCCTCGTTCATGTCAAAGACCGCGATGGTGCTCGTCACCTCTTTTGTCGGCGCGGCGCTGACCTCCCAGACGATCACTCCCGACGAGTTCGCGACTGCGAAAGAGGAGGTGACGATCGATCCGCTGTTGTTCGATCCCGCCGCGCCGCTCCTGCTCGGGCTGTTTGCGCTTGGCGTGCTCTCGCAGTTCGGACTGTTCAAGCTCGGGTACGTCACCGGGCTCGTGGCCCGGCTGCCCGGCGCGCGCCGGCTGCGCGACCGCGGCGAGGAGAGCGGTTCCTAAACGTAGCCCTCGATCAGCGACTCGACGTATTTCGCGACGACATCAACTTCGAGGTGAACCGGATCGCCCGGGGCCTTCTCGGAGAGGTTCGTCACGGCATACGTCTCGGGGATGATCGCGGTCGTGAACGACCCCTCTCCCTTGTCGGCGACGGTGAGGCTGATGCCGTCGACGGAGATCGATCCCTTCTCAACGATGTACTCCTCCAGCCCGGCGGGCAGATCGAACCCGAAGACCCAGTCTTCGTCAACCTGCTCGACCCTCTGGACCGCGGCGGTCGCGTCGACGTGACCCTGGACCATGTGGCCGTCGAGCCGACCGTTGGCCGGCAGCGCCCGCTCGACGTTTACCACCGAGCCCGACTCGAGTTCTCCCAGGTACGTGCGGTCGACGGTCTCGGCGGCGAGAAACACCTCGAACCAGCCCTCACCGTGGGCCTCGACGGTCAGGCAGGCGCCGCTGACGCTGATGCTCTGGCCCCGCTCGAGTCCGTCGAGCCCTGTTTCGACCCGGAGGCGTCGCCCCTCCGCCTCCGTCGTCGCCTCCCGCACGGTTCCGGTCTCCTCGACGATACCGGTGAACATACGATCTATTGCCGGTTGTCCAGCAAACCCCTTTCGGCCTCGTGGTCCCGCACAGTCGGCGCTCGATGACTTTTTGTCGCCCCGGGTGAATTGGTGGGTGATGGGGCTCACGGCCGTTCCCGGCGTGGGCGAGAAGACCGCGGCGGCCCTGTCGGAACTCGAAGACCCCGAGCGGGCACTCCGGGAGGGGGATGTCGCGACGCTCGCGAGCGCGCCCGGTATCGGCGACGGGCGGGCCGCCCGGCTCGCCCGCGACGCTGTATCCGAGTTCCGTTCGCTCCCGCATTGAGGAGGTCCAGGCGTTCAGCCGGGCGGCCCTCGAGCGCGACCTCGACGACGAATCGGCCGTCCGGGCGGCGCTCGCGGAGCTGTCGCCGCTGTCGGATTCGAGCGATCTGCGGGTTCGCGACCGGTGTCTCGCGACCGCCGACGCCGAAGCGTACGCTCGGGCGCGCGACCGGATCCCGGAGGTGAGTACCGAGCTCGTCGAGGATCGACGGGAACTGGCCGAGCTCGCACAGGGATACGCGACCGTGATCGCCGTCGACGAGGCCTTTGCCGGCCTCGAGATCGAGGGCGTTCGCGTCGAGCCCGACGCCCTTGAAGAGCCCGCTCGAGTGGTCCCCGAGCGGGTGCTCGGCTTTTTCGCACGCAACCGGGACTCGCTCCGGGCGGCCGCCCGGGTCCACCGACTGTCCGATTTAGATTCGCCCGTCGAGCTCGACCGTCTGGAGGGGGCCCTCGATCGGCTCGCCGAGGACGGCTCGATCGCGGGCGACCCCGAGCTCGACCGGCTTGTGGCCGCCGCGGGAAGCGTCGAGACGGCCGCCGAGGAGGCCGAACGGCTCGCAAACCGCCGGCTCCGCGAGGCGATCGAACAACGCGACGTCACCATCCAGGGCCAGGACCTACTCGCGCTGATCGAACGCGGCGCGAGCGCGGACTCGCTTCTGACTCGCGAGCTCGACGGTGCCTACGAGGCCGCCGTCGAGGCTGCCCGGACGGAGCTGATCGAGGCCCTCGGGCTCGAGGAGCGGGCCGACCTCGCCCGGCGGGCGTTCGCGGACGAGCCAACCTATCCCGTGGCCCGTGATGAGACCGTCGTTCGGGAGCTACGCGACCAGCTGACCGCGGCCCGGGACCGCCGCGAGACCCAACGCAAACGCGAGCTTGCGGGCGAGCTCGCCGGGCTGCGTGAGTCCTGCGAGACGCTGGTTGAGGCGGCCGTCCGGCTGGACGCCGAGCTCGCCGTCGCCGGGTTCGCCCGAGAGTACGACTGTACGATGCCGACGATCGGCGGCGAGGGCTTCGAGATCGTCGGCGGCCGGTCACCGCTGTTCGATCTCCCGGTCTCGGAGATCGAGCCCGTCGAGTACGCCGTGACGGGCGTGCGGCTGCTCTCGGGGGTCAACAGCGGCGGGAAGACCTCCGCGCTTGATCTGGTCGCGGCCGTCGCGACGCTCGCACACATGGGCCTGCCGGTCCCCGACGCCGGGGCCTTCGAGGCGACGCTCCGTGAGTTCGGCGAGCTGGCCACGACGGTCAGCGCCGACCGCTCCGTGCTCGTGTTGGCCGACGAGCCCGAAAGCATCACCGAACCCGGAGCCAGCGCGATCATCGTCGCTGGGGTACTCGAGGCGCTCGCACAGCGAGAGGCCACGGCGGTGTTCGTCTCACACCTATCCCGGGAGATCCGTGAGGCCGCCGCCACCGAGATCGGGGCCGACGGCATCGCCGCGGAGGGTCTCGAGGACGGACGGCTGGTCGTCGACCGGAGCCCGGTCCGAGGACGGCTCGCCCGCTCGACTCCCGAACTCATCGTCGAGAAGCTCGCCGACGACGATCCCTTCTACCGGCACCTTCTGGAGAAGTTCTGACGAATCGAGCCAACCTTCTTAGCCGCTCGGGTCCCAGTAGCGGTATGGGATTCGACGAGATGGATGTCGAGCAGATCTGGATGGACGGAGAGTTCGTCGACTGGGAGGACGCACAGATCCACGTGCTCACCCACGGCCTGCACTACGGCACCGGCGTGTTCGAGGGGGTGCGGGCCTACGACACCGAGCGCGGCCCCGCCCTGTTCCGGTGGGAGGATCACCTCGATCGGCTGTACGACTCCGCGAAACCCTATGACATTGAGATCCCCTACGAGCCTGCCGAGCTGACCGCGGCCACGACGGAGCTGCTCGACCGGGAGGGACTGGACTCGTGTTACGTCCGGCCGATCGCCTTCTACGGGTACGACATGCTGGGTGTCAACCCGGCCGACGCGCCGGTCCGGGTCGCGATCGCGGCCTGGCCGTGGGGGACCTACCTCGGCGAGGAGGCACTTGAGGAGGGCGTCGACGTCGGCGTCTCCTCCTGGCGAAAACACGCCTCCAGTCAGATCCCGACGAACTCGAAGGTCACTGGCGCGTACATAAACAGCGTGCTGGCCTCCCTTGAGGCCGAGCGCAACGGCTACGTCGAAGCGATCGTCCTCAATAAAGAGGGCAACGTTGCCGAGGGCCCCGGCGAGAACATCTTTCTGATCGAGGACGGCGAGCTGTACACCACGCCGCTGTCGGCCTCGATCCTCGGCGGGATCACCCGCGATACGGTGATCGAGCTGGCCCGCGAGCGGGGCTACTCGGTCACCGAACGGCCGATCTCTCGCGGGGAGCTGTACACCGCAGACGAGCTGTTTTTCTCCGGGACCGCCGCCGAGGTCACGCCGATCCGGTCGGTCGACGATGTCGAGATCGGAACGGGTACCAAGGGGCCGGTCACTGACGAGCTCCAGGCGGCCTTCTTTGATCTCGTCGAGCGCCGGCCACCCGAACACGAGGAGTGGTTCCGCCCGATCTGACCGGCGACGCCCTTTCCCGGAACCCTTATTGAGCCAGTCTGATTATCCGAGAGGTGATGAGCCCCGAGCCAGCGACAGTTCTCGTCGTCGATGACGAGCGAGATGTCGCGGACGCGTACGCGGCGCAACTCGAAGAGGAGTTCATCGTCATGACGGCATACGGCGGCCAACAGGCCCTCGACTGGATCGATGCGTCCGTCGACGTGGTCTTACTCGACCGCCGAATGCCAGACATCTCCGGCGACGAGGTCCTCGAGAAGATTCACGGGCGGGACCTCCAGGCTCGGGTCGCGATGGTCACCGCCGTCGACCCCGACTTCGATATTATCGACAT
>PXQL01000114.1 GCA_003021335.1 Halobacteriales archaeon QH_10_67_13
CGGATTCTCCCAGGGCGGCGTCAACACGGGCTATCTCGTCACGCGAGACGACCGGTGGGCCGCGGCGGCCGCCGAGCACGGCATCTACGACCTGCGCTCGTCGTTCGGAACCGACGACTCACAGAACTGGCTCGAAGCCGACTTCGGGCTACCCTGGAAGCGCCCGGAGGCCTACGAGGCCGCCTCTTCGATCGCCGACGTCGGGAACGTCGAGACGCCGCTGCTTCTCACCGCCGGCGAGAACGACCACCGGTGTCCGCCCTCACAGTCCGAGCAGCTGTACGTCAGCGTCCGCAAGCAGGGCGTCGACGCCAAACTCGTGATCTACCAGAACGAGCATCACAACGTCGGCGATCCCGACCGGGCGGTTCACCGCCTCGAAACCCTCGACGAGTGGTTCGGGATCTACGACCCCGAGCGCACCGTCGAGGCGGACTGATGAGCACAACGAGTGCGGCAAGACAGAGCGCGAGCGCCGAGAGAACCGGCACGGTGATCGTTCCGACGGCGGCGAGGCCGGCGAGCACCACGAGCACGACGCCGGCGAGTACCCGCCCGGCCGCGTCGATCGGACCGACGTTTCGCTGCACGCGTCGAAGTCAGTCCCGGTCGAACGCGAGCGCGTCGCCGTTGATGCAGTAGCGTTTCCCGGTGGGCTCGGGACCGTCGTCGAACACGTGTCCGAGATGACCACCACACCGGGCACAGAGCACCTCGGTTCGGAACCCAAGGAGCCCGGCGTCGCGCTGGGTTTCGACCGCGTCGTCTCCGATCGGGTCCCAGAAGCTCGGCCACCCGGTGCCGGAGGTGTATTTCTGCTCGGAGTGAAACAGTTCAGCCCCGCAGCCGGCACACCTGAAGAGTCCATCCTCGTCGACGTGCAGCAGCTCCGAGGTGCCGGCGGGTTCTGTTCCGGCCTCCCGGAGGATCCGGTACTGCTCATCGGTGAGGATCCGTCGCCACTCGGCGTCCGATCGTCGGGCCGGATCGTCGGTCTGATTGGTCATACGCTATAGCGGGCAGCGCGAAGCTTGAACGTTGCGCGGCTGAGCCCCGGCTCGGCCGGTTCGATATCCGACGATCTCGAGCACTCTCAAGGAGCGTCGGCCAGATCGCCAGGAGTCGGTCACTGGAATTCGGAGGCAAAGTACGCCGCGGCCGAGTCGTCGGCGAGCGGTTCGAGCTCGCTCGCTCCACAGCGCTCGCAGGCGGTCGGCGGATCGACGGCCGGTCCCGAGACGACCGCCGCACACGCCAGACACGAGAAGTACACAAGAGTCATTAAAACTGGATGTCCGGTGTCGTGACGGGCCGGTCCCGGGAGAGGGCCGCGAGCGGGCGGGCCACGGTCTGGTCGGGGTCGAGCAGCCGCGCGACGACCATCGCGGCGCCGGGAGCCTGCATGATCCCGTGGCCGCTGAACCCGGTGACGTGGGCGATGTTTCGGCGCCGGTCGATGATCGGAACGCGGCTGTCGGTCATCGCGTACAGGCCGGTCCAGCTCTCGACGACGGTCGCGTCGGCGACTAGATCGGTCAGCCGTCCGCCGTTCGTCCGCAGTCTGTTCCCGTACGCGGAATCGAACTCGGTGGTAAACGCCGCCGGATCGTCCGGGGAGACCCGGTCGGGCTCCGGGCGGAACTTGCCGCCGGCGTACAGCCGACCGTCGGCCCGTGGGAGCACGTACGCGCCCGTGTCGACGTCGACAGCCAGGGGCGCCTCGGGGGAGATGCTCGCGTCGAGCACCGACAGCCGCCGCCGATCGGGCGTGACCGGAAGCGACTCGCCGGCGAGTCCGGCGACCGCGTCGGCCCAGGCCCCGGCGGCGTTGATGACGATATCCGTGCGTTCGGTCTCGCCGTCGACCGCGAGTTCGACGCCCTCGTCGGTCGGCGTAAGATCGGTCACCGGCGCGTCCGTCCGGAGCTCGACGCCCTCGGCCCTCGCGGCGCCCGCGACGGCGTCGACGATCTTCTTCGGCGAGGCCAGCGCCGCAGTCGGCGAGAAGAGACTCGCCCCGTACCGATCGTAGGCGAGTTCCGGAGCCGTCTCGAGTGGCGCCGGCGGCGCGTCGTAGACGGCGGGCTCGCCGTTTCTCGCTTGCAAGAATCGACTCCGCGTTTGCCCAAAACTGGAGCCCCTTCCGCGAGAGGTCGATGTTGGCCGGGTGCCGGTAGACCGTCCGGAGGCCACACCCCGCGGCCGCGGTGCTCCGAGAGCCAAGCGAGGACTCGCGCTCGAGCAGGACGATCTCGTCGGCAAATCCATCGGCCCGGGCGCGCCTGGCCAGGACGAAAGCCGTCGTCAACCCGACGACGCCGCCGCCCACGATCGCGATTTTCCGCCGTGTCACTGTCATTTAGTTTGGCCCCGCAGGCAAGTATCCTCGGCTTCCTCGCGCCGGCGGCCGAGCGGATCGACGGGATATCGAGGCTGTGCGACGGACGCTCACAGGTGACGCGGGGTTATCCGACGCCGGCCCCGAACAGTCGCATGCGCCGGCGGCAGGTTTTGATCGGGGTAGGGGCAGCGGTGGCGGTCGGTGGGCTCGCCGGGTCGCTACGCGACGAGTCCGAGACCACGAACTTGGAGGGAGACGCGCCGACGCTCGCCGCCGCCGGCTCGCCCGAGACGATCTGTGCGGCCGAGCCCGAGGTCGACCCGGGGATCTACGCGATCGACGAGCCGGCCTTCGGAACCGACTGGAAAGGCCACGCGGTCGGGGATCGGTACGCGAACGACGGCCGGATGGGCGAGAACTGGACGGTCATCGGCATCGAACGCGACGGCGACGCGCGCGCTTACCCCGTTCCGGTGCTGTGGTACCACGAGATCGTCAACGACGAGTTCGGCGGGCCGGTGCTGATCACCTACTGCCAGATCTGTCGCTCGGGTCTGGTTGCCCGGCGGCAGGTCGACGGGTCACCGACCCGATTCGAGGTGTCGGGACAGCTCTGGGAGCCCCCTCGCGAGTACACGAGCGCGAGCGTCGCGAGAGACCGCGTCCGCGGCGTCGCGGAGCGGGGCGGCGAGTCCGTCCGGATCTTCAACAGCGGCAACCTCGTGCTCCTCGACCGGACCACGGGGAGTTTCTGGAGCCAGCTGCTCGCCCGGGCGATCTGCGGCCCGGCGTCGGGCGACCGGCTGTCGATCGTCCCCACGACGATCGCGACCTGGGGCGAGTGGCGGACCGAGCACCCGGGGGGCGAGGTACTGTTGCCGCCGCCACACTCCGGGACCGTCGAGTAACAGTCCGGACGTGCCGAGACAATCCGGCGATCCCGGCGGCGATAGCGGAGTGGAGGGCCGAAGCGGGACTCGTCTCTCAGTCGCCGATTCGTCGGGCGCCCGCTCGAAGCGGCGGCCGCGGGACCCGCACCCGTCGGTGCTCGTTGCCGGCGTCGTGGCGACGGGACTCGCGCTCGGGGTCGCCTACGCCTGGCTGCGCGGCGATACCGACGGGGACGCCACGCCCCGAAAGCCCCCGGCGGGCGCCGAGGCGGGAGCGACCGGGGATTTAAACGGCGAGCTGGCGACCGACGAGGACAGGATCGTGGCGCTTCTGGAGAGGGAGGACGGCCGGACGCGACAGGTCGCGATCGCCGACCGGGTGGACTGGTCGGACTCGAAGACCTCGCGCGTGCTCTCCGACATGGCGGAGCAAGGGACGGTCGAGAAACTCCGCATCGGTCAGGAGAACGTGATCGACCTGCGCGACTCCGAGGACGGGTGACCGCCGGACTCTTTTATTCCTGAGCCCGCCTTCTGGTGTGAGCGCTGGAAGCGACCCCCACCGTCGCGTCGAGGTTTACCCGGGGAAAGAGGCCGTCGTCGAGTTCGATCCCGAGTTGACCTTCGAGTGTGTCGACGGCTGCACCTGGTGTTGTCACCACGGCGTCTTGCTGTACGAGAAGGATCTCTTCGAGCTCGCCGACCACGCCCCGCTGTCGGCCTCGACGACCGAGGCTCGCGGCGAAACCTTCGTGACAAAAGAAAAGAAAAACCGTGAGCACGACGTCGGCGCGGACGGCCAGGCCTGTTACTTTCTGCGCGAGGACGGCCTCTGTGCGCTGCACGCGGAACACGACTGGAAACCGGCGCGGTGTTCGGTGTTTCCCCTCGGCGTCCACGTCGAAGACGGCGATATCCACGTCTCGGTGCGCGAGACCGCGAGAGAGCACTGCGAGGGGCTGAACGTCAGCGAGCGCCCCGTGATCGAGCACCTCGACGCGTTCCTGCCGGAGCTGCTCTGGGAGCTCAACGACCCGGCGACCCGCCGGGAGCTGTAGCCTACGCGGTCGCCTTCCGCCAGTCACCGCGGTCGACGACCTCGCCGTCGACGGTCTCGGCGGGCGCCTCGGTCGCGGCCCACACGAACTGGGGGGCGACATCGTCCGGATCGTACGCGTCGGCACCGGTCAGCTCCGTCGAGACCTGTCCCGGGTCGATGATACCGACGGGCTGGTCGATGTCGGCCGCGACCCCGCGGGCGACCGCCTCGGCACCCGCCTTCGAGGCCGCGTAGGCGCCGTACCCGGGGTAGGCGGTTCGGGCGACCGCACCCGAGGAGACCAGCATCCGCCCGTCCTCGGCGAGGTGTGGGAGCGCCTCTTTCAGCGTCGCGAACACGCCCCGGACGTTCGTCCGGATCGTGTCGTCAAACACCGAGTAACTCTCTTCGGGAAGAGGCGTCTCGCCGGACTCGCCGTGGTAGACCCCCGCGTTCGCGAGCACGTACTCGATTTCGCCGCCACCCCGTTCGGCCGCCCGCTCCATCAGCCGCTCGACGTCGAACTCGTCGCGGACGTCCGCCCGGACCGCCGTCGCCGCGCCGCCGTCCGCGCGGATGTCCTCAGTGACGGACTCAAGCTCGTCGCGACTCCGGGCGCAGACGACGACGTGTGCGCCGGCGTCCGCGAACGATTCCGCGACCGCTCGTCCGATCCCCCGACTCGCTCCGGTGATGACTGCCGTCTCGCCGTCCATGAGAGCCGTTATGCTGGCATGGTCTTGTGCGTTCCGTACCCGCCCAGGCGGGCGCGCCTACGGCGTCGTGCCGGCCGTCCGCGTGCCCGACCCCCCAGCGAGCAGCCGCTCGTAGATCCTCTCGAGCGCCGCGATGGTCTCGTCGACGGCGTACTCAGCGACCGCCGCCCGGGTCGACCACGACCCGGAGACACACTGGTCGATCGCGCCGGCCATCGCCGCGGTGTCACCGCGCTCGTACCGGACCCCGTTGTCCGGACCGATCGTCTCGCTGAACGGCGCGACATCGGGCGCAGCGACGGGGGTTCCGCAGGCGTTTGCCTCGAGCGTCGACAGCCCGAGCGTATCGGCCGTCGAGGCCGTAACGAAAGCATCGATCGTCGAGTAAAATCGGGGGAGTGCCTTCCGGGGCAGAAAGTCACGAAAGACCACGTTCGGCGGTGCCCGCGCCTCAAGCGCTGCCCGTCGGGGGCCCTCGCCAACGATCAGGAAGTCACACGCCGACAGCTCGCGGGCCGCGGCGAGGATCTCGCCGACGTTTTTTTCCATGCTGATCCGGCCGCTGTACCCGATCAGCGGCTGTCGGTCCGGCGCCCTGTCGGGGAGCGGCGACGGCGCGAAAAACTCCGTGTCGATGCCGACGGGCAGTTCCGTGTGCCCGACCGGACGGTCGATCCTACACGCTCTCGCTGTGGCGCGACGCCCTTGAGGCGGCCGGACATGAGGTCTGGATCGTCTACCCCGAGAGCAGCTACGACCCCGACAAGCGCGAACTCCCGGTTCCTTCCCTTCCCAACCCGTTCTATCCGGGCTACCGCGTGCCGCTGGGCCGGCGTCTCTCCACGCTCCCCGAACTGGATCTCGTCCACTCCCACGGTCCCGGCCCGGCCGGCCTGTTGGGGCTGGTGGCGCTGCA
>PXQL01000115.1 GCA_003021335.1 Halobacteriales archaeon QH_10_67_13
GCCGCCGGGATTGTCGCCGACCGTCTCGGCCGTAACCACGACCGTTCCGGTCGCCGCTTCCTGTCCCGAGCCCTCGACGGTCACGGTCACCGCGCCGGTCTCGCCGACCTCGAGCCGGCCGGGAACGCTGACATCCGTGATCGTAAACGCGTCCGCGTCGTCGAGCTCGATCTCGACCCGGAACGACTCCAAGACGAGCTTCGACTGGTTCGTGATCGAGAGCAGATCACCCCGGGTCTCACACTCCGTGCCGCTGACGGTGACCCTTTCAAGCTCTTCGAGCTTGAGGTACGCGTCCCCATCGCCGGCGACCTCGACACGGACTTGCCGGTGTGAAACGCCCCGCGAGAACGCCTCGGATCCCGTGAGAAGCCCGGCACCGGCTGCCACCGTGGCCGCTCCGAAGAGAAGCTCTCGGCGTTTCATGAGTCCGTCTGCATACGCGGAGCCACACAGCAGGAGGGCTTAGGTATGGCCCGCATAACCGCTCCTGACCGTGCGTTACGGCCCCGATACCGGCCCCCGCCCAGAGTTAATTGGTGC
The DNA here is from genome assembly GCA_003021335.1 of Halobacteriales archaeon QH_10_67_13. Lineage (GTDB taxonomy): Archaea > Halobacteriota > Halobacteria > Halobacteriales > Haloarculaceae > Halovenus. The sequence goes on from PXQL01000115.1 coordinate 544, forward strand.
TTAGAGCTGGGGGGGATACCCCGCCTCCCGGCAGAACGGTCGATGAACGGACCCGTCCGGCCACACACTCCGACCGGCGGCGAGTTCCCGCAAACGACGCTGGCGGGCCGGTCCGCAGACCCCCGGCCTCTCGGGAGATCCCTCGCCACGCGAACTGACCCGCCTGCACGATGACCCGTGCCTGCCGACCGCGGGGCTCGGTCCCGAGCGACTTTCCATCCCGGCCCCAAAGTGGGACCCCTGGATCTGCGGATCCGTCGATCACGGCTCACGTGGCTCCGCCGCCCCGGTAGGTCGCGTATGCTGTCCATATGCAGGCATCCGTTCTATATGATATCCATTCACACTGTACAGTAGCGACGACCACCGGCCGAGTGCGAGCCGGGGGTCGCTACGGGGGAAAATCATGGCGGAGACCCAGCACGCAAGACGGGGGGAAATCGGCGCGGCGAGTACTGCCGAGAGGCGACTCACGGAGTGTCAGGTCCACAATCTGTTGCGCAACGAGCGCCGACGGGCGGTACTACGTCTCCTAACGGGGTCCTCGGAGCCGACGGTCGCCGTTCGGGACCTGGCCGAGCGGATCGCGGCCGAGGAAACCGGGACGGACCCGCCCCCGCGGGAGACGCGCCAGAGCGTGTACATCTCGCTCATCCAAACGCACATGCCGACGCTCGCGGACGCGGGCGTTGTCGAGTATGACGACCAAGCGAAGACAGCCACGGAGACCGCCGCCGTGGGGCAACTTGCGCCCTACACCGAGGAGCTTTCAGCCGACGGCCCCTCAACGGACACACGTCAGGAGCGATCGATCCTTGCCCCCGCGCTCGCGGTGATCCTCGCGAGCTGGCTGCTCTCGGCCGGAGCCGTGCTGAGCGTTCCACCGTTCGGGGCGGTTTCACCGATCGTCTGGTTGCTGTGTGGTGTCGTCGGCGTGGCAGCACTCGCCGCCTACGATCGGCTCTGAGTCGTCGACCGGGTCCCTTCGACCTCGCTGCTACCGTCCGTTCTCTGTTTCCGGATCGAACAGTCCCGCGAAGAGTTTCCGCTCGCCCGCACGGAGGTGTTGTGCGATCGTCTGTCGGCTCAATCCGAGCTTCTCTGCGAGTTCCGTGGCCGTGTGGTCTCGCGGCCGCTCGAAGTAGCCGTTGAAATACGCGAACTCGAGAATCTGACGCTGACGGGCGGTGAGGCGATCGAGTAGCTCGTCGCGATCGACCGGTTGCCCGCTCCCGTCGGACCCGACCGACCGAACGCACACGTCGACGTGCTTGGCTTCGATCGCTTCGACGAGCCGCTGGATCTGGTCCCTGTTTTCGACGGCCGCCGTCACCGCGATGCCGTCGCGTCTCGCGGACGCACCGACGAGCTGTCCCCCGTTGGCTGCAACGATCGTCTCCGGCGTCGGTCGCTCACACTCGAGTTCGACACGCAGGGGACACTCCGTGAGGACGGTGACGCTCTCCGCGACCGGTCGACACGCGGTGACGAACTCGTCTGGCCCCGCTCCGCGGACGGTCAGCACGTACCGAACGGTCTCCTCGCGGGGAACGGCGGTTAGGACGGCCACCCGCGTGTCGACCGGGAGTTCACCGAGGGCGGCCACCACCGGGATCGATTCATCTGCAATCTCGATCTCGACGACGCTGCGGGCGGCCGAGAGCAGCGACTCCCGCAACGACGCCGCCCGGAGCGCGTATCCGAGCGTCCGCGCGAGCTCTGACAGGGACTCGGCCGTCCCGGCAGAGCGCTCGTCGTCGTACACCGACATCGCACCGAATGGGGTGTTTTCGTACCGGATCGGCACGGCGACGGCACTCTCGATCTCGTCATCGGCCGCGGCCGCCTGCCAGTCTCCCTCGTCCGGGTCGATCGCCGACACGACTCGCGGCGTGCCGCTCTCGAAGGCGACGACTCCCGGATCGCCGCGCCGGTCCTGAAGACCGCCTCCGGGGTCTAACAGCGCTGCGACGTAGGCACCGTCTCCAGCGGTCCACCGTGGAACGAGAGCGCCGGTTTCGTCGGTCGTTCCGATCCACGCGGCTCGGTGGCCCCTCTCTGTTGTCAGGAACTCACAGAACGACTGGCCGAGCTCGTCTTGCGACGATGCCGTCCGGAGGATCTCCAGGACGGCCGCTTTCTCTTTGTACGCGTCTCTGAGTTTCCGGTTCGCGCGGTGGAACTTGACGGCCGTGACGATGTGACGTGCGACGCTCGGATCGTGGCGAAACCGACGAGACGTGACGTGCTCGGTGACGAGCTGCGTGTGGTGGTCGGTACGTTGTGATTCCGAGTCCTCGGTTATGATAAACGCCGGGGGCTTACCCGGAGCTCGTTCCGCGATCGTAGCGAGGATAGCTTCACGCTCGGCGCGAGTAAGTCTTGGAGCACAGACGACGCAGTCGAGGTCGTCGGTCACCCGGCCATCGATACCGGGCGTTCCCGTCGCGACCGCCGTTTCGGGAGAAAATCGCCCGTCTAAGGATTCGAGCTGACCTGCGACCGAGGACACGGTCTCGTCGGCCCCCACGACCAGAATGTTGATCGGTTTCTCGACCCGTCCGCCGGAGCCGTCACTCGCGCCCGCCCGGTCCGCCAGTGTCATTTCTCACTCACTCCCTTCGGCTCGATGACCGCATGTAATTCTGCCCGATCTGTATATATAACTTTTCCTGAACGAACGGGGAACAAGAAGACGCGTAAACTCTTTTTGTCACGCTGGCGGTGATCCCATCCACACGCATTGTTACTATCTCGTACGGTCGACGATGTATCTCCAGGAATCTTTTTGATCAACTGAGTTACAGCATCGATCTCGCTGTCCCGACGCGGGCTGTCCGTTCGATCGAGTCGGATCGTGTCGGTGTCGGGGGACCGTTGCCGACCTGTCATGCGTTACGCTCGTGACGGGTGAGATTGTAGTACCCGACCCTAGAGGTCTAGCGTTTCGGCTCAGCCCCCGTCGTCGGGGTCGAACAGCTCAGTCAACAGAGATCGCTCGGCCTTCCGGAGGTGTGAGTGGAGCGTCGCCGAGGTGATGTCGAGCGATTCGGCGACTTCCTCGGCGGTCGAATCCCGCGGCCAATTAAAGTAGCCGGCGTGGTAGGCGGCCTCGATCGCCTCGCGCTGACGATCGGTCAGCCGGTCGAGCTGGTCGGACGGGAGCGCCCGTTCCTGTTCCAGTGCGCGGTCCCGCTCGACCTTACTGAGGACCCGTGTCTCCCCGTCACGTCGACAGATCTGTTCCATCAGGGTCCGCACGCCGAACCCGGAGGCGATCGAGAGCTCGTACCGGGCTCGGCCGCCGTCGGCTCTCGCGTCGGTGACGTTCGTCCCGTACTCGACAGCAGTTCCGAGCGGTCCCTCCTTGACCTGCCACTCCAAAAGCGTCTCTCCGTCGCTTTCGCGGACGATTTCGACTTTGTCCGCCGTTGCTGCGAACGCCTCGTGGACGGCCGAGGCGTCGCTTCCGGTAGCAGTCACGTACGCGACGGGACCGCCCTCGCGGGCGGGGACGACACCACGGAGCTCGAGCTGACAGGGAAGTTCTTCAGTGACGGCGACCAACGGGTCGCCGTTGCCGGTGCTTTCGAGTTCGAGGTCGATGACTGTCTCTCCCGAGAGTAGCTTGCGCGTCTCGACGGCGTTGAACGCGTGGCCGACCGTCTCTCCGAGCTCCCCGAGTATCGAGCGCTCGCGGTCGCTGACGGTGTCCCGTTCGGTATAGAGCCCGAGAGCGCCGTAGACGGTTCGGCCGAACGTCACGGGGACGATACTCCAGGTCCCCGACGTTTCTGTCCCGTCCGGAACGACCCGCGCCGACTCCTCGGCTCCCTCCTCGTCGTCGAATTCACCGTCGATCGCTGGGGGACCGGGCGCTCCCACATCATCAACCGAAACATCCTGCTCCCCCCGCCGGGTCGGACAGTCCGTGTCGTCCGGATCGTCCGGACTATCCGAATTGTTGCCGTTAGTGCGTCCGTCGCGGGCGACGGTCCACCGGTCGGCGTCGCCCTCCCAGGTCGGGATATCGGCGATACGAGCCGATCGGTAGAGGTCGGACTTAGACAACCGTTCACAGACCGCCCGCTCGATCTCTGCGCGGCTGTGCGCCGAGACGAGAGCCTGGTTGACTCCGCGCAACACCGCGTTGAGATCGTTCGCCGTCTTTAGCTCGTCACGCTGGCTCGTCAGCCGGCGCTCGCGGCGTCGTCGCGCAGTGATATCGTGAACGACCAGCGTGTTGCCGATCCGACGGTCCTGTCGGTCGGTGATCGGGGATGCCCTGACCTCGTACACCCGGTCGTGGCGTTCGATCTCGGCGAGCGCGTCCTCGGTCTCGAAGTCGAGCCGCGATCGGTCGACGAGGAGTTCGACCTCCTTACCGACGGCCTCGGCGGCTGCACAGTCCAGTACCTCCTCGGCGACAGGATTACAGTAGATGATACGGTTCGCGTTGTCGACGATCACCACACCGGCGTCGAGCTGGCTGATCGCCGCGTTCCGGCCGAGCTGCCGGGTCGCGGGGACCAGATCGAACAGCTGCCGGTGGAACAGCGCGTAGGCGAACGCGATCCCGGTTATCGTGAACGCGTACGGCGTCGGGTCGATCGTCGCGACGTCGTTCAACAAGAACACTTCCACAACGTTCGTAAAGAAGGGGACGGCGATGCCGACGAGAAGCAGTGCCGACTGGTCGGTGTAGAGGTAGTCGGATTTGTAAATGAGCCGGATAAACAGCGCGGAGGCGACCGCGACCAGTAGGTATGTGTAGACGACCTCCGCGTGGAACAGGACCCCCCACGTCGGGTTCTCGATCACTAACCCGCCGACTACGGTGAACGAGTGATCGACCCAGAACTGTTGGTGAAAGTGGTTGGTCAAGATACCCACGAGCACAGCAGTCGGCACGACCAACAGCCCGGCCACCGTCCGCCACGTGACAAATTCGTCGTAGCCGGTGTACGCGAGCGCGAACAGGAGCAGCCAGACCTCGATCGTCCCCGTCGAAAACCAGACCATCTTCATCCAGAAAATCCGCCAGGGACCCGGAGGCGTGAACAGCCCAATCGCGTAGCTGGCCGACCAGTTCGCCAGTGCGGCCATGAGCAGGACGAAGGCGGTCGCCCCAGGCTCCTGTCGCTTCCGGAATGCGTAGGCCCCGAGCGCTGTTGCCAAGACAGTAGAAGCTGCGAGTAGGACAACGTGAACTGAGATTATCCCGATCATATTCACACAGCCTCCCGGATCTTACTCGGAACCGGACTATCATTCCAGAAAGTATATACACGGCTATAAAAAACATCGGCACTGGTACGTGCAGTATTCCGATGACCGACAGTCGGGCCGATCCTGTTCCTGATTCTCGGCCGGTCAGCGTGCACTCTACCTATCGTCGTCGAGAATACAGCTCCTTCCAGTCCCGCTCGTTAGGGGTCCTTGAGTATCAATCGATTACTCGAACACGACCCTCCGGTACACCGGGTGATCCTAAACGTATAGCGCCGGAGTTGAGGGGGAGAGCGCGGGTATCGTATATTGATAATACTCCCCAAAGAGTTCATCGACGCGACAACGGATCGAAGCCGCAGACAGTGTGTCGTCGCCCTCGGGACGGGCGCTGTTGCGGCTCTCGACGGCTGTGGCGGTGATGACAACGTCCGACTCGTCAGGCCGGTAGACCAGTTCAAAAAACGTTTGGACTCGTACTCGATGCTTTCGCGGGCCGGCCCGATCGCAATCGCGTTCAGATTCAGCGACTCCCTGAGATCGGCTGATGTGACGGTCGGGCGTCCGAGATCGTGAACCGAACGCCGACGGGCTCCGCGGCGCGTCGCCGGGTTGGGTGATCGCTCGTCAGTCTCCCGGGGCGATACGGCCACCCGCACCCGTTTGGATCACGAGGACGAGCCTCCTCGGTCTCTGTTCGCCGCGTTGCCGGCGCCGACTCAGACCAAGAGATCCGCGGTGATCCGTCGGGGTCGTGGGTGGTCGTGCCCTGCCGATCGTCCGAGTCCGGCGTCTGTGCGGCGAGCGAACGGCCGCTCCGTCCTGGCCGACGCGGCGGTTGCCCGGCGTTGGCGAGACTCGACCCGACGGACCAATACGTTGTGCGTCAGGTACACTGAGAACCCGCTCTCGGCGGTTCGGGGTCGCCGCGGGTGCCCGTCCGCCGGGGCTTTCGGCCCACAGGCTTCCCCGATGGCCCATCGCCCCGATCAGGAGCCCGGGGCGTCGTAGCTTCCCTGTTCGTACAGGAGCCCCTGGTCGGGATCGTCGATCTCGACGTCGACGGTCCGGGTCGTTCCGTCCGCGGCGGGATTCGTCGTCGTGTACGACAATACGTACGCGTCTGCGGTGAGGTCCTCGGTGATGTCGTCGATGACCGGCGAGAGATCCGCGCTGGAATCGAACTCGATCCACGTGCCGTCGTCGACGTTGTCGGCGATGTCTCGCTTGTTCACGTCGAACCGCGTCGCGTCGGGCGCGACCGCGTAGTAGGCGAAATTCCCGTCGTTGAGAAATCCCTCGACATCCGACTGACTGAACCGTGTCCGGTCGTCGGTCTCGTCGTGTGCGCCTATGTCGGTGATGTCGATGAGCACCCGCTGTGCCCCCGGACGGAACGTCGAGAGCGCACCGCCGGTCGGCGGGTCCTCGGTGTCCGTCGTCTGTGCCCGCGCGTTGCCTGTCCCGACGGCCAGCGCGTCGACGTTGTCCTCGGAACCGTCGCCGCCACCCGACGCGCTCAACCCGTCGACGGTGGTTTTGAAGCTCGCGGCGTCGGTGAAGTCGGTGTCGACCTCGGCGTTGTCCTTGAACGAGACGAGCGCGTATCGCGCGTCGACCCCCTCGGCCTCGAGGTCGTCGGTGAACCCGGTTATCTCGTCCTGTAAGTCGTCGATCGGGCCGCCCATGCTCCCGGTGTCGTCGAACACGACGACGATGTCGACCGCACCGCCCGACTCGAAGGCGACGCTCTCGATCGTCTGGCCGCAGCCGTTCTCACAGACCGCGAAGTTCGATTCGGTCAGGTCGCCACCGGTGCCCGGCGACGTATCGACGCGCAGCCGGACATCGATCCCGGGAAAGCCCGTCGACGGATCGGGACCGGCCGAGAGCAGGTTCGAGAACGGATCGTCGGTTGAGCCGAGAGTGAACGAACACTCCGGACACTCCGGGCTCGGCGTGGGCTCGCCGAAGCACTCTCCGTTGACGTCGGCTGTGACGGTGGCCTCGCCGTCGATCAGCGGCGTCTCGTCCGCGTCGATGCCCTTCGTGACAGTTCGGACACCCATCTCTGCACACTCGCCCAACTCGAGGAGAATCTCTTCGTTTTCGTCGACGATCCGGCGGTTGGTCACCGCCCCAGTACTGTCACGTTCGACGTAGTAGAACGCCACCGTCTGCTCGCCGACATCGTTCTCGACGACGCCCTCGGGCAGCGCGTAGCTGAGACAGGCGCCCTCTTTGCCCTGGTTGCACAGCTCGAACATCCCGTCGAACCAGGTGGTAGAATCCGAGTTGACACCCGTTCCCGTAGGGCGGTCGTAGGTAGTCTCGCTGTCTGTATCGAGACGCTACGCTGGGAGCGCACTTCGCTGAACGCTCCCGAACCGACCAGCGCCGCGCCGCCAATCGACGCGCTTCCGAGTCCGATCAGGAACTTGCGCCTGTCCATGATTACTCGAGTACACACCTCGTTCCGGTCGCCATGTCGCCCGACTCGTAGAGGTACGCTTCACCGTCCAGGATCATGTCGTACCGCTGTTCGACACTGCACGTGTTCCGATCGAACCTGATGATTTCACCAGGCCCCGGGCCCCCGGATCCGGAGGCCGGACCTGGGGGCCTGGACCCGAGAATATCGCCGACGCCCCCGTCTCTGATTGCGAGTCCGGTCAACGCGTCGCCGATCTCGCACCTCGCTGTCGCGCTCCCATCGCTGGTGTTGAGCTCGTAGAAGTCGGGCGAGTCAGCGTTCGTGTGCAGATACCCGGTGTCACCGTCGAATACGATGTCTGATCCGCTGGTATCTATGCCGGTGCTCCCGACCTTCGTCGCCTGCGGTGGGCTCACAGTTGGATCCACCTCCCACAGGTCGTCGTCTCTCTGCCCGACCACGTACAGTGTTCCGTCCGGTGAGAACGCTCCGAGAACGACCTCGTCCGGGTCGGATCCGCTCGGATTGTTGACTTGACCCAGGTCATCAATTGAAGCGCCGAGGTTGTCTGTGTCAAGCGTCCCGAGCCGCCCTGTGGTCTTGTCGTAGAAGTACAGCGTCTGTCCGTCCGGTGTGCACGCGAGGGAGTCGACTTGGTTGAAATTCGGATCCGTAATGACCTGCTCCGACGTGAGCACCGCCTCACCGGCCGAGTTATTGAACGAATCGACGGTTAGAATCTCTGTCCCGTCGATCTCGTTTCCATCACTGTCCGTCGGCGAACTGTTCGTCAGGAAGATCTCCTCAACTTCGACACAGCCTGGGTCTTCGAAACACTCGACCGTCGCTGTGATCGTGATCTCGTCGTCGAGGTCCGCGAGGGGTGCATCCCCCTCCTGGAGCCCGTACGTTCGGGTCACGATCCCGACGCACGCACACTCGCCGACTTTGAGCGTGAGCTTGTTGTCCTCGCCGACGATCGACCGGCCGATGGCGTCCTCGTAGTAGAAGTCCACGCGGCGCTCGCCGGCGTCTTTCTCACCGTCTGGCACTCTCGGCCACGCGTCGTCGTCCTGAATCCAGACGCATACTGCCTGTTTGCCCTGGTTGCAGATCTGGAAGACGCGGTCGAACTCCGACGTGGAGTCGGAGTTGACTCCCTCCCCGAGTGGCGACTCGCCGATCGTCGGGTTCTCGTCGTCCATGAAGATCTTCAGGTGCCCGAGGTCGTCGAGATGAGCGTAACTGCCGTTCGGGGTCGGATCGTCTCCCCCGCACTTGTCCATGCCGAGGTACGCGTTGGGATCCTCGGCGGTTTGGATCGTCATGCTCCGATGGGCCTCGACCCGCGAGAACGCGCTACTGCCGATGAGGGCACTCCCCCCGATACCGGCAGAGCCGAGTCCGATCAGGAACTTGCGTCGTTTCATTTGTACTTAGTTAGTGTCTGTATGGTGTCCAGCGCAACGCTGCGCTTGCGTTGTATCACTCTTCTCATTCGTCGGATTCACCCGCTTCCGGCGCGTCCGCGGTCAGCGTCACTTCGCCGCTGACCAGCGGCCCGTCTCCACCGTCCGTGGCGTCGATTCCCTTGGTAACAGTGCGCACGCCGACCTCGGCACACTCACCGAGTTCGAGAAGAACCCCCTCTTCTTCGTCGAGCATCCGACGATTGGTGACCGCTCCCTCATCGTCGCGTTCGACGTAATAGAAAGTGACCGTCGGTTCGTCGACGTCATTTTCGGGGACGCCCTCGGGCAGCTCGTAGGAGACCGTCGCGTCGGCTTTGCCCTGGTTGCACAGCTCGAACATCCCGTCGAACCAGGTGGTAGAATCCGAGTTGACACCCGTTCCCGTAGGGCGGTCGTAGGTAGTCTCGCTGTAGCAGCTTCAGTCCCAAGTACGCGTTCGCGTCGTTTGCGACTTGGATCGCCACGTCTCTGTGTGATTCCACGCGGCTGAACGCGCCCGATCCCAGCAGCGCGCTGCCGCCGATTGCTGTACCTCCGACGCCGATTAGGAAGTTGCGTCGTTTCATTGCTTTTCCAGGCAGGTGTCCTGCCCGTCCGACACACCATCCTACGGGGGCTTTTGTATGAGCAGAGTACCCGACCGTACGCTTCCGTTTCCGGTCGGCCGTCCCGGAGTAACCGACGGGTACGGCTCCCGACGCCGCCTCGGTCTCCGACGCGCGCGTCTCATCGCCCGCGGGTCACTGTTCCTATTAGGGGGCTCGAAGCCCCCGAGACACCCCGCCGCGAGCGCAAGCCACGCCGGACCCGGCGATTGCGTCCCACACCAATCAACACGAGAGAACGCGACGCCGCGCCGCCCTTAATTATCAGTTATTCAACCTAAACGTGTCATTATCGGTTCGGTCGGAGTTTAATCGGGCGATTATCGCCGCCGGGGACATGCCGCACGGGAAACAGTAACATGGTCCTGTTCACCCACGGAGGGCGAGACGAACAGACCGGTCGCGGCGTAACGAGATCATATTTAATCCGGTCCTGTGAGTGGACGGAGACGGGTGGCTACGATGGCACGAACACAACGAGACAACTCCAGCGGCGGGGTCTCGGTCCCGCGGACCGAACCTGACTCTGAGGACAGCTCTGGTGGGGGAGTCCCCGTCTCGCGGGGCGAGCACGAGTCGGACACGCTCGAACGCGGTGAAATCTTCGAGATTCTGAGCAACGACCGGCGCCGGTACGCGATCCACTTCTGCAAGCAGGAAGAGTCACCGGTGACCCTCTCGGATCGGTCTCGGTCGGTCAGAAGATGTTCGCCTGCCGGTAGACGGAGATGCCCTCGTTCGTGATCTCGTAGGGTTTCGTCTCGCGGGAGTGGTTGGCGTTCCGGATCTTCTGGATCTCGATGTCGCGGACACTGCAGACCAGGTCCAGCTCTACATGGAGTACGTTCCCGAGGGCGACATCTCCTGGAGCCAGTACTACCTCGGACTCTCGGGATTGTGTGTCGCGATCGCCGCCGGCGCGTGGTTCGGCGTGCCCTTCCTCGCCTCCGCCGGGTGGATCGCCCTAACCGGGCTGTTCGTCGCCGCCTTTGCCGTCTCCTCCATCGTACATCAATACACGAGCCGTCGCAACCGGATCGGCAGCCCCGGGCATCTCAAGGAGATGGAGCGCCCGTAACGAATGGGAATCTGTCGGCTGTTGTTCGACCGATATCGGCTCGCGATTCCTCGCAGTCAGGCGCTCGCGGCGCTTCGCAACGACCGCCGACGGTCCGTCATCGTGGCCCTCGAGGGTCGGTCCGGTCCCGTCGCGTTCGCCACACTCGTGGACCTGGTCACCGCGCGCGAACGAACGTCCCGGGAGCTCGATCGGTCCGTCGAGCTCCGCCCGACCGTGTACGCCGCCCTGTATCAGACACACGTCCCGCAGCTCGACCGGCTCGGGGTCGTAGCCCACGACGACGACGCGAACACGGTCGCGCTGACGGACACTGGGCGGGCGCTGTTGGGATACATGCGGGCTCGCCCTGCGGGCGGAAGCGTCTGGGCCGCACTTTTCCTGGCGCTGTCGGTCGTGTACGCGGGTGTCGTTGTCGCCGCGGTGCTCGAGGTGGTGACCGACGCGCTCTGGGTCGTGGCGATCGTCGCCGGGTACGCGACGCTCGCGGTCGCGTCGGTTCTGTCGACCGTCTGGTGTAACGATCCGCTCCGGAGCTGCCTGTACTGACGCGCGCTCGCCGTTATGTTACCGTCTGAGACGCCGCTCGAGCCGGTGAGACGGCACGCCCGGCCTCGCTCGGGCCGGCCTCCGAGGGCCGATCACCGTGGCCGCGCGATCACGCCCAGATGATCCTCGTGGTAGGGCTCGAGCCGCTCGGTCGCGAGCACCTCGTAGCCCTCGCGGAGCCGCTCTAGAGCGTCCTCAAATACCGCTGCGGGCTCTCGGGTGACGTCCTCGCTGCGGGCCTTGATCGCGGCGATCAGCCGGCCCTCCGGCTCCAAGAACTGCCGGTTCGCGAGCGCGACTTCCGCCTGTCCCCGGGTCGCGACGTCTTGGATCACGGCCTCAACGGGCTCGACGACGTGGGCGTAGGTTTCGGGCGCGCGGGCATCCTTTAATAGTGGAAAGAGGTTCGGCCGGTCGGCCGCCACGTCGAGGAGATCCCGGACCGGACGGGGGGCGAACTCGACGGCGTAGGTCGGGCCCGCGAAATCGGCGACGTGGCCGACGGTCGTCCCACTCGCGGCCCCGAGATACAGCACGCGATCACCGCTCGACAGCCCGGTGTCGACGCCCGCCGAGAGGACGGCCCCCAGTTTCGACCGGCTCGGATCCCAGGCGCGCCAGTCGCCGTCGGTCGGCTCGCCGTAGACGGGCTCGCCGCAGGTCGCCAGCTGCCGCTCGCCGGCGATCTCGCGCCGTTTCACGCCTTCGGGGAGCGTCATCGATCACCCCGGGCGCGGATGCGCCCGATCCGCTCGTCGAGCTCCGCCTCTATCTCGGGCTCGTACTCGCCGCGGTAGCGATCGACGCGGGCGGCGATGGTGAGCTTCCCCGCGACTGCCCGGGCCGCCGAGCCGCGGTCCTCGCCCCGGGTCCCGCGGACGTACTCGTGGGTGTAGATCACGCCGTGTTTCGGCGACGGCGCCGCTCCCTGGAGGTGGGCAAAGAGTGCGTCTTCGGCCCCGAGCAGCTGGACGGTACTGCTTGGCAGCTTCGCGAGCTCGCCAAGCCCGCCAGCCAGTGCGATCAGCCGCGCCGCGAGCACGGGGCCAGCAAGCGCCGTTAGGTTCGGCGCAACTGTCCCCGCGGTTCGGTCGACGTACTCCTCGAGCCGGTCGGCCTCCCGGTCGAGTTCGACGATTCGCTCGGCCAGCGAGACCAGCCGGCGTTCGGTCGGATCGGTCGGCTCGCTGTCGGCCAGCTCGCGGACGTAGCTCGCCTCGACGGCCGCCGTCCGGTCGCGTGTGCCGGCCCACTCGGCCAGCCGCTCGGTGAGCTCGTTGTGGGTGCGCCGACAGTCGTCGAGCGCCCGGATGCTGTGAATCAGCTGCTGGTCGTCGGCCTGCTCGCGCTCGCGGACGAGCTCGCCGGCGGTCGCGACCGTCGCCTGGTGGAGTCGCTCGTAGTAGGTCTCGGCGTCGGGAACGACGTCGGCCCCGACAGCGCGCTCTGGCCAGTTGGCCGGCTCGCTGGCCGTCCCGGAGTCGATCGCTTCGCGGGCGCGTTTGAGCCACTCCGTCTCGTCGGCATCGCCGGTGGCTCCGAGCCCGGCGAACCAGCCCGCCTCCTCGGCGTCTGTCATATCGGAGGTACCGCCGCCAGGGGCTTAGCTTTCCTGCTCCACCAATGGCGGGTCGGCCCGCTCGGCCTACTCCCAGCCCGACGGATCGACGACCCGGCCGAGAAAGAGCACGGCACCAGTCGGGCGGTCCCGGATCGCGAACAGGAACGGTCGGTCGGCGACGAACTCGAAGGGATCCACGGGAGCCGAGGTGTCGCCAATCACCGCCCCGGTCGCGGCGGCGGCTTCAGTCCCGGCCTCGTCGACGGCCACGGCCGCGTCGTGGTAGGCCTCCATGAGATACAGCCCCTCGCCCTCGCCGGATTCGGCCATCCCAGTAAAGTCGGCCCGCTCCTTATCAAAGGCGTCGGGCATGCCGAGCTGTTTGAGCGGGTCGCTCAGCTGGACGCTTGTGTCGAACTCGAACCTGGGGAGCCGGACGGTTCCCTCCTGAGTGTCGAGCCCGTCGACCAGCTCGGCGAGCTGGTCGCCGTCGAACTCCCGTTCGTACGCCTCGAACTCTCCCTCCGGCGGCAGCACGACCAGCATCGCCGCGTCGCCGCCGACGTAGGGCAGCTCGACGGCCCGAGTCCCCTCGCGCTCTACGTACGGCCAAGCCCGCTTGAGACCCATCAGAGGCACCTCGTGGTCGGTTCCGTCCAGCGCGGTGAACGTCGCCTGTTCGGTCCGATCCTCCGGGAACGGCTGCTCCCAGTTCGCGAGGAAGTAGATCGCGTTGACGAGCACGAGTCGCGTGAGATCGTCGATCGATCCCGGGGGCAGTAGCTCCTCGATGGTGCCCTCGGTCTCGTCGGCAACCCAGCTGTTGATCCGCGCGCGCTCGCCGCTGGGATCCCCGCGGAAGTTCGCCTCAGCGAGCTCGGCCCCGTACTGCTGTGCGAGCGTGGTTCGGTAGTCGTCCGCGAACGGATAGTCCTGCTGGCCCCACACCGAGTTGGCGATCGAGAGCTGGAAGGGGGTGTCATCTTCCTCGTCTCCGTCGTCCTCTCCGTCGGCTTCGCCGTCGGAGGCGCCGCGTTCGTCGAGTCGTCGTTGGAGCTCGCCCATCGTCTCGTGGAGGTCATCGACGGTGTACCGCAGCGCCGACCGCATCTGCTCGCGGGTGTTCCCGCCTGCGCCGGCGTAGGTCATCCCGAGCGCGATCGACGCGCTGATCGGCGAGGCAAAGATGTTCTCGTCGGCCCGATCGGCCAACAGTCGCCGGTGGAGATCGACCGCGAAGCCGTTGGTCTCGCCGACCAGCTCCTGCAGCTGGTCGTCATCGAGCGCGCCGGATCGGGGTCGTTCGACTCCGAGTCCCCCGACGGCCCTTCGGAATCGTTTTCGGTACAGCCGGCGACCGCGCCGGCGAGTAGCGCACCCGAACCCGCGAGGAGTCGACGTCGTCGCATGTCTCTCAGTACGACCGGCAGAAATAAACTCGTTGTCGAGAGTCAAAGAGTCGTTGCAGTCGACAGGGCCGGTCGGAACTTCCACTCGCGATCGCCCGGACGCTCGGGCATGCCGTTTCCGAGTCTGAGATCCGGTGTCACGCTTTAGGTGCGGGGGGACCGATGTACCGGTAGGATGCGTGAATCCCGCGGTCACCTACCTGGCGGACCGCCCGCCCCGGTGAGTCCGGCTCCGCGACGGGAGGATGCCCGCCGAGCCGGCGGATTTTGCCCGGGAGTGCCGGCTGGGGGTCGAGCCGAGGCGTCTGGACAACTAGAGGATACGAGTGAACTACCCCACCCGACCGCGCTCGGGATTCCTCGCCGCTTGCTTGTCGCGGGTGGGGCTTCCTGGTTCTGCGTCGGAGCGTGTATCCGATGTGGACACAGCGGCTCCGGACTCTGCAGGCGGCTTCGCTTCACAGGCGGTTCGGAGTGTCCCGTGTCGCGGGTGAACACCGCCGGACTCATGCTAAGCGTCTTATCACTTTCTTCGACCGCAGTGGTTGTGAGGCTATGCCGGACAGTAGAAGTAAAACAGATGACGGGCGCTGTATCCCCTCCCTGCTCGCGCCTCGGACGCTCGCTGCGGAAGGGGGCTCAGCGCCCTGCGCCGCAGACGCTAAGAGCCCGACGGGCTAAGATCGACTCAAACGGTGTACCCGAATCGCTACGACGACCGACCGACTCGACGGACGCGCGGACGAGCGGCCGCCCCGGGGCGAGAGCGCCCATGACCGGCGAAACGACCGACGCGCAGTCGGTCCGAATCGACCAGTACCCGGATCCGGCCTGCAGTTACGTGATCGACGATGTTCCGACGGTCACGGGCGTCAACGACGCGTTCGCAACACAGCTCGGCACCGGTGTCGAGGGCGAGCCCGTCGCCCGAGCCTTCGAGTCGCTCGGACTATGCGTCCGTGGCGCCGGGCCGCCGTTCGCGGCCTGTCTTGAACACGGCGACACATTCCGCGTTCGACGCTCCCCGGGCGAGTCGGCCTACGTCGTCCAGACCGTCGCTCCCGAAGACGGGACGACCGGATTCCTGTTTTTCACCGCGACCGAGGACGAGCAATCCGGCGCCGGGCGACCGGACACGCTTGGGATCGATCACGTCGCGAGCGTCGTAAGCCACGACCTGCGCAACCCACTTGACGTGGCGAAAGCCCGCCTCCGGGCCGGACGGGAGCTCGGCGAGGAGGAACACTTCGAGCACGTCGCCCGCGCCCACGAGCGCATGGAGCGGATCATCCAGGATGTCTTGACCCTCGCCCGCGGCGAGGAGGTCATCGAACCCGACGAGGTGGTCGATCTCGCTGCGGTTGCGACCGCCGCCTGGGAGACCGTCGAGACCAACGGCGCCGCCCTGACGACCGAGGGCGACCTCCCGACGGCGACGGCCGACCCGGGCCGCGTCAGCCGGCTGTTCGAGAACCTGTTTCGCAACGCCGTCGAGCACGGCGCGCCCGACGGCGACCACCGGACGGTCACCGTCACGATCGGAACGCTCGCTTCTGAGGCCGACGGATTCTACGTCGCCGACGACGGCCCCGGGATCGCCCCCCCGGACAGGCCCCGGGTGTTCGAGCCGGGGTACAGCTCCGAGGACCACGGCACCGGGCTCGGGCTGGCAATCGTCGAGCAGATCGCTGACCTCCACGGCTGGTCGATCGCGGCGACCGGGAGCGCCGAAGGCGGCGCCCGGTTCGAGATAACCGGCGTCGAGTCGCCATAGTCGCGGCTCGCACGGCCGCCGTTCCCGCTCGGGGAGACTCGCGGAACGTTCTTTACGTTACCCGCGGTACCGTCGGGCATGGACGGACGGCTCGCCCGGGCCCCGATCGGCGTGCTCGAGCTCGCGCACGACGGGACGGTACGTGAGATCAACGACCGGGCCGCAGCCGTACTCGAGCTCGACTCAACCGTCGCTGGGCGGTCGGTCGGGTCGGTGTTTCCCGACTCCGTCGACGCGAGCGTCCCCCGCGCCGTCGCGGATCTTGAGGAACGCACCGTCGAGGAGTACTACCCGGCCCTCGGTCGGTGGCTTGAGGTCTCGCTCGTCGACGGCGAGTCAGTGTTACTCTATATCGAGGACGTCTCCGAGCGCCACGACCAGACCCGTCAGATCGAACGGCTCCGGAACGATCTCGACCGGCTGACCGTCATCGACGGGCTCATCTCGGAGATCCTTGGCGAACTCGTCGACGCCTCAACCCGAGCGGAGATCGCCGAGACGATCTGTCGCCGGCTGGGTGAGACGGACATTTATGACTTCGCGTGGGTCGGCGAGCGCGAACTCGGGGACGACGGCATCGTCGCCCGAGCGGCCGCCGGCGCGACCGGGCGCACCTTCGAGCGGATCGAGGCCGCGCTCACGGCCGACGACCCGATCCCCGAGGCCCGGGCGATCGAGACCGGGGAGCCGACGATCGTCCAGCCGCTCGGAGACGCCGCCGCGGTGCCCGAGGCGATCAGGCGCGCTGCCTTCGCCGACGGGCTCCAGTCGCTGCTCGCAGTGCCGCTCGTCCACGGCGCGAGCGTCTACGGCGTGGTCGGGCTGTACGCCGCCGATCGGGACGCTTTCTCTGAACGCGAGCGCGCAAGCTTCGAGACGGTCGGCGAGATGGCCGGCTTTGCGGTCAACGCCACTCGCCACCGGAACCTCCTGCTGTCGGATACGGTCGTCGAGCTCCGGCTGGGGATCGACGATCCTGCCGACCCGCTGGCCGCGGCCGGCGACGCGACCGCCTCGATCGAGGGGGTCGTCTCCCAGAGTCCGGGGCTGCTCTGCTATCTCGCCGTCGAGGGGGTTTCGGCGAGTACCACCGGCGACAGGCTCTCAACCCACGAGGGAACCGAGGCCGTCCGGATCATCGACGACCGATCGGGGGGTGGCTCGCTCGAGGTCGAACTCGACGACGGGACGGTTCTCGGCCGGCTCCTCGACCGCGGCGCGACGATCAAGACCGGCGACATCGACCCGACCGGCGCCGAGCTCGTCGTTGACGTGCCCACAGAAGGAGACGTCCGCAGGCTCGTCGACGCGGTGACCCGCGAGTACGACGCGAGCGTCTTGGCGAAACGCGAGCGCGACCGGGACGCGACCACCACCCGGGAGCTCCGCGAGGCTCTGGACGACCGGCTCACTGACCGCCAGCGGACGGCGCTGAAAACCGCCTTCCTCGCCGAGTACTTCCAGTCGCCCCGCGAGAGCACCGCCGAGGAGGTCGCGCAGGCGCTCGACATCACCGGGCCGACGCTGCTGTATCACCTCCGGGCCGCCCAGCGGAAGCTGCTGACCGAGGTGTTCGAGCCCGACGCCGACCGAAATGACCGTCGATGAACACTATTATACCCCGGTACTCGTAGAATACGGTAGAGAAAACGGTCATGGGCGAGTCCGATTCGAGTCAGCCGCGTCCGACCGCGCTGATCGTCGACGACGAGAAGGAAGTCGCCGACGCCTATGCGCTCAGGCTGCGCGGGCTGTGCGAGATCGAGACGGTCTACAGCGGTCGGGCCGCCCTGGAGACGATCGACGACGAGGAGACCGATGTCGTGTTGCTCGACCGGCACATGCCGAGCATGTCCGGCGACGACGTGCTGGCCGCATTGGCCGATCGGGAGTACTACGGCCGGGTGGTTATGGTGACCGCGATCGACCCGGGGTTCGACGTGCTCGATATGCCCTTCGACGATTACCTGTGCAAACCGCTCGACCGCGAAGACCTTCGGGCGGCCGTCCGCCAGCAGACGGTCATCCTCGGCTACGAGACCCTCGGCGAGTATTTCAGCGTCGAGTCCAAGCGCCGGGTCATCGCCGCCGAGGTCCCTGCCGACGAGCGCGATCAACACGCCGCTGGGAAGCAGTTCGCCGAACTCCCGGACGGCTCCCGCGACCGCTCGGGAGGGTGTCGAAGTTGGGGTCAGCCCCCGTAATCGTGTCCCACGACGAGCGCGCCGACGTTCGCCGCGAGCAGCGCGGCGAGCGCCGCCGTCTCCCGGGTCGTCTCGACGCCGGCGGCCAGAAGCGACAGGTGGACGACCGGGAGCAGTACCGCGGCCCAGAAGCTGGCGCGCCTAACCGACGCGCCGAGCCGGCACTTTGCGCGGGCGAGTCGCCCCGCTGGTCGGCCGTCGGGCTCGTTTCTGCCGGCGCGGACGCGATCGGATCGGGTGCATTGGGACACCTGTGGTAGGTCTGTCGCTGTCGTCGCCGTGTGTGGTTGCGCGTGGTCGCTCAACGGTACAGTCCGTCGGTGACCGATACGGTCCCGTTTCCGACCTCGATCAGTACCGCGTTCGACGGTCGGTCGTCGATTGTACAGCGTGCGACGCGGCGGTGGCCGCCGTCGAGGCTGGCGACGACGGTGTACGTTCCCGGGGCCAGTCGATCCGTCTCGCTGCGTCGCTCGGTCCAAGGCGGTACTCTCTCTAGGATCGTCTCGTCGTCGCGAACCTCGATCTGAAGGGTGTAGCGCCGCTCAACGTCGAAGTTCCGGACGTGCAGGTCCTCGCCGCGCGGGCCGGCAGTCGTGACCGGTGAGTTCCCGTCGTCGACTCGCTCCTCGCCCGTCTCGTCGGTGGCGTACGTTGGGGTGGGCATCAGTACGATAACTGAGACGCCACACCCTCCTGGCCGTACTGGCTAGTAGTCGAGAGTGACCTGCTCGCGAGACACCAGTTACACAGACGCTATATTGGCCGGTTACTCTTCGACGACGATCGCGCCGGCCATTCCCCGCGAGGCGTGTGGCTGGCAGATGTACTCGTAGGTTCCCGGGATCTCGAAGGTGTAGCTGTACTCGTGGCCCTCGTTGAACACCTCCGATTCGCCGGGCCAGTCGGCCCCCTCGGGCTGGTTCTGGACGTGGATGTTGTGATTGTCGGTCCCCCACTCCCAGGTGACAGTCGTCCCGGCCGAGACCTCGAGTTCCTCGGGTACGAACGCGGTCGGCTGATTCCTGGTGCCGGCCATCACCGCGTTGTCGTCGCCTGATCCCGATCCCGATCCCGAGTCTGAGTCACCCGTACAGCCGGCGATCGCGGCGCCGAACGCCGCTGCGCCGCCGGCGAGCAGCACCCGTCGCGTCGTCCGCGATCGATTCATGCGACAGATTTCCGATCTGTAATAATAAACCGACCGATGCCGGGCTGTCTCTCAACCGATCGTCGACACCCCGCACAGTCCTCGCGGGCACCCGGGAGGGCCGAGAATGGCCACGTCTGCTCTCCTCTTTTTGCGCCTTCCGAGGTTCGTCGCCGATCACGGGCCCGCCGCGGAGAGCTGTCCTCTCTCTTACGGGACGGCGATGGGTCCCAATCCGGCCCCGACTGCCAGATCGTTCCACCCGGGACCGCGTCACGGGTTGCACCGCCGCGGCGGCTTTTTTATTGGCCGCCATGATAACCCGTCTATGGATGTCGTCACCCCCGAGACGGTCCCCGGTCGGGAGATCGCCGAGTCGCTCGGTATCGCCCGCGGCAACACGGTCAAGGCCCGGAACGTCGGACGAGACATCACCCAGAGCATCAGGAACCTCACCGGCGGCGAGCTGAAGGCCTACTCGGAGCTTCTGACCGAGGCCCGCGACGAGGCCCTCGAGCGGATGGTTGCGGATGCCGAGTCGATGGACGCCGACGCGATCGTCAACGTCCGCCTCGAGAGCTCCGAGATCGCAAACGGGGGATCGGAAGTCATCGCCTACGGCACGGCGGTCCGGCTGCGCTGACCGGGCTCGGATGCGCGAGCGACACGATCCTGCACACGCCGGGGTCGTGGCCGGCCGCGTTGTCGGGCTGGTGACCGCCGCCCTCGCCGTCGCGCGGCTTCTCACCGCCCAGGAGGCGACCGTCGAGCAGTTAGACGCGATCGTCCGCGCCCTCGGAATCGATGTCGACGGCTTCGGGAGGGCCTACTTCTATCTCTCGGTCGCCGGCGTCGCCGTCACGCGGTACGCGCTCGCCTACGTCGTCGGGTCGCTCATCGGGGTCGCATACGACTGGCTCGGCGCCTCGACGGTCGGGCTCGTCGGTCTCGTCGTCGCCGTCGGGCTCCTCGACGGCGCGGTCGCCGCCATCGACGCGCGGAACGTCTGGATCGGAGCCGCCTACGTCCTCGCCTGGGTGTTCTATCTCCCCGTGTTCGCCCGGCTCCACGACGAGAGCCCCGACCGTGAGCGGCCCCGTCGGCTCGGCCGGGAGTGACCCCGCCGACCGGGTGTCGGGAGCCCGGGCGAGCGAAAAGAGTGAGTTGTCGGCGCGACTCGGCCGGGACGTGACCGAAGACGAGAACCCGTTCGTCGGGAAAGTAACCCAGAAGGCGATCCTGTTCGGCCCGGACGGAGACGTGCTCGTGACTTGCTCCGAAGGCGGGTGGGAACCGCCGGGCGGGAAGTTCGAGTACGGCGAGACGATGGTCGGCGGTCTCCGGCGGGAGCTCCGCGAGGAACTGGGCCTCGACGGCCGCGTCGGCCCGCCGGTCGACGTGCTGTACGGCGGGTGGATCGACGGCGAGACCTACGACCCGATGGTCTCGGTGTTGTACCGGTGCGAGACCAACGAGCGCGCGGTGACGCTCAGCGAGGAACACGACGCCGCCGAGTGGGTTACCCCTGAGGAGGCGGCCGCCCGGTTCGGCGAGATGGCCGCCCGGATCGGCCGCGCGGTCGAGCGCGCTGCGGCGCTCGGGACCGATCCCCCGTTCGCGCCGGTCACCGACCCGTACGCCGACGCCGAACTCACCACCGAAGCGGTACTCGACAGCCTCGCGGAGCTGCGCGAGCGCGATCCCGAGTAGGCGGCTACGAGTGAGTCGGCCGACGCCGCGATTACGCTCGGTCGGTCGCCGGCCGGTAGAACGACTCCGGGCCGTGGTCGTCCTGCCAGGGGAATGCAAACAGCCGGCGGGCCGGACGACTCGGCCCCGGATCGGTCTCAGAACGGCGCCGAGGGGGCGGCGAGCTGCCGGCGCGTCTCGAGACCGGCGCGGTACCGGTCGAGCAGCTCCGACCGGTGAGTCGGGCAGGCGATCACCGCGACGCCTCCGTCGGCGACGGAGACGACCGGCTGGGAGCCCGTCCCGGCGAGCCGACAGGCCGGACAGCGGATCCCGCCGGCAGGTCGGTGCTCGAACAGTTCGGCCGTCTCGGTCGTTGCGAACGCGCAGGCGGCGCGTAGCTCCTCGCGGTGTCGATCACAGCCCACGATCGGCAGCGTCAGGTGATCGGCGAGCAGGAAGGCCGTGCTCTCCCGCCCGCCCGCGGCGAGCGCGGCTCGACAGTCGGCACACTCGACGGGGATCTCGTCCGGCGGCCGGCCGGCGGGTGGCGGAGACATCGGCGAACACGACCAGTAGGGCGGCCAGTCACCTAAACCGTCGGGTACCCGCCGACGCCGGCGTCCGCGGGCACAGCCGGTATGTCCCCAGCGATCCGAGCGGCCGCATACTCTTTCCGACACACGTGATCGTCGCCTACCTCGTCGCGCGCCGGCTCGGCTGCTCGCTTTTCTGGACCGTGCTCGGCGCGGTGCTGCCGGACCTGATCGACAAGCCCCTCGGTCGGGTCGGCGAGACCGATCGGTACCACTCGATTGCACACTCGCTTCTGTCCGTGGCGATTGCTGCGCCGTGGACGCGCCGCGGCCGTGCCCTCCGCTCGCTCTGGCTCGGGTGGGCGACCCACGTCGGCGCCGACGCGGCCGGGATGGCCGCGAACGGACGGCGCCTGGATATCGCCTTTCTTTTGTGGCCGATCGCCCGCGAGCGCCCCTACGCCGAGATGCCCGACGATCTGGTGTTGCCCGGGACGGCGTCGTACTTTGCCTCTCGGTCGTTCGCCCTCGAGCTCGCGCTCTGGGGACTTGCGCTCGTCTCGGCGACCGACCGCTCCGAGGGGGCCTGAGTTCCTCGACGCGACGGCGCCGAACTCGCCGGGACCGCCCGCCTGCGACCGGTTGGGCGCCGCGGTCGACGCCCCACCGTCGGGCTTTCACTCCCAGACGAGCCGCCACCGGCCGTCGTCGGTCGCGAGCAGCCACTCCCGGACGAGCTCTCCCCCGGAGCCGTCCCGGCGGGTGAGTGTCGCCCGCACGACGGCGTTTTCGCCGGCGATCGCGTCGAGTTCCGCCGAGAGTCCCTCCCCGTACAGCGGGAGGACGCTGGCCCCCAGGAAGCCGACCCGATCGACCAGCTGCTCATCGCCCAGGTTCTCCTCAACGACGGTGACGCCCTCAACCACGACAGTCCGGGCCTCGGTCCAGTAGCTCCGGTCCGTCTTGAGCCGCCGGTCGAAGGTGGAGGCGCTGTGGACGATGGTTGCGACTCCGTTGATAAACTCGTCAGCGTCACCGGCCCGGTCCGCGGCGTGGTAGTACCGCAACACGACGGCCGCCGGGGCATCGGTCAGCGGGCTGGCGTCGCCGCCGGCCCCAACGCAGCCGGCTCCGCCGAGTGTCGCCGCGACGCCCGCCGCGAAGAACTCTCGGCGCCGGATCTGTTTCCCACCGCCACCGGTCGTCCGGTTCATCGTCGGGTTGCGCCCGGATTCGTCGGCCGCGGATACGAGTCTGTCGGTGTTCCGGCTCGGCACCCGAGACCGCGACAGCCGCGTTCGTCCCCAGTCGAGACTCCGCGTACAGTGCGAAACGCTTGTGCCGGGCTGGCGACTCAGTCCTCGGCGTGAGCCCGTCACGGCCCGACTCGTCCCCGCCGGACCGGTGTGGCTACGCGTGGCGCTGCGATGCCGCGGATCGCCCAGATCACGCCGCCTGCTGCTACCGGGAGACGCCCCCGGGGGCAGACCGGTGTGTCTGGCACGCTCGGTCCGAGGAGGAGCGCTCCACCGAGGCCCTCGCGGCCGCCCGCGCCCCCGCCTCGGTTCGCGACCGGACCGCGCCGTACGGGGAGATCCTCGACGGTGCGACCGCGATAAGCCTCCCTGGCGGGGACTACGCCCGGACGGCGCTTCGCGGCGCGGACCTGTCGGAGGCGCCACTCCGCGAGGTCAACCTCTCGGGGGCGAATCTCGCGGCGGCGATCCTCTCCGACGCGTATCTCAAGGGCGCTGACCTCTCCGGCGCGGACCTCTCCGGCGCGGATCTCTCCGACGCCTACCTCATCGAGACCGATCTCTCGGGGACGGACCTCTCTGGCGCGGATCTCTCCGGAGCGCTGGTGGCTGAGGCCGACCTCTCGGAGGCGGACCTGACCAAGGTCAACCTCTCGGGGGCGACCGTGCGGGCCGAGGTGGCCGGCGTGACCGTTCGAGACACCGTCGTCACCGGCGCCGAGCTCGTCGACACGGAGCTCCCCGAGGGAACCATCAGCCGACCGACCGACGACGCCGACGAGGAGGAAGAGCCGGAGCCGAGTCCGGACTCGGGTGAGACGGACGCCGAACAGCCGCTCACGGAGCGGGCCGGTGACTGGCGGGCGCGCCTGATCGCCGGCGCCGCGGCGGGGGCGGCCTCGATCCCGGTCGGCTATCTCCTGACGCTCGCGGTCGTCGCCCTCGCCGAGGATCAAGAGTTCCTCCGAGAGCAGCTCTTCGCGGCGGCCGGGTGGATCTACTACGGCGCCCAGCTGACTCCACTCCGGGTCACGGACCCGCCCGACAGCCCGACCGGCGGAGCCTTCGACGGCATCACGCAGAACATCGTGACCGAGTCCGGGGGCTTTCTCACAACGGCCGCCGTGACGCTACCGGCGCCGGTCTATCACCTGATCCCGATCGCCGTCTTGGCCGTCGCCGGAGCCGGCCTCGCCCGACGCGCCGACGCGACCGGGCCCGCGGTCGGCGCGGCGACGGGGCTGACGCTCGTCGTCGGGACCACGGTCCTGGCGACGATCGGCGCGGTTGCCCTCTCGGCCACGGTCGACGGACTGACTCTCGGACCGCCCGTCGTCGAGAGCCTGCTCTGGGTCGGGAGTCAGTCCGTCGACCGTGGCCGAGAGGGCAACCGCGCCGATCGTCGCCGCGTCGAACCGCCAGATCCCGACCGCGAGCGGCACGACCAGCCAGGCGAGCAGCAGCGCCAGTCCCATCTCCCCCTGCACGTACCAGGCCAGCTCCGCCGGCTCGAGTCCGCGCTCTTCGAGAAACGCCGTCGGGTACGCGAGCTGGGTCGCGGCAAGATACGACTGGGTCGGACTGATCACCATCGTCAGCAAGGTGAGCGGGTCCTCGCCGATGCCGGCACCGACCACGTCGTTGAGCAGGTACTTGAGCAGTCCCCGGATCGAGAGGTCCCCGAACACGACGAGCAGGTTCGTCACGAAGTAGAATCCGAGCGCCCCGCCCATCGCCCGCGCCCGGGTCGCGGTCGCGGCCGAGACGGCGATCGCGACGGCGACGTACGCGAGCGCGTACAGCGTCGTCAGCGCGGCGATCCCGACGAACGCGCCGGGGCGAAGCGCCGAGAACCACGCCGCCGAGAGAACCGCAGCCACGGCGAAGGCGAACAGACAGGAGACGGCGACGACCGCCGTCCGGGAGAGGAACTTCCCGATCACCAGCTCGCGCCGGCTGATCGGCGTCGAGAGCAGAAACTTGATGCTGCCGGATTCGCGCTCGCCGGCGATCGAGAGGTACGCGGCCACGAGCGCGATCGCCGGAATGAACAGCGCGCCGACGAACGTCACGTTCCACAGCCCGAGCAGGACATCGTCGAACAGCTCGATCCCGCCGGTAACCCGGACCTGGTAGAAAAACAGGACCGTCACGAGCGTGAACAGACTCCCGACGAACCAGACGATCTTCGCCCGCCGGACGTCGAGAATATCCTTGCGGAAGACGCTCGCGACGCTCATGCTCCTCGCTCCGGGGCCGACCGACCGCGCCCGCCGGCGTTTCCGTCCTCGCGGCCCTGCTCGGTTCGGTCGGCGCCGGTGTACCGGTTGAACAGCTCCTCGAGAGAGGTGTCCTCCGCGGTGATGTCGAGCACCGTCGTCTCCCG
>PXQL01000116.1 GCA_003021335.1 Halobacteriales archaeon QH_10_67_13
CCGTCGAATACGAGTGATGAAGATAATTATCGGCGGCGCCGACGACCGCGGGCTCGCGCGAGCGCTCGACGTCCACGACGTGACCCACGCGACGACCGCCGACGCCGCCGGCCTCGAGTCGGCAGGCGTCAGCGCGGCCGACGCGTTCGTGCTCACCGACCTCGAGCAGGCGACGGCGATCCCCGTCGCGAAAGACCGCAATCCGGAGCTGACGGTGTTGGTCTACGCTAACGGCTCGCTGCCGGAGTTTGTCACCCGACAGGCCGACAAACTGCTCGATCCGGCGCTTTTCGATCCCGGCGCGATCGCCGACGCGCTCGAGTGACCGGTCCCGATCCGGTTTCGGTTCGCTCGGTTCGGGCTGGGCAGGCGTCCGCGTCTGTTCACCGCGAGACGTTGCTCCGGTAGGTCTCGGCGTCGAGGACACGATTGACCGCCTGGACGTAGGCGGCCTCGCGCCAGGTGCGGGCGTCGCCGTTGCGGATCCCCCTGAGATCGTCGAACGCCGATCGCATCTGGGTTTCGAGTTTCTCGTGGACCATGGACTCCTCCCAGTACTCGTGGGTGGTGTTTTGGATCCACTCGAAGTAGGAGACGGTGACGCCGCCGGCGTTCGCGAGGATGTCGGGCAAGACAGGAACGCCCCGGTCGGCGAGTTCCTGGTCGGCGGCGCTGGTTGTCGGCCCGTTTGCCATCTCCAAGACGGCGGTCGCCCGAACGTCGTCGACGTTTTCCATCGTGATCTGGTCCTCGACGGCTGCGGGGACGAGCACGTCCACGTCGAGCGCGAGCAGCTCGTCGTTCGTGATCTCCTCGGCCTCGGGGGCCGACAGCTCTCCGCCCTCGGCATGGCGGTCGTACACCGCCGGCACGTCGAGCCCGTCGGGATCGTACAGCGCCCCGGCGACGTTGCTGACCGCCACCACGTCGTAGCCCCGCTCGTCGAGAAAGAGAGCGAGGTTCGAGCCGACGTTGCCAAAGCCCTGGATCGCGACCGTCTGGGTACCCCGGCCCTCGCTGCCGCCCAGCTCGACCGGCTTGCCGGTGATCACGCCCGGCGCGGCCTCGCCGGTGATGTGCTCGTACTCGTCGAGCATCCAGGCCATCACCTGCTGGTCGGTGTTCACGTCCGGCGCCGGGATGTCCTTGTCCGGGCCGATGATGTCGTGGTACTCCCGGACGTACGCCCGAGAGAGCCGCTCGAGTTCGCCCTCCGAGAGTTCGTCGGGGTCGACCTGGATCCCGCCCTTCGCACCGCCGAGAGGAATGTCGACGACCGCACACTTGAGCGTCATCAGGAAGGCCAGCTGGTCGACCTCGTCCTCGTTGACGCTCGGGTGAAAGCGTAGTCCGCCCTTCGTCGGGCCCCGAGAGCTGTTGTACTGGATCCTGAACGACGGGAAGACCTCCACCGAGCCGTCGTCCATCCGCAGGGAGATGTTCGCGTTCACCCGGCGTTTGGGCTGGCGAAGCAGGTCAAGCTCGCGGTTGGTTAGCAACTCGACCTCGGCGATCCGGTCGAGCTCGTTCGAGCAGACCTCACAGATCGCCGCCGTGCCGTAGGAACCGAGATCGGAACTCATAGCGTAAATATGGGCCGGTAGACAATTAATCCGTTCGAAACCCCGATCACCGAAGCTCCGCGACCGCCTCGGCAACGCCCGCCGGGGTCTCCGCGACGGCGGCCCCGGCCGACTTGAGGGCCTCAATCTTGTTCGCGGCGGTGTCGCTTCCCGATCCCGATCGCCGTCGACTGGCCGAATCCCCGCTCGGTGAGCGCGTCGACGATCTCGTAGGTCAACGTTCCGGACCGTGAGACGACCCCGACCGAGCCCGGCGTGAAGATTTCTCCCGGGAGGATACCGACCTTTGCGGCCCCCGGAGTGATCACGCCCGGCGTGTTCGGGCCGATCAGCCGGGTATCAACTGCCGCGAGCCGGCGCCGAACCCGGAGCATCTCTTGGATCGGGATTCCCTCGGTCACCGCGACGACCACATCCAGTTCGGCGTCGATCGCCTCGAACAGCGCGTCGGCAGCCACTGCAGGGGGAACAAAGGTCACGGCCGCTGTCGGCTCCCGCTCGCGGACGGCCGCCGCGACGGTGTCGTAGACCGGCACGCCGGCGGTCTCGGTTCCGCCCCTGCCCGGGACGACCCCGGCGACGACATCGGTTCCATAGGCCCGCATCCGCTCGGCGTGGAACTGTCCGGCCCCGCCGGTGATGCCCTGGACGAGCACCCGCGTGTCCTCGTCGACGAGCACGCTCATCGGTCGCTCACCTCCCGGGTCGAGTCCGTCGCCTCGCCCTTGCTCTCCCCGGCGGCCGCGATCGCCGCCTCGACGGCCCCCTCGAAGGATCGTTCGACCCGGAGCGCGGAATCGAGCAGCTCCCGCCCGGCTTCGGCGTTCGTCCCGGCCAGCCGGACGACCGTCGGCTTCGGCGCGCCGCCCAGCGCTGCCAGCGCGTCGTTGATCCCTCGTGCGACCTCGTCACACCGCGTGATCCCGCCGAAGACGTTGAACAGCATGGCCTCGACGCGGTCGTCGTCGTAGACCAGCTCCATGGCGGCCGCGACCCGGTCCGCATCCGCGCCGCCGCCGATGTCGAGGAAGTTCGCCGGCGCCCCGCCGAGGTGATCGATGAGATCGATCGTGGCCATCACGAGCCCGGCGCCGTTGCCGATCACCCCGAGAGTTCCTTCGAGCCGGACGTAATCGAACCCGCGCTCGGCCGCCCGGGCTTCGAACTCATCCTCGGGGTCGGTCGCCCCAGCGGCGAGCTCGGGCTGGCGGTACGCGGCGTCGTCGTCGAGGGAAAACACCGCGTCGGCGGCGATCACCCCGGGGGCCTCCGGATCGTCGGAGCCAGCCTCGGCGTCGCCGTCGGTGATCATCAGCGGGTTGATTTCGGCCTCGCGGCCGTCCCGCTTGACCCACAGCTCGTACAACGCGGTCAGGACCGAGGCGACCTCGCCGGCGACCGCGCGGTCGAATCCGGCCTCGTGAGCGGCCCGCCGGGCCTGGTAGGGGTGCAGTCCGAAGGCGGGATCAACCGGCTCGCGGGCGATCGCCTCCGGCCGCTCGGCGGCGACGGCCTCGATCTCGACCCCGCCTTCCCGGGAGACCATCGCGACCGGCCGGCCCGCCGCGCGGTCGACTGTGATCCCGACGTACGCCTCCGTCTCGGCCTCGACGGCCGCCTCGATTAGCACGGCCTCGACCCGGCGGCCGCCGATCTTCGCCCCGAGGATCCGCTCCGCGGCCGCCTCGACTGCGTCGAGATCTCCGGCCAGCTCGATTCCGCCGGCCTCGCCGCGCCCGCCGACCCTGACCTGGGCCTTCACCGCGACCGGGGGACCGAGTTCCCTCGCGGCCGC
>PXQL01000096.1:0-14440 GCA_003021335.1 Halobacteriales archaeon QH_10_67_13
GAAAGCAGAGACCACCTTCGAGTGGACCCTCCCGGGCGGGGAGACGGTCCGGACGGCCGGCGAGCGCCTGCTCGCGCGGCCGGCCCGACGAACGGAACGAACAGGTGATTCACCATGGCGATAGGACTCGACGTCGCACGGCCACCCGAGCCGGACGACCCGGAGGAGTACGACTACGAGACGTGCCCGTTCCACGGCGAGCTGTCCGTCCGCGGACAGGTCATCGAGGGCGAGGTCGTCTCCGCAGCGATGGACAAGACGGTCGTCGTCGAACGCGAGTACGACGTTCCAGTGCCCAAGTACGATCGGTACATGAAACGCCGGTCGCGGGTCCCGGCCCACGTGCCGGGCGTGCTGGCGCCGATCGAGGTCGGCGACGCGGTGAAAATCGCCGAGACGCGGCCGCTGTCGAAGACCAAGTCCCACGTTGTCGTCGAGGTCAACGGCGGTGAGCGGTGATGGAGGCGATCAAGGCCGACGTCACCCAGGGCTTGGAGAAGGGCTCGCTGATGACGTGTGCGGACAACACCGGCGCCCGCGAGCTCAAGCTCGTCAGCGTCGCCGGCTACACGGGGCGGAAAAACCGCCACCCCAAGGCCGGCATCGGCGACAAGGTGACCGTCTCGGTCACCAAGGGTACCCCAGAGATGCGTCGGCAGGTGCTCGAGGCGGTGATCGTCCGCCAGCGCAAGCCGATCCGACGCCCCGACGGGACGCGGCTCCGATTCGAGGACAACGCCGCCGTGATCGTCGACGACAACGAGGATCCACGCGGCACCGAGCTCAGGGGTCCGATCGCCCGCGAGGTCGCCGAGCGGTTCGGCGCGATCGCATCCGCAGCAACGATGATAGTATGACACGACAACCACGCAAACAGCGGAAACGCACGGAAGAGGCGCCGCTGCACGAGCGACACAAGCAGGTCCGGGGGACGCTGTCCTCGGACCTGCGCGAGGAGTACGGACAGCGCTCGGTCCGGGTCAACCAGGGCGACACCGTCGAGGTGTCCCGCGGGGATTTCGCCGGCCAGGAAGCGGAGGTCGTCGACATCGACCTGCGCGCGGCCGCGGTCCACGTCGAGGGGATCACTCAGGAGACCGCCGACGGCGAGGAAGTGCCCCGCCCGGTCGACGCGAGCAATCTCAAAGTAACCGAGCTCGAGCTATCGGACGACAGGCGCCGCGAGCGCCTCGAGGAGGGCAGCGATGAGTAATCATCAAAAGCGGCTGTCGGTGCCGAAAAGCTGGCCCGTCGAGCGCAAGACAGAGACGTTCACGGTCAAGGCTGGCGCCGGCCCGCACGGCGAGGACGGCGTTCCCCTGCTGATCATCCTCCGGGATGTCCTCGGGGTCGTCGACAACCGGAAGGAAGCCCGGTACGCGCTCGCACAGGACGGCGTCGTCATCAACGGCGAGTCAGCGAGCGACGAGGAGCGGCCGATCGGGATGTTCGACATCCTGGCGCTGCCCGACCGCGAGG
The DNA here is from genome assembly GCA_003021335.1 of Halobacteriales archaeon QH_10_67_13. GTDB lineage: Archaea > Halobacteriota > Halobacteria > Halobacteriales > Haloarculaceae > Halovenus. The sequence continues at coordinate 1,480 of PXQL01000096.1, forward strand.
AGTACTACCGGGTGTTCCCCGACGAGGGCGGCCGCCTCTCGCTGACGCCCATCGACGAGGACGCCGCGGGCAGCAAGCTCGGGAAAGTGATCAACAAACACCACGTCCCGGGCGGAGAGATCCAGCTAACGTTGCACGACGGACAGACGCTGCTTGCCGGTCCGGAGTACGCCACCGGCGACTCGATCGTCGTCACCAACGACGACGAGGAGATCGTCGCCCACTTCGAGTACGAGGAGGGCGCACTGGTTACGGCCGTCACCGGGACCCACGCCGGCCAGATCGGCCGGATCGCGGAGATCCAGGTGACCGCCGGCAGCGCCGCCAACAACGTCGTCGTCGAGCAGGAAGACGACGACGGGTTCGAGACGATCGAGGAGTACATCGTCGTGATCGACGAGAACTTCACCGGAGGTGATCAAGAGTGAGCTCAGAGACCGACGGCGACGCGGCCAACGGCGAGTTCCACGAGATGCGCGAACCCCGCGTCGAGAAGGTCGTCGTCCACGCGGGCGTCGGCCAGGGTGGGCGCGAACTCGGCCGCGTCGAGGAGATCATCACCGAGATCACCGGACAAGAGCCGGTGCGCACGACCGCAAACGCCACCGAGCCGGACTTCGACATCCGGGAGAGCGACCCGATCGGCGCGAAGGTGACGCTGCGCGGCGATCAAGCCGAGCAGTTCCTCGAGACAGCCCTCGGGATCGTCGAGCTCGCGGCAAGCCAGTTCGACGAGACGGGCAACTTCAGCTTCGGGATCGAGGAACACACCGACTTCCCGAGCCAGGAGTACGACCCGACGGTCGGGATCTACGGGCTCGACGTGACGGTCAACCTCGTTCGACCGGGCTACCGGGTCGCAAAGCGCGACCAGGCTAGCCAGCCGATTCCCGCGAATCACCGACTCGACGTGGCCGACGCGGTCGCGTACGTCGAGCAGCAGTACGACGTGGAGGTCACAGCATGAGCGAACGCGACGGCGAGACCGGCGAACAGGTTGCAAAACGAACCGGACAGCTCGAGGAGTGTCAACGCTGCGGACGCAAGCAGGGCCTGGTCGGGAAGTACGACATCTGGCTCTGCCGACAGTGCTTCCGCGAGGTGTCCAGGAGCATGGGCTTCAAGAAATACTCATGACCGGAACGGATCCACTGGCCAACGCGCTCTCGGCGATCGATAACGCCGGAGACGTCGGTCATCTGACCGAGCGGGTACGGCCCGCCTCGAACGAGATCGGCAGCGTGCTCAGAGTCCTGTACGACCGGGGCTACATCGACGGGTTCCAGCGCGTCGAAGAGGGCACCGCCGAGGAGTTCGAGGTCGAACTGAAAGGAGCGATCAACGACTGTGGTCCGGTCAAACCCCGGTACGCCGCGGGCGCGGACGGGTTCGAGAAGTGGGAAAAACGGTACCTCCCGGCTCGAGACTACGGCACGCTCGTGGTGACGACCTCGGATGGCATCATGACCCACTACGAGGCCCGCGACCGGGGGATCGGCGGTCAAGTGATCGCGTACGTCTACTAACGATGTCACGAGAAACAGTTCAGATACCGGAAGACGTCGACGCTCGGACCGACCACCTCGACCTGGTCGTCGAGGGGCCCAACGGGTCGGTGACCCGGCGGCTGTGGTACCCCGACGTCTCGGTCGCAGTCGAGGACGGCGCGGTCGTCATCGAGAGCGACGCGGAAGACGCACAGACGCTGTCGACGATGGGAACCTTCCACAGCCACGTCGAGAACGCCTTTTATGGCGTGACCGAGGGCTGGGAGTACGAGATGGAGGTGTTTTACTCACACTTCCCGATGGACGTGTCCGTCGAAGACGGCGCGGTCGTCATCGAGAACTTCCTCGGCGAGCGCGCCCCCAGGCGCACCGAGATCCACGGCGACACCGAGGTCGAGGTTGACGGCGAGACGGTCGTCTTGCGCGGCCCTGACATCGAGGATGTCGGGCAGACAGCCGCAGACATCGAGCAGCTGACCCAGGTCACCGACAAGGACGTCCGGGTCTTCCAGGACGGCGTGTACGTGACCGAGACGCCACAGGGAGGTGACGCCTGATGAGCGACGACGATCACGAACAGGACCAACAGACAGACGAGACCGAGGAGCACCGAGAGACGGACAGCCTGACCGAGATCGGCGGCGTCGACGAGGAGACCGCCGAACAACTCCGCGCGGCCGGGTACGAGAGCCCGGGGCATCTGAGCGCGGCCAACCAGGAGCAGCTCGCCGCCGTCGACGGGGGGAGCACCGCGCTGGCCGCCCGGATCAAGGCCGAAACCGATGCCCTCGAGGTCGACGAGGAGATCGAAAGCGAGGTCGACGAGTTCGGCACGGACTCAGAAGAGTCGGAAGAAGACGCAGACGGGAGCGCGGGATCGGCCGAGGCAGACGAGACGGGCAAGACAGACGATACCCCCGAGATCACGGAGCTCACCGACATCAGCGGCGTCGGCGAGGCAAAAGCCGAAGGGCTCCGCGAGGCCGGCTACGCGACCGTCGACCAGGTCCGGGGCGCCGATCAGGACGAACTCGCTGACGTCGACGGCGTCGGGATGGCACTGGCCGCCCGGATCAAGGCCGACGTCGGCGACGTTGAGATCACAGAGGAAGTCGAAGCCGAAGTCGAAGAGGAGGAAGAACCCGAAGAGGAAGAAGACCTCGAGACGGAGCTCCGGCCCCGCGGGCTGGTCGAGAAGACCCCGGACCTGGACGAGGAGACAGAGCGGCTGCTCGCACAGCGCCGGGCCGTCGAGAACCCCTCCTTCGAGCGCCAGGACCATCATAAGAAAAAGCGTATTCCGAGCTCCTGGCGTCGGCTCCGCGGCGACCGCTCGAAGCGCCGCCGCGGGGTCAAGGGCAAGGGCGCGGACGTCGACCCCGGCTACCCCTCGCCCGAGGCCGTGCGAGGACTGCACCCCTCCGGATTCGAGGAGGTGCGGGTCCACCGCCCGGCGGATCTCGACGGCGTCGATGGCGACCGGCAGGCAGTCCGGATCGCCGCCTCGGTGGGCGCGCGAAAGCGCGAACGCATCGAGGAGCAAGCCGAGGACGCCGGCATCCGGGTTCTCAACCCCACCTACGAGGAGGTGGTGGTCGAATGACCGACCTGAGCGCACAGAAGCGGCTGGCCGCGGACGTGCTCGGCGTCGGCGAGAACCGGATCTGGCTCGACCCCGAGCAACAGGGCGACATTGCCGAGGCGATCACCCGCGAAGACATCCGGGAGCTGGTCGAGGAAGGCGTCGTCCGGGCCGAAGAGCCGGGCGGCAACTCCCGGAGCCGGGCCCGCGAGCGCGAAGCAAAACGCGCCTACGGCCACCAGAAAGGCGCCGGCAGTCGAAAGGGCGAGGCCGAGGCCCGTAAGAGTGACACCGACGACTGGGCGTCAACGATCCGAGCACAGCGACGGCGACTGCGCGAGCTCCGCGACGAGGGGCGGCTCAGTCGCTCGCAGTACCGCGACGTCTACGACAAAGCCGGCGGCGGCGAGTTCGACAGCGTCGCGGACCTCGAACGGTACATCGACGAAACTTACGGTGATACATAATGGCAACCGGACCACGATACACAGTTCCGATGCGGCGACGCCGCGAGGCCCGAACCGATTATCATCAGCGGTTGCGCCTGTTGAAATCCGGCAAACCACGCCTGGTTGCTCGCAAGGGCAACAACAGCGTCAGGGCGCAGCTGGTCGTTACTGGGCCGCTCGGCGACGAGACCGTCGCGAGCGCACACTCGACAGATCTCCGCGAACACGGCTGGGAGGCCCCGACCGGGAACCTCCCGGCGGCGTACCTGACCGGTCTGCTCGCCGGACAGCGCGCGATCGAGGGCGGGTTCGAAGAGGCGGTGCTCGACATCGGGCTGAACTCCCCGACCCCGGGGAGCAAGGTGTTTGCAGTACAGGAAGGTGCAATCGACGCGGGTCTCGAGATCCCGCACAACGACGAGGTCCTCGCGGACTGGTCGCGGACGCGCGGCGAGCACATCGCCGACTACGCCGAGCAGGAGGACGGGCTCTACGCCGGCGCGTTCGACGCGACGGAGCTGCCCGCGCACTTCGACGAGATCCGCGAGCGGCTGCTTGGAGGTGACCAATGAGCGCAGAGGAGGGCTGGGTCCCACAGACCCGGCTCGGCAAGCAGGTCGCCAACGGTGACATCGAGACCATGGAAGAGGCGCTGGCCACCGGGCTCCCGCTCAAGGAGCCCGAGCTGGTCGACCAGCTCGTCCCCGGGCTCGAAGACGAGGTGCTCGATATCAACATGGTCCAGCGGATGACCGACTCGGGACGCCGGGTGAAGTTCCGGTGTGTAGTCGTGGTCGGCAACCGCGACGGACTGATCGGGTACGCGGAGGGCCGCGACGACCAGGTCGGCGGCGCGATCGAGAAGGCAATCGACATCGCGAAGCTGAACCTGATCACGGTACCGCTCGGGAGCGGCTCCTGGGAGGACCGCCCCGGGGGCACCCACTCGCTGATCCGGGACGCCGAGGGCAAGGCCGGCAGCGTCGTCGTCCATGTGATGCCCGCCCCGAAGGGCCTCGGCCTGGCGGCCGGGGAGACCCCACAGAACGTACTCGAACTCGCCGGCGTCGAGGACGCCTGGACCGAGAGTCACGGCAACACCCGAACAACGGTCAACCTCGCGAAGGCGACGTTCAACGCCCTGGAAAACGCCGCCGAGGCGCGGGTCCCCCAGCGAGTCCGGGAACGAGAGGTCGAACGATGAGAGCGCTCGTCCAGTTGCGCGGTGAGGTCAACATCAACCAGGACGTGCTCGACACCCTCGAGATGCTCAACCTCGGGCGGGTCAACCACGCCACCTTTATTCCTGAAGAGCCCACGTACAAGGGAATGGTGACGAAAGTAAACGACTACGTCGCGCACGGCCGACCCAGCGAGGCGACCGTCGCGATGCTACTCAAGCGCCGCGGCGAGACCGCAGACGGCGAGACCGTCACCGACGCACTGGTCGCCGAGGCGACCGACTACGCCGACGTCGACGAGCTGGCGGCGGCGCTCGTCGCCGAGGAGACGACCCTGCAGGACGCGGGCCTGTCGCCGACGCTGCGCCTGCATCCGCCCCGTGGCGGCCACGACGGGATCAAACAGCCCGCCACGACCGGCGGGCAGCTTGGTGTCCACGAACCCGAGGCGATCGACGACCTCCTGGGGGCGATGCGATAATGACAGACAAGAGCAAACGACAGCGCGGATCGCGCACCCACGGCGGCGGCTCGCAGAAAAACCGGCGCGGTGCCGGCCACCGCGGCGGCCGCGGTGCCGCGGGCAGAGACAAACACGAACACCACAACCACCCGCCGCTCGGAAAACACGGGTTCGACCGGCCGGAAGCCGTAACGGACGACGTCGCGACCGTCGAGCTGCGCAAGCTCGACGAAGACGCGCCGCTACTGGTCGCTGACGGGCTCGCCGAGGAGACCGAGGCGGGGTATCGGATCGACGCCCGCGAACTGATCGACGAGCCCGTCGACCGGATCAAGGTCCTCGGTGGGGGCCAGGTGCGACGTGAACTCACCGTCGTCGCCGACGCCTTCTCCGAGAGCGCCCGCGAGCGACTCGCCGCGGCCGGCGGCGAGGCCGTCGCGGCCGAGACGGACTCGGAGCCGGAGACAGAACCAACTACGGACGCGTAACACAACACAACAGAACAGAATACAACACCAATGAGCTGGAAAGACACCGCGGAACCGGTACTCACGCGGATGCCGTCGGTCAGGCGGCCCCAGGGACACGTGCCCTTTCGGCGGAAGCTGGGCTGGACGGCCGGCATCCTCGTGTTGTACTTTTTCCTGACGAACGTCACCCTCTATGGACTCGGCACCGAGTCGGACGTGTTCGGCCAGTTCCGCTCGATCCTGGCCGGCGCCTCGGGCTCGCTGATGCAGGTCGGCATCGGGCCGATCGTCACCGCAAGCATCGTCTTGCAGCTGCTCGGCGGGGCGGACCTGCTCGGACTCGACACCCAGAACAACCCCCGTGATCAGGTGCTCTACCAGGGCCTGCAGAAGTTACTCGTGGTGATCGTGACCGCGATGACCGCCTTCCCGATGGTGTTTGCGGGCTTTCTCAATCCCGACACGACACTCGGGATTGCGCCGGGGCTACTCGAGTGGATCCTGTTCGCGCAGGTGTTCGTCGGGGGGATCCTCATCCTGTACATGGACGAGGTGGTCAGCAAGTGGGGCGTCGGGAGCGGTGTCGGACTGTTCATCATCGCCGGCGTGAGCCAGCGGCTGGTCGGCGGGCTGGTCGCGACCCCGACCTTCGGCGGCGACTGGGGCATCTTCCCACAGTGGGGCCGAATGCTGCTCGGGGCCGGCGAACAGACCCTCAATCTTGAGCTGCTGTTGATCGGCGAGGGCCAGCGCCCGCGTAAAAGGCGCCCGCGGACGGTTCCCGGTGAAGCTCATCTACGCCAGCGTCCTGCCGATGATCCTCGTGCGGGCGCTCCAGATGAATATCCAGTTCATGGGCCGAATCTTGAACCGCCAGCTCGGCGACGCGATGCCGGCGATCCTGGGCCAGTACGCCGAGGGCCAGCCCACCGGCGGGCTGTTCTACTACCTGGCGCCGATCCAGAGCCCCCAGGACTGGATGTTTTTCATCAACGAGGGCGGGGCGAACACGCCCCTTGAGATCATGACCCGCGTGTCGATCGACCTGACGATCATGGTCGTCGGCGGGGCGATCTTCGCGATCTTCTGGGTCAAGACCACGAACATGGGCCCAGCCGCGACCGCCCAGCAGATCCACGGCTCGGGTATGCAGATCCCCGGATTCCGGCAGAACGTAAGGAGCATCGAGCGGGTGCTCGACCAGTACATCCCGCAGGTGACCGTCATCGGCGGCGCCCTGGTCGGCCTGCTCGCCGTCGCGGCGAACATGCTCGGCACGATCGGCGGAGTCACCGGGACCGGGCTGCTGCTGACGGTCTCGATTACCTACAAGCTCTACGAGGAGATCGCAGAAGAACAGCTCATGGAGATGCACCCGATGATGCGGCAAATGTTCGGCAGCTGATACCGAACATCTGAACGATGTTCGGCTGACATCTACCGTCTCTTGTATCTAATTCTCGGATTCAAATCTGTTATTCAGTGTATTCTGACAACAGGATCCCCCTATACTCGGTATAGCAAAAATTAATATAGACTGATCAAGAACGGCATATCGGTCTGACCGTAAGATGCGGTCCAATTAGACAGAGGGCGCCAACAAACGATTGGATGGGGCAGGCGATCCGGAGTCTAATCATCTACTGTTCACACCAATCCATTCCACGCACTCCCGGGTAGGTAGGTTCAATTACGAGCCCCCAAGACGGTTACATGCGGGGTCCGGAATACCGTTGTCTGCGCCGGTCTGTGTGTAAGCCTCCTGTGAACACAGGGTTGAGACACACGAGCATGGGTGTCTACCGCAGAATAAATTCTTGCAAAAGATTGATACTGTCGAACAGGCTTGTCCGGACATGGGAACGGTTGACAAGGGTAAAAAAGTCAGATCGCTCGGTGACGTTGATACTGTTATCGATGCGGATGCTCATGTAATGGAGTCCGTGGATCAGATCGTTCCGTATATCGATCATAAACACTCTGCAGTAGCCGATTTGGTTTCTCGAACACCGATTCCCACGAACAGCGTGTATCAGCTTGAGATTCAAGGACCGTATTTACCTGACAACTACGATATTGGTAGTGATGCATTCGACGAGGATAACGCCGGATCAGCGTACGGACCCGAAGAGAAGCTCTTAGAGATGGAGGAGTTCGGGATTGATTATTCAATTGTCAGTCCAACACTTAACCTGCTGTTGCCGACAGTAAAAAACGACCGTATCGCTGTTGCGCTTGCAAACGGGTACAATTCCTGGCTTGTCGATAACATTCTTGATGCACACCAGGGGATCAAGGCAAATTTACTCGTTCCTCCACAGGATCCGACAGCCGGGGCAGAAGAGATTGAGCGTCTCGCTGATGAGGACGATATCGTTGGTGTTGCCCTTCCGTCGACGGGGCTCGCCCCCCTCCCAGGGCACAAGTTCTACGACCCGATTTACCAAGCCGCGCAAGATTACGGACTGCCGGTCTGTCTCCATGGTTCTGCCGGGCAGACGAGCGAACAGTTCCCGCTTGTTAACAAATGGATCGAGACATACGCCGAAGGACATACCGTGTCACATCCACTGACCGCGATTTCAAACGTGACAAATATGATCTTCCAGGGGCTTCCAGAACGGTTTCCGGACTTAGAATACCTTATTCAAGAAGCGGGTATTGGGTGGGTCCCGTACTTGAAATGGCGATTAGACGATCATTACTTGGAGCGCCCATACGAGCTACCGCTGCTCGATCGGGCTCCGAGCGAGTACTTCGAAGAGCAGTTCTACATCGGAACACAGCGGCTGGGTCATCCCCCACGACCGCAGGCGATGGCAAAGATGGTCCAACTTGTTGGGCCCAGCTCGATTATGTTTTCAGCTGATCTCCCACACTTTGATTTTGATCCGCCCGAGGAGTTATTTAATCCGATTCGTGGCTCTTTGAACGCGGGTGAGATCCAAGCGGTCATGGGCAATAACGCAAGAGAGGTGTTTGGATTCGAATGAGCGGACGTAAGCGTCACCAAGTCGCTACGTCCGAGGAGCTGGACGATGCATCAAGGGTGATCGCTGACATCCGGGGGCGGGAGATTGCTGTGTTTTCTTACGACGGGGAGTACTATGCAGTCGCCAATCACTGTATTCACCAAGCGGGGCCGCTGTGCGAAGGAGAGCTGCAGGCGACCCGGGAGTTTTCAACCGGCGAAGATGGGTGGGAATGGAGACAACAAGAGAAAAAGCAGGTTATTGTTTGTCCATGGCACGCGTGGCGGTTCGATATTACCACCGGAGAAAGCGTTGACGACGATCGCTACGCCGTCCCAACATACGAGACGGAAGTCGAGGACGGGCAGGTGTTTGTCATCGCATGAGTTTAGCCGTCTGCGGGCCACATTCTGAGCGATGAACGGTAAAGAGACACCGCCTCGAAGCGCTTCCCTTCCGGCAGGATACGACGAGACGGACCCGTACGAAGGTGAGGAACTATCCGCGTATCCAGACTGGTGGCAGGCCAACATTGCGGAATTTCGGGAGTTCGGGATGCGTCCTTACCTCCCACCGCGGTTCGTTGACGGAGCGGCCGTACCGGAACTCATCAGTACGTTGGAAGCTGAACTCGGCGTCAAAATCGAACTGCGTGCCGTGGATCCATCGGTGACAGATGATTGGACAGTTCGGGTTAATAAGACCGCTGTCACGGAGATAGAGCGTAATCGTACCCCGAGTGGTCGAACGGAATACATGTTGAATAGCACCGAATTTGAGAGGATAATTCGTCACGCCGTGTCGGAGGAGAAAGTTTGATTCGATGTAAACTTCTCGTGGTGTTTGTTATCACTGAGACACACTGACCCGGGCTAACAACAGTAGATCTCACGTACGACGCCATGCTGGCTTTCGTCGTCTCTGATCAGTATAAAAACACACGGAGGAATTGTTAAAGGATCATAGCGACCGGAAGTCTCAGGTCGTCGTCGGGACACGGCAGTCCGTGACCGGTTTCAGTTCAGCCCGGGAATCGCGGTTCGGTCCTCGAAGTGCCGCATCGCCGCGGCGGTCGTGAGCACGAAGGCGAGATAGAAGACCGCGATCACGGCGTAGATATCGGTGAACCTGAACGTATCGGCACCGATGTCACGTGCTCGCCGGAACAGCTCCGGGACGGTAATAAAGGCGGCAAGCGAGGAGTATTTGATCAGGTAGATGAACTCGTTGGTCCAGCCCGGAATCGCAAAGCGCAGCGCCTGTGGTAGGACAACGTGTCTGATGCCGGCGAGCTTTCCCAGTCCGATCGCGCGGGCGGCGGTCAGCTGGCCGGCGTCAACGCCGGTCAGCGCCGAGCGGATGTACTCGGACTGGTAGGCAGAGGAGTTGATCGTGAACCCGATCATCGCGACGACCACCGCCGCGGAGGGCAGCGGTCCGCCGACGCCGGGCAGTCCTCGGACCGGTGGACCGAGCGAGAGCCCGAACCAGAGGACAAACAGCTGTGCGAGAAGGGGCGTGCCACGGATGAGCTCGGTGTAGGCAAGCGCCGTCCAGCGCGTGACGGGGCCGCCGTAGACACGAGCGACCGCGAGCGGGACCGCGATCACGAGCCCACACAGGATCGAGACGACGGTAAGCTGGACCGTGATCAGGGCGCCCTCGGCGAGCGCCGGGAGGTTCCGAACGCCGAGCGCGGCGGTCTCGAACGCCCACGCGAGCCACCCAATCGGCGTCCCGAGGGCGCCGAGATCGGTCGCGACGGTCGACAGCGCGTCGGCGACACCCTCGAGGGGTCCGGCAGGGACGAACGGCTCCCGGTCGGTGACGTTCACGCTGGGGGCGACAAGGCGGTCGTAGCTCCACCGGACGATCAACCATCCCCAAAACAGGACTCCAAGCCCGGCGAGCAGCGCCTGGCGGGCGGTCGGCAGCTCGCCGACGGCACTGGTCCCCGCCCGGCCGGCCGAGGTGCCACTCTCGGGGACCTTGCTCATCAGTCAGTACTCCCCCGTGAGCCGGCTCAGGTACTCCGCGGTGCGGTCGGACCGTGGATCGGTAAAGAGCCGTTCCGGATCCCCGCGCTCAACGATCGCACCCGCCTCGAGGAAGGTTAGTCGGTCGGCGACCGACCGGGCGAAGCCGAGCTCGTGGGTGACACACAGCATCGTCATCCCGTCGTCGGCCAGCTCCCGCATCACCGCGAGCACCTCGCCGATCAGCTCCGGATCGAGCGCCGAGGTCGGCTCGTCGAACAGGAGCAGCTCGGGATCCATCGCGAGCGCGCGGGCGATCCCGACCCGCTGTTTCTGTCCGCCCGAGAGCTCTGCGGGGTAGGAGTCGAGCTGGGCGCCGAGCCCGACCTGTTCGAGTTCCCGGCGGGCCCGCTCTCTGGCCTCCTCCTTCGAGAACCCCCGGACCCGCCGGAGCCCGAGCGTGACGTTGCCGAGTGCCGTCCGGTGGGCGAACAGGTTGAAATCCTGAAACACCATCCCGACCTGCCGGCGGAGCTCGTCGGCGTCGGTATCCCCGATCGGCTCACCGTCGAAGCGGATCGTCCCGTTATCGACCTCGGCCAGCCGGTTGACACACCGCAGTAGGGTCGATTTCCCCGAGCCGGAGGGCCCGATGATCACCTCGACCTCGCTGCGGTCGAGTTCGAACGATACCGCGTCGAGGACCAGCTCCTCGCCGTAGTGTTTGGTGACCCCATCGAAGGCGAGCAGCGTCACGACTCACCCCCCGGGATCGCATAGTGGTGGTCGAGTAAGTCGAGGAGGCGATTTGTCGTGAACGTCAACACGAAGTAGATCAGGCTGATCGCGAGGATCACCTCGATGATCGCCCCCTGACGGCCAGGCTGTGTGAAAAGCTGGTAGCCCCGCCTGAGAAGCTCCGCGAGCCCGATCGCGAACACGACGCTCGTGTCTTTCAGGACGATCGTGAACTCGTTTTGAAAGCCCGGCACGGACCGACGGAGTGCCTGGGGTAAGACGACGTGTCTGATCGCCGCCGGCTTCGACAGACCCAGCGACCGGGCGGCTTTGAGTTGTCCCTCGCCGACGCTCTGGATCGTCCCCCGGAAGACCTGGGACTGGTAGGCGGCACTCCGGAGCCCGAGCGCGAGCGTCGCGGCGAGAAAGCCGCTCATCCGAACGTCGAGGACCGGAATCGAGCCGAGCTGGCGGGGGATCGGGAGCCCGAAGAAGAACAACACGATGAGGACGACGATCGGAGTCCCCCGGAGCGCCACGCCGACCGTCGAGACGACAGACTGCAGGCGGCCATCGCCGTAGGCTTCGATCGCCCCGGCCGGCAGGCCGAGCAAAAATCCCAGGCCGACGCTCGCGAGCGTCAACAGGATGGTGACGGCCGTCCCGAGCAGGAGAAATCGCCGGTTCTCCCAGACAAACATCCAGTCGCCGCCCGTCTGCAACGGGACCCACCCGAGCAGATCGGGAACGAGGATCGCCGCCGTCTCGACTGCAACCGCGTCCACGGCTACCCCCCCCGACGCCGGACGGCGCCGCCGGCGCGAGCGAACGAGCTACCCGTCTCGGGGGGCCGGAGGACGGACGAACCGCGAGCACACGCAGACGAGGGCGGGCGACCCACGATTACTCGAAGTACTCGCTGACCAGGTCGTCGTAGGTGCCGTCCTCCTGGATCTCAGTCAGCGCATCGTTGATATCGCCGACCCGGTCGTCACCATCTCGGAGGCCCAGCCCGTACCGCTCGCCGGTCTCGAACACGAACGCCACCCGGACCGGCCGGTCTCCGGCGAACGTCTCGGCGACGGGGGTGTCGACGACGACGGCGTCGACGTTGCCGCTCTCGAGATCGTTGACCGCGAACACGTAGTTCCCGTAGGACCGCGCGGCATCGCCGTCGATCAGACCCGGGCTCACGAGCTCCTCCTCGACGGTGACCTCGCCGGTCGTCCCGGACTGCGCCCCGACCGGCCGCCCCTCAAGATCCGCGAACTCTGCGGGGTCGATGTCGTCCTCCCGGACCAGGACCGCCTGGTCGGCCTCATAATATGGGTCCGTGAAGTCGATCTGCTCGTCGCGGTCGTCGGTGATGGTCATCGCGGCGGCGATGAGATCGATGTCACCCTCGGTGAGCGACGGGATCAGCGAGTCGAACTCGATGTCGACCCAGTCGCCGGCCTCGTAGCCGGCCCGCTCGATCGCGTCGACCGCGAGGTCAACGTCGAAGCCGACGAGTTCGTTTGTCTCCTCCTCGATGTACTCAAAAGGGGCGAACCCCGAGGAGGTTCCGGGCACGATCGTCTCCGTGTCGCCGTCGCCGGTGCAGCCGGCGAGGCCGACGGCCG
>PXQL01000096.1:14679-17294 GCA_003021335.1 Halobacteriales archaeon QH_10_67_13
GATGACGGCGATTCGGACACGGACGACTCCGAGACCGGGGACTCCGAGACCGGCGACAGCGAGACCGGCGACAGCGAGACCGGCGACTCCGAGGAGCCACAGGACGTCACGGTCGGCGTCACGATGGGGCAGATGGACTCGGGACTGGATCCGCACGATCACGCCGAGACAAACACCGACATCATCGTCTCCCAGGCCTACGAGGGGCTGATGGGCCGGGATCCGGAGGGCGCTGTGGTCGCGGCGCTGGCGACCGAGTGGGAGCGCGTCGAGGCCGGCACCGCCCGGTTCACGCTCAGGGACGGCGTCACCTTCCACAACGGCGACGAGGTGACCGCCGAGGACGTTCGGTTCAGTATCCGCCGGATCGAGCTCGAGGAGGTCGGCGGGGCCTTCGCCCAGCAGGGCGATCTCGTCGGGGCCGGCTCGCTCGACGGCGTCGAGACCGGCGACGGCGAGGTGACGGTCAACTTCGACGGCCTCAATCCGATCGTCTTCGCGCTGTTTGCGACGAACGGACAGATCATGCAGCAGTCGTTTGTCGAGGAAAACGACGAGGGGTCGATCAACCGGAACATGAACGGCACTGGGCCCTTCCAGCTCGCAAATTACGAGCAGGGCAACGAGGTCCTCGTCGAGCGGTACGACGACTACTGGGACGAGCCGGCGGCCGTCGATCAGGTGAGCCTAACCGCCTCGAGCGAGGCGAGCACGCGGGTCAACCAGCTGCTCGCCGAGGAGTCTGACATCGTCACAAACGTTCCGCCACAGGAGGTCTCCCGCGTCGAGAACTCGGACGTGGCGTCGATGTCGCCGGTCCCGAGCACCAGGGTGATCTTCCTGCAGATGCGGTTCGACGTCGAGCCCTTTAGCAGCCAGCAGTTCCGGCAGGCGATGAACCACGCCGTCGATAACCAGGGCATCATCGAGAACGTGCTCAACGGCTTCGGGGCGGCGAGCGCACAGCCGACGCTGTCGCAGTTCACCGGACACAACCCCGACGTCGAGCCCTACGAGCACGACCCCGAGCGGGCCGAACAGCTCGTCGAAGAGTCCGGGTTTGCCGGCGTCGAGATCACGCTACAGACCCCGATCGGGCGGTACCTGCTCGACGTCCAGATCGCACAGGCGGCCGCGAACCAGATCGACTCGCTGTCGAACGTCACCTGCAACCTCGAACAGCGGGAGTTCAACTCGCTGGTCCAGGACGTGACCGCCTCGAACATCGAGGACCGCCCGAGGTTCAACCTGCTGGGGTGGGGCAACGGCGAGTTCGACGCCTCCCAGACGATTATCCCGTTGTTAACGAGCGACGGACCGCTGACCGTCCTCAAAAACGACGAGATCGACGGGCTCATCGCCGACGCACAGAGCGAGGCCGACATCGAGCAGCGCGAACAGATCCGCCGAGAAGATGAACAAGGCAGCCCCGCGCCGACGAGATCATCGACCCGTACAGAGCATCGATAAACTAACACGAGCGGAGCAGATGTCTCTCGTAAGATTCGCTGGACGGCGAGCACTCCAAGGTATTGGCGTGGTGTGGGGTGTGATCACGATCGTGTTCGCGCTCCGGTTTATTACCCCGGGGAGTGTCATCGGCGCCGTCGCGCCGCTTGACGCCGATCAGGAGACCCGCGATGCGATCGCCGCCGACCTCGGGCTCAACGAGCCGCTGTACGCGCAGTATCTCAACTACATCGCCGACCTGCTGCAGGGAGACATGGGCTTTTCGTACGTCAAGAGCCAGGAGGTGACGAGGCTCGTGTTTTCGAAGCTCCCCGCGACCGTCGAGCTGGCTGTCACCGCGACGATTCTGGCGGTCGTCCTCTCCATTCCGCTCGGGGTGATAAGCGCGACCCGGCGTAACCAGCCCGCGGATTACGGCGCGACGCTGTTTTCACTTTTCGGCATCTCGACGCCGAACTTCTGGCTCGGGATCATTATGATCATCGTCCTGGCGGTGCAGTTCGGTATCTTCAAAACGAGCGGCCGGGTCGTCGGCTTCCCCGACGTTGTCGCGTCGGTGCTCGGACCGAGGCCATTCCTCGATACGCTCCAGACGTGGCTCGCCTACATCACGCTGCCGACGATATCGCTCGGGACGTATTTCACCGCGCTCGTCACGCGGCTCACCCGCTCGGGGATGCTCGACGAGCTCGGCAAGAGCTACGTCCAAGCCAGCAGGGCGAAGGGACTCCCCGAGACGCTCGTACGGTACAAACACGCGCTGCGAAACACCCTCGCCCCGATTGTCACGGTACTCGGACTCCAGCTGGGGACGCTCATCGGCGGCGCGGTCATCACCGAGGCGGTGTTTTCCTGGCCCGGACTCGGGACGCTGTTGATCGATAGCATCAACCTCCGTGACTGGCCGGTGTTGCAGGGCTGTCTCGTCGTCATTGGAGTGAGTTTCGTGATCGTGAACATCGTGGTCGACACGCTGTACGGCTACCTCGACCCACAGGCGGTGAACGAGTAATGATCGACATCTCTCCCCGGACGGTTCGGAATCTCAAAAAGGAGCTCCGCCGGAGCACGCTCGCGAAAATCGGGATCGTGTTGGTGCTCGTGATCATCCTGCTCGTCCGTCCGTCCGGCCTCGAGGTCGGGGT
>PXQL01000097.1:0-7717 GCA_003021335.1 Halobacteriales archaeon QH_10_67_13
CGCGGTCGTACTCTCCGAGTGCCTCCGCCGGCGCGAGTTTTTCCCGAACCTCCTCGGCGGCCGTCGACTCCTCGCCGCCGCTAACGACGACCGCCAGCGGCTGTTCCGTGCCCTCCGAGACGCCCATCTCGAGCGCCCGGTTGATCTGGCGGCGCCCGGCTGCGTACAGCAGGATCTCTACCCCCGGGTCGCGGGCGATGCCCGATCCACGAGCGCGCTCTCGCCGGGCGAGCTCGGTCGCGAGTTCGAGGTGACGCCGGTCGACGACGTACCGGGCGTCGACCGCCTGTACGACCGCGTCGTGGGCCTCCCCGATCGCCGCGAGCTCGTCGAGGAAGCTATCGACACTTCGGATCGTCGCGGTCCCCTCGACCAGCTCCATCAGAAGTCACCGAGGTTCGCCTGGTCCTCGTCGGCCCGGTCCCCGCCGGACTCGCCCTCGCCCCGGTCTCGGCGGGTCTCCCCGTCCGGGAACTCGTCGTCGGCGAGCGAGGCGGGCTCGACACCGTCCATCGACGGGTCGTGTCGTCCGGCGTTGTCGAGGACCGTCTCTGCGGTCTTTCGCCGTCCTCGGAGCGCGCCCAGCACCCGGGCCTTCTCGACCTCGCGGAGCTCAGCGGGAGTCTCGATGCCGGCCTCGTAGAGCCGCCGGGCCCGCACGCGGCCGACCCCGCGCACCTCGGCGAGCTCAAGCAGCTCCTCGCGCACGCCGTGTTTGACGCGTCGGCGCGCCCGCCGGACCCCTTGACGAACGGCCGGATCGGCGCCGACCTCCGAGGCGAGCGATTCGGCCGCGCCGAGCAGCCACCCGGCGGCCTCGACTTTCCCGCGGATATCGCCGGGACCGACGCCGTACCGTTCTGCGATCTCGTCCTCGTCGGTCTCGCCGGCCCAGTCTTCGAGCATCCGGGCGGTCTTGAGCGCGGCCAGCCAGTCCTCGAAGGCGTCCTCGAACTCCGAGGGCGCTCGCCCGAGCAGCTCTGCCTCTCGCTCATAGGCCAGCATCGTGTACTCCTCCTCGTCGCCCGAGCGCAGGTACAGCTCGTAGAGGTCCGGCGTCCGAGCGATCAGGTGGTACAACCCCAGCGCGGTCGGCTCCGCGGCGTCGTCGAGCCCGTCGATGATCTCGGCGGCGCTCATCGGGTCTAGGTACAGCCGCGAGACCGTCTGGCCCACGCTCGTCGCCCGCAGGCCGTCCTCGCGGACGAGAAAGTCGTTGGCGGCGAGGTACGCGATCACGTCGTCGGTGACCGCCTCGAGCCGGCCCCGATCCGCTGTCTGTTGGGCGTACAGCGTCCCCTCCAGAAAGTCGAGCACGCCCGCCCGCGACCGGGCGAACCCGGAGGCGACGGTCGCGAGCACGTGGGTCCGCAGGGCCGGCTCGGCCGCGAGTTTCGACCGGACCGGCTCCGGGTCCGCCCAGACGTACCGCTCGAACAGCTCGTCGAGCTCGTCGTGGCCCTGTGCGATCAGCACGGCCTCGCCGTAAGGATCCCGGCCCGGGCGGCCGGCCCGACCCATCATCTGGTGCACTTCGAGCACCGACAGCGGCTGCATCCCGCCGGCGCTGCCGTCGTAGCGCCGCCAGTCCCGGACGATCACCCGCCGTGCCGGCGTGTTCACCCCCGCCGCGAGCGTCGGGGTCGCACAGACGACCTTGAGAAGCCGGTCCCGGAACGCCGCCTCGACCAGCGAGCGGTGCTCGCGGGCGAGCCCGGCGTGGTGGTAGGCGGCCCCGCGCTCGACGGCGTCGGCGAGCTCGTCGCTGGTGTCGGTGTTACTGACCGCGCGCAGTTCGTCGGCCACCTCGGCGAGTTCGGCCTCCGCCTCGGGGGTGAGAAACGACTCGGTGGTGCCCGCGAGCCGCCCGGCGGCGGCCTCGGCGTTGCGCCGGGAGTTGACGAAGGTTAGCGTCGACCCGCCCTCCTCGATGGTGTCCCGGACGATCGCGGCCGTCTGGTCGTCGCTCCGTCCGACTGGGACCCGCGACTGGCTGCCGTCTTCTAAGTGCAACGCGTCGCCGTAGTGAACGCCTTTCCGGAGTTCGATCGGCCGCCAACTCGAGTCGACCAGCTCGGCGTCGAGCCAGGCGGCCAGTTCGCCGGCGTTGCCGATCGTCGCCGACAGCGCGACCACCTGTAGCGAGGGGTTGAGCGACCGGAGCTTCGCGAGTGTCACCTCAAGGGTGGGTCCGCGCTGGCCGTCGTCGACGAGGTGTATCTCGTCCGCCACCACGACCGACAGGTCGTCGAGCCAGGGGGCGTCGTTTCGCACCAGCGAGTCGACTTTTTCGCTCGTGGCGACGACGATATCCTTGCCGGCCAGCCAGCCCCCCTCAGACTCGTAGTTGCCGGTCGTGACGCCGACGTCGAGTCCGTACTCCTCGTAGGCCTCGAAGGCCTCGCGTTTCTCGCTGGCCAGGGCCCGTAGCGGGACGATGTACAGCGCGGTTCCCTCGCTCGCCTGGGACAACATTGCGAGCGTGGCGATCAGCGTCTTCCCGCTCGCGGTCGGCACCGCCGCGACGAGACTCTCGCCGTCAGTGGCCCCGCGCTCGACGGCCTCTGCCTGGGGCGGGTACAGCTCCTCAATTCCCTCGTCTCGGAGGTGCTCGGGCAGCCAGGCGGGCACGTTCGGAATCTCTCCGACGTCCATCACGTTTTTCTGTGGCGTCCGGCGGCTTGAACGTTCGCTTCCGGCCGGTCTCACCCGGGGCGCCCGAGGGCCGTCCCGTCGGGGTAGCCCGCCCGCTTGAGCGCTCCGGCACGCTCGGCCGCGGTCAGCCGGTAGGGTTCGAGTGCCGTCTCCAGTGGTCCCACCGCGGCCCGACGCTCGCGGTGGGCGGCGACGAACTCGCCGATTCGCTCGGCGGCAATCCGCTTCAGCTCGCCGCTGAGCAACTCCCCGCTCCGGTATGCGTCGGCGAGCTCGGCGACCCGCTCGTTGTCGGGCTCGAAGAAGGCGTGTAGAAGCTGGTAGGCAACGTCGACCTCGGGGTCGCCGCCCCGCTCGCGGTGGGCGGCGACGCTCGACTGCCCGCCCGAGTAGGCGTGTTCCCGAATCTTTGTAGCGATCGTCTCGCGGTCGTCGGTCAAGAGTAGACTCGGCGCGTCGTCGGAGCTGCTCATCTTGCCCGGTCCCGCCAGCCCGGGGAGGAACTTCGAGAGCAGCGCCGCCGCCCTGGTCACCGGGTGACGTTCCTTCCCCGCAATGTCGCGGGCGACCCTGACGTGGGGATCCTGATCGATCGCGATCGGGACCAGCGTCGGCCGCGCACCGGCGACGAACTGCGGCAACAGGAGATGCGCCGCCTGCACGGCCGGGTACATCGAGAGCCCGACGTTCGGCGGCTCGCCGTAGGTGGCCTCGACGGTCGCCGGCGTCAGGTCCTCCGCGAGGGCCGCCGCGATCGGGTACACGACGTCGGCGTCGGCCGTGTCGATCACGATCCGTGTCCGGGCCGGGTCGAACCCGACCGCGAGGATGTCCCGCAGGCTCGCCCGGAGGTGGCCGTCGATCTCCGCCGGAGACTGGTCGGTGAGGTAGGCGGTCTCGTCGTCGGAAAACGGAACGTACACCGTCGCTCCGGTCTGGTCCTGGAGGTGCTTTGCCAGGTAGAACGGAACGACGTGTCCGACGTGCATCGGTCCCGACGGCCCGCGACCGGTGACGATCGCGTGGGCCCGGCCGCCGGTCGCGGCCGAGAGGAACCGATCGAGGTCCCGCTGAGCGTAGAACACCTCTCGGTGGACCAGCGGGTGGACTGGCTCCGGAAACTTCGCGCGCTGTGCGTCCGTAACGGGGTCGGCGCCGAACCGCTCGAGGAGTCGGTCGTACTCGACCGTTCCCTCAACGGTGTAGGGCGTGACCGTCTGTTCTGGTGACATCTGTGTGACTCGTCGATCCGGTCGGTCATCGCGCCGTGCGATCGGAGAACAGAGGGAGCGCCGCCCCGGTCCGGCGGGGTGAACGCCCCGTCAGCGCCGGCCAGCCACACTGTCCGCTCTCGAGGGTCGGCGCCAGCGCCACCATGCGACGAGAACGGGCATCACCCTCGTTGGCGACGGAATGCACTTCAGACTGTCGCCACAGACCTATGCTCGTCGGGGCCCACCCCTCTACATGCGCATCGAGTACGACCGGTCGACGTGTATCGGCATGTTCCAGTGTGTTGTCGAGTGGGACGCCTTCGAGCGTGACGAGACCGCCGGCAAGGCTGTCCTCGTCGATGGGGAGCTCCGCGAGGACGACGAGAGGGGGGTGTTCGTCCGCGAGGTGCCCGACGACGCCGAGCTCGACGCGAAGTTCGCCGCCCGCTCGTGTCCGGTCGACGCGATCACCGTCTACGACGACGACGGCACCCAGCTGGTCCCGTAACGGCCCGATGAGCGTCGCAACCGAACGCCTCGCGTGGACGGTCGGCGTCGCCGCGGCCGTCGGGCTCGCGATGCTCGTCGCTCTGTCGATCCTGTAGCCTCGCCCGGCCGCCGGTTCGAGCGGCTGGGGGCTACAGGCGGTCGGTAACCGCCTCGGGGTCGTAGTTCAGCGACAGTTCCCGGGTCCGGCCCCGACCGTCGACGTCGGCGTAGCTCGCGTCGATGATCCCCAGCTGATCGAGCTTGTTGACGATCTCGGAGTAGCGGGTGTAGCCCAGGTCGGTTCGTTCGTCGAAGGCCTCGTAGACGGCGCCGGCCCGCTCACCGTCGTGGTCGGCGACGACGGTGACCAGCGCCCGCTCGGACTCGGACAGCTCCTGGAGCCGCCGCGAGAGGTGGACGTGTTTCGAGGTCTCGTAGGCCTCCTCGACGTCCCCGACGGCCACGGTCGTGCTCCCGCGCATCTCGGCGTTCAGTCCCGCCCGCCGGAGGAGGTCGATCCCGACGCGCAGGTCCCCGCCCTGGTCGGCGGTCAGCTCCGCGACCCGGTCGAGGACCGTCGTCTCGAGGACACCGTCGTGAAAGCCCCGCTTGGCCCGCTCCTCGAGGATGTCGGCGATCGCCGGCTCGTCGTAGGTGGCAAAGTACACGTCCTCCGGCCGGAAGACGCTCTGAACCCGCCCGTCCAGTTCCGCGATGATGTCCAGATCGGGATCCGAGGAGACGACGATCACCCCGATCCGGGCGCCGCCCTGCTCCTCGTGGGCCCGCAGCAGCGAGTACAGCGTCTCAGAGGCCGCCGACTCGTAGAACAGGTAGTTCACGTCGTCGAGCGCCACCACGAGCACCTCGTCGTCCTCGACGAGCGTGTCGGTCACCTGCGAGAACAGTTTCTTGAATGATACCCCCGAGGAGGGCGGCTCGTAGTCGAACACTCCCTCGAACAGCCGGGCGAACACCGCGTACCGGGTCGAGTTGACCTGGCAGTTCACCCGCACCGCCCGGACATCGCTCCGGGCCTGCAGTTCGCCGAACATAATCTGGACCGCGGTGGTCTTGCCCGTGCCCGGCGGGCCGTGGGCCATCACGTTCAGCGGCCGCGAGCCCCGCACGGCTGGCTTGAGCGCGTATTTGAGACTCTCCATCTGTGTCTCGCGGTGGAGGAAGGCCTCGGGCACGTAATCGATCTCGAAGACCCGCTCGTTCCGGAACACCGATTCGTCCCAGGAGAGCATCCCCTCGTCGGGGTCATCTGCCATTACTTTCACCGAGCCTGCCGCGGCACTTGAAACCTGCGGGGCTCCCGGCCGAAAGGCGTGGAGCCGGTGGGATTATGATCCCCGGGCGTCAGCACCGGGCATGCGCCGGGTCATCGCCGAGCGCTCGCTTTCCGAGACGGCGGTAAACGAGGAGAGCGCTCTCGGGCTGTACCGCGAGCTGGTCCGCGTCCGCCGGTTCGACGAGCGGGCGCTCTCGCTGCAGCGCCGGGGGGGGATGAGCAGCTACCCCAGCTACCGCGGCCAGGGGGCCTCCCAGGTCGGCGCGGCGAGCGCGCTCACGGCCGAGGACTGGCTGTTTCCGACCTACCGGTCGAACGCGCTCCAGATCGCCCGCGGCGTCCCGATGAGCGACGTTCTGTTGTTCCGGCGCGGACACCCGGAGTTTAGCTCGGACCACAACCTGCCCGTGTTCCCGCAGGCGGTCCCGATCGCGACCCAGCTGCCCCACGCCGTCGGCGCCGGAATGGCGGCTGCCTACCGTGGGGCCGACCACGCCGTGCTCGCCTACCTCGGAGACGGCGCGACCTCGGAGGGGGATTTCCACGAGGCGATGAACTTCGCGGGGGTGTTCGACGCGCCGGTGGTGTTTTTCTGTGAGAACAACGGCTGGGCGATCTCGACCCCGCGGGAGCGCCAGACCGCGAGCGCGACGCTCGCCCAGAAGGCCCGTGCCTACGGCTTCGAGGGTGTCCGGGTCGACGGGATGGATCCGATCGCCGTCCGCCGGACCGTCGCCGACGCGCTCGGGGACGCCCGCGAGGGAACTCCCGTGTTCGTCGAGAGTCTCACGAACCGCCAGGGGGCTCACACCACCAGCGACGACCCCTCGCGGTACCGCCACCGCGGCCCGGAGCTACCCGACTGGCGGACAGCCGACCCGCTCGAGCGGTTCGAGACGTACTTGCGCGAGGCCGGCGTCCTCGACGACGAGCTGATCGCGACCGTCGAGGCCGAGACAGAACGCGAACTCGACCGGGCGGTCGAGCGCGCCGAGGCCGTACCCGATCCCGACCCCGAAGAGCTATTCGAGCCGGTCTTTGCCGAGGTGACGGCGCCGCTTGCCGAGCAACGCCGGCAGCTCCGCTCGCGCGAGATAGATGATCGGTAGCCTGATTCCGAGCCGGCGGCTCAGATGAACTCGTTGTTGCGCCAGTCGACACCGCTGTCCTCGCCGTCGCCGGCCGGGTCCTCGGTGACCGCCACGGAGGCCGGCTGCCGGTCGCCGTCGACGATCCGGACGGCCTCGAGCGTGCCGTCCGTAGCGGCGACGGCCGTGAGGACGCCCTTCTCGGAGCGTTCGGCGATCTCACACAACACCTCGAACATCTCGTACTGGAGGGCGGTGTTTTGCAACACCGTCTCCCGGTCGCCTTTCAGACACGCGTACTCGACGAGTTCGGACTCGATTTCCTCCTCTTCGTCGTCGAAGCTTCCCCACTTCGGTCGCGTGTTGCTTCGGGGCGGCTTGCCGGGTTCGGTCTCGGGCTCGTCCTCGTAGACGCGGTTCTCGGTGACGCTCGCCTTGAGCTGTGCCGTCGGGGTGTACTTGCCGATGCTGTCGTCATCGGAGATCGCCCGGATGATCAGCGTGTTGTTGCGCCGGGTCAACTCGATGTCGGCGACTCCCTCCGGCAGCAACGGGTCCTCGAGGTACTCCCGGAGATCCTCAAGCGGCAGTTCGAGTGTCGAGTGGAGTTTGTATACGCGGCCGGTCATAGTTTGGGAACTGGGGAAGACGACCGTTTTCCGCTCACACCAGTTAGTAATAAGTAGGTGCCCCATACATAAATGGGCTACCATTCGCCATCGGACGACTCGCCGTCTCGGGGCGGGTTTTTATCAGCGCGGTCGGCGTTAGTCGGGAGGATGTCACTCGCAGGCCGGATCCAACACACCGAGGTATCGCCGACCGCAGACCGCGACCGGATCGTCGAGGTTCTTGAGGAGTGTCGCACCCACGGGTTCGACGGCGCGATGGTCCAGCCCTGTTGGGTGCCCCTCGCGGCCGACCGGCTGGCCGACACCGACGTGTCGGTCTGTACGGCCGTCGGCTACCCGATT
>PXQL01000097.1:7934-8491 GCA_003021335.1 Halobacteriales archaeon QH_10_67_13
CGGCATCGCGACGGCGAGCCAGGCCGAGGCGCTGCTCGAGGCGGGCGCGGACCTGTTGGGAGCTTCGAGTGGCGTCGAGATCGTCGCCGGCGAGCGCGGCGATGGCTACTGACTCGGACCCCGCGGTTGCGGTCGTCGGTGCGTACAACCAGGGGTTAGCGATGACCGTCCCGGAGATACCGGTCCCCGGCGAGACGGTCACCGGTGCGGACTACACCGAGGGTCCCGGCGGGAAGGGATCGAACCAGGCCGTCGCCGCCGCCCGGCTGGGCGCCTCGGTCTCCTTTGTCGGTCGGGTCGGCGACGATCGGTTCGGTGAGCAGGCCCGAGCGCTGTGGCGCCGCGAGGGCGTCCGAGCGGTCGTCGAGACGGTCCCGGAGCCGACCGGCGTGGGGTTCGTGATCGTTGACGAGGCCGGCGAGAACGCGATCACTGTCGCTCCCGGCGCCAACGCCACGCTCGACGGCCGCCCGGTCGGGGAGGGCCGGGATCACCTCGTAATCGGTGCAGGCCAGCCCGCCGACGACGGTTCCGACCCGGGCGGCGTCGGGCAGGTC
>PXQL01000098.1 GCA_003021335.1 Halobacteriales archaeon QH_10_67_13
GCGGGCGAGCTCGGCCCGCTCCTGCAGCGCGAACCTATCGCTCCCCTGGCCCGTGCCGGCGACCGCCACCCGGGCGTCGAGATCGCGTTCGGTGACGGCGTCGGCGCTGGCGAGCACCACCGCACCCGCTCCGTCACTCATCGGCGAGCAATCGAACAGCCCGAAGGGCGAACAGACCGGCGTCGCCTCGAGGACGTCCTCGACGGTGATCGACCGCTGGAACTGCGCGAGCTCGTTGTCGACGGCGTTGCCGTGGTTCTTGACCGCGATGTGGGCCAGGTCCCGCCGATCGCCACCGTACTCCGCGAAGTACCGCCGGGCCATCAGGGCGTAGGCCCCCGGAAAAGTGACCCCGGCGCGGCTCTCCCAGAGCGCGTCGGCCGCGCCCGCGAGCCCCCGCGTGCCCTCGGGCGTCGAGAGGTTCGTCATCCGCTCTGCGCCCCCGGCCAGCA
Organism: Halobacteriales archaeon QH_10_67_13; assembly: GCA_003021335.1. Lineage (GTDB taxonomy): Archaea > Halobacteriota > Halobacteria > Halobacteriales > Haloarculaceae > Halovenus. Next base: position 453 of record PXQL01000098.1, read on the forward strand.
CGAGGTCCGCGCCGGCCCGGATCGCCCGCACTCCCTGTCGGATCGCCGCGCCGCTTGAGGCGCAGGCGCTCTCGACCCGCGTCGCCGGCGCGTCGATCCCGGCCGCGTCGGCCGCCATCGGCCCCTGGTGACCCTGGTTTTCGGCTATCGCACCCATGAAGTTGCCGTAAAACAGCTCTTCGACGGCCGTCGAGGCGATTCCAGCGTCTTCGATCGCCTCTCGCGCGGCCGCGCCGAACAACTCCCGGGTCGTCCGCTCTGGCTGCTCGCCGAACGGCGTCATGCCGACCCCGGCGACGCGAACGTCCGCTCCGGTCACCGTCGCCTCCCGTCGTCGCGACGCCAACTCCATCCTGCCTCACGGCGTCCGGGCCTCGGTCGGTTGCTCATCCCGACCGCGTAGGGACCGTGAGCACTACTATGCCACGGTCGCGAGCGGCTCGATCGCCGAGGTCTCTGATCCACGGGCGGATCCGGGGAAACCGACCCGGGCTCGCTAAAAACGCGTAGCGAGCGACCGGGAGAGTCCGTCAGGGCGGGTCGACCGGGTGGGCGACGCCGGCTGCGAGCGACCGAGCGAGGCGCTCGTCGTCGGTTGCGGCCGGGTAGCTCGTCCCGATCACGAGCCAGTCGCCGTCGTGTGTCGCCTTGCCGATCGTGACCCGCGCGTCGTAGGACTGCCCTTCGAGTTCGGCCGCGGTCTCGTAGATCGAGAGGGTCGTCTCCGTCTCCTCCGGACCGACCGTCGCGGTCGTCTCGCCGGCGGCGGTCAACTCGTTCCCAACGAGACCGATCTCGTCAGCGACCTCCTCGAGTAGGACCCGCCGGTCGACCCGAGCGATGGGGTTTGCCTGCTGGCCGAGCACCGACACGTCCGGCGTCGAGAGGACGGCAAACTGCGCCGGTGGCGTCGTCGGCCCGGGCCGGCGGAGGAAGGTCGCGAGCCAGTTGTCGACCCTGAACGCGACGTCCGCCCCGCGCACGGACACCGTCTCCTCGAGGCGGATCATCTCGGTTCGCTCGTGGCTAAAGCCCGTCTCGTCCAACGCGGACACTTCGAGTCCCCCCGGCTGCGCCTGCTCGCTGATCTCGTCCGGAACGATGAGGCCGAGACAGCCGGCCGTGAGCCCGGCTGCTCCAACGCCCGCGGCCAGGAACGCGCGTCTGTTCATGCCCGAGATACTCCGGGTGGACTGAAAACGCTGTCTTCCTCGGTCGAACCTCCCGTCGAGACTGCTGGTCAGTTCTCGCGGTCGGTCCCGTCGCCGGCACCGTCGGCGGCCCGGGACGCGTCGTCGATTGCGATCCGCTCGATTCGGTTGTCGTCGACGGCGGTCACGGTAAAGCGGTAGCCCTCGACGGTGATCTCGTCGTCGGGTTCGGGTGTCCGGCCGATCCGGTCGAGGACGAGCCCGCCGAGCGTGCCGTACGCGCCGGCGGCGAGATCGAGTCCGAGCGCCTCGTTGACCGTCGAGATCGGGACCGCGCCGTCGGCGGCGTAGCCGTCCCCGTCGGGTTCGATGCTCGGCTCGGCGGTGGCGTCGTCGTACTCGTCGCGGATGTCGCCGACGACCACCTCGACGACGTCCTCGACGGTCGCGATCCCTTCGAGGGTGCCCCACTCGTCGATGACGATCGCCATCTGTCGCTCCGCGCCGCGCAGCTCCTCGAACAGCGCGTCGGCGGCCATCGACTCGGGCACCACCGGCGCCTCGCGGGCCAGGTCGCCCGCGGTGACCGCCTCCGAGCCCTCCTCGCTCACCCGGAGAATATCCTTCACGTCGAGGTACCCGACCGGCTGCTCGCCCGTCGAGGCGTCGACGACCGGGTACCGGGTGTGGCCGGTCTCGGCGACATCCTCGCGCAGCTCCGCGAGCGGGGTGTCGGCGGTGACGAGCGCCACGTCTGGGCGCGGAATCATGATTTCCCGCGCGGTCCGATCGTCGAGCTCGAACACCTGCTCGATCATCGTCGCCTCGTCGGCGTCGACCTTCCCGTGCTCGTGGGCCGTCGACAGCGATCGGCGAAGCTCCTCCTCCGAGAGGGTCTCGTCGGTTTCGGAGGCCGGCGGGACCCCGAACAGGCTGGTCGACTTGTTCGCGGTGCCGTTGAAAAAGACCAAGGCCGGCATGAATAGGTAGTAAAACAGCTTCATCGGCGGCGCGACCAGGATCGCGATCCGCTCGGGCGAGGCGATTGAGAGGGTCTTCGGGGCCAACTCGCCGTAGACCACGTGGAGGAACGTGATCACGCCGAACCCGACCGCGACCGCGATCGCGTGGACGCTCCCCTCCGGCAGGAACTGTCCTAACACCGGTTCGAGCAGCGCCGCGACGGCAGGCTCACCGACCCACCCCAGGGCGAGCGAGGCGATCGTGATTCCGAGCTGGGTGGCCGCCAGGTAATCGTCGAGCCGATCGAGGACGCCCCGCAGCGTCTCCGCGCCGGCCGCGCCCTCGGCGACCAGCTGGTCGACGGCCGTCGAGCGTACCCGGACGAACGCGAACTCCGAGGCCACAAAAAACCCGTTGAGCCCGACCAGCGCAAGCGCGGCCGTCAGCCGGCCGACCGCGGGGAGCATGTCCGTCATCGACTCACCTCTGAGGGGTGTTAGATGGGGCCGATCGCTCGTTCCCCCGAAGCGCCGAGGGCCGTCGGCGCGGCCGCTCCGCGTCGGCTCGGGGGTGGCGCCGCTCGGGGACCATCTGTGAGTGCACATTGTCACGTACTCGGGCGAGCGTAAAAAAGCTCGGCGACCGGCTGTGGCGTCGGTGACGTTCGCCCGACTGTTTTCGGGATTCTCGGTGGAGTTGAGGCTCAGTTTTATACTAATAGATTCCTAATAGGAATAGTATGCCCAATACGAAAGAGACGACTACGCTTGCTCTGGAGTATCCCTTCCCAAATGAGCGCGTCTTTCGATATCAGGCAATGCAGGATGTTCTGTCCCGCCTGATTGAAGAGCCATACAACGAGTTCACTATCGGGCAGCTTGCCAAGATGGTTGACGGAAATCAGGCAACAGTTTCGAAGGCAGTGAAATTGCTTAGAGAACTCGGTACTGTCCAGACCCGGAAAGAAGGTCGTAAGCAGTATGTGAGTATCCACCGCGATCGACTTACAAAACCCGATCCAACCCTGTCTGTCCCCCAGTCTGACTTTCACAAGCCCATCCGAGCCTTCACAGACAGAGTCCAGGCAGAAATTGACCAACTTGTCGGTGTTCTGCTCTTTGGCAGCGTCGCGCGAGGGACAGCTGATCGCGCGAGCGATATCGATCTTCTCGTTTTCGTTGAAAACGACAAAACACAGGCTCGCAGAGCGGTCCAGTCGGTCGTGAGCACTCTCCAGGAGACGAAGTTCGACGGTAACCGCTATACGTTCGAGGCGCTCGTAGAAACGACCGGGAGCGCGAAGCGAATTGGCAACCGTCTTCGACAGCAGTTCGACGAGGGACTGATATTAATCGGATCGAATCAGTTGTCCGATATTCGCGCGGAGGTGTACGCAAATGGAGAATAGTTCGGTCGTCGACGCGCTGGAAGCCGCCGAGCGCAGTTTCGAGCAAGCACCGCGGAACGTCGAGGAAGGGCTTGATATTGATGACGCAGAACTCATACAGTTACGTCGGGCGTGTCGGCTCCTCGCTGCTGCGTCTTGTCTCTTAGACGACGGATACTACACGGTTGTCATCGAGTCGTCGTTCGTCGCTATCGAGCGAACGGTTCAGTTCCGGCTTATTCACGACGATGCGATATCTGAGTCTGAAGTTATCAGTAGTCACCGCCGGCTCTATCAGCGCGGGGCCGAAGTCGGGCTCTATGATGACTCGTTTGCTGACAATCTGGCCGAGTTGTGGAATCAAAACCGGACCAGAACGTACTACCGACTCAGTATCGCGACAGAGTCACAGGCAGAGGCAATGCAGAGCCTTGCACAAGAAATACACCACCATCTCGTCGACGGAAGCCAGGTTCCTCATGAGTGTATCTGTTAGATTCCGCCGTTGAAGCTAAACAGATTTTCTCTCTAAATTCTTTGTTACCTGTTGCTTCGGCTATTTATAATTGGCAACTCATGGCCGTGGTATCTCATAGACCCATCCACAACCGTTTTGCTGCGGTGCGACCCGAATAGTAAAATATTGAAACGGAGTGGACTCGCCGGGATTTGAACCCGGGGCCTCTCCCATGCCAAGGGAGTGATCTACCACTGATCTACGAGCCCACATTACACAATTCCCTGTTCCGTCGGTTAAATCCATCGGAACCGCCCGAACCCGGGGAGGCCGCGGCGGTGAAAACGCATGACTTCGCGCAGGTGAATACCGAATCGATAACACAACGGCGGTCAGGTATCGGATCGGACCGGACCGCGCGGAGGCCGAGCCAGAAAACAGCTCAGTGTTCGGGCGTTTCGGTGTCACGAGGGCGCTTGTCTTTCCGTCGATGGTCTCCGCGATCGTCTCGGTCGGGTGGTCTCTCCCTACCGAGAGAATAACCTCGCAGGCAGACCCAATCTGACTGTGTCGGTCGGTAGACCAGTCGCGGATTGGGCTGAGCGCGGGTGTCCGGAAGGGAAACGGTTAATAGCCGATCGGCCGATATTTGAGTGGGAACGCACGGCCGCAACTCTGACAACGCCGCCGATTGGCGGCTCGGGATTGCGGTGGTGTCGCGCGAGAGCGCGGTGGCGTCCGCCCGGACGCCGATCACCGAGCGGTCCGTACGGTTCCAACCAGATCACACGATGACACGAATGCACTCAGGTCGCCGCGGCTCGTCCGGCTCGGACCGCCCGGCGGCAGACGACCCACCGGAGTGGAGCGATGTCGACGCCGAGGCGATCGAACAGCGCGTCGTCGAACTAGCAGAGCAGGGCCACGACCCCAGCCAGATTGGGTTGAAGCTCCGCGACGAGGGTGTCGGCGGGACGCCGATCCCGGACGTAAAACTCGCGACCGACAAGAAGGTCACCGAGATCCTCGAGGAGCACGACGCCGACTCGGACATCCCCGAGGACTTGCGCAACCTGATGGCCCGGGCGGTCCGGCTCCACGATCACCTCGAGGAGCACCCCACGGACTACCAGAACAAGCGCGCGCTGCAAAACACCGAGTCAAAGATCCGCCGCCTGATCGAATACTACCGCGGCGACGAGATCGACGCGGAGTTCTCCTACAGCGTCAGCGACGCCCGGGACCTGGTGTAGGATGGCGACCGCCGGCCGCTCCGAGACCGACACTTCCCCGAACGTCGCCGCACGGCTCCGCGAGGCGGGCTTCGTCCGCCTCGCGGCGGCCCCGACCGGCGACGCCGTCGGAGCGGCCGCGCTGCTCGCCCGGGGACTCGCGGCCGCCGGCACGCCCTACCAGCTCTCGATCGCCCCGCCCTCGACGGCCGAACGAGCGACCGACGCCGATCTGACCGTCGGCCTCGGCCACGCCGCCGGCGAGCCCGCGATCGCACTCGACGGCGCGGGACCGGTCAGCCGGCGCGCCGCGGCGATCGCCGAGACGCTCGGCGAGTCCGATCCAGTCCTCGCGGCCGCCGGGATGATCGCCGCCGGCGAAACCCCCGAGGGGACGGTCGTCGCTCCGGGCGAGGAGAGCGGGCCGTCTCTCGGCGAGTCCCGGCCCGGGGTCGGGACGCCGCCGGTATCGCCGGCTGACGGGCTCGCTCACTCGACGCTCGTCCACGCCTTCTTCTCGGGGCGCCCGGAGCGAGCGGCGGAGCTGCACGCCGACGCCGACGAGCCGGCCGAGGACTCGACGGCTGGCGGCGAGACCGTCGCCTCGCTCGTGGCCCTGACCGTCGCAGAGGAGGCCGAGACGCCGACCGCCGCCGAGGCAATCGAGCGGTTCCTCTCCCCACGGTCGGGCGGCCCGCTCGGGACCGTCGCCGGCCTCGCCGATGCCCTCGACGCGCTCGCGGAGCCGTCCCCGGGGCTGGCGGCCGGGCTCGCGCTCGGCTATTCCGACCGGGAACGGATCATCGAGGCCTGGCGGACCGCCGCCAGAGCCGTTCACGAGGCGGTTCGGACCGCCGAGCTGTCCCGGTACGACGGCCTCGTCGTCGCCGAGCTCGAAACCTCGGCGCCGCTCGCGCCGACGACCCGACTCCTCCGGGAGTACCGATCCCCGGAGCCGGTCGTCGCCGTGCTCGACGAATCGACGGCGACGGCCGCGACGCCTCCGAAGAGCGGACCGGACCTCGCAGCGGCGACGCAATCGATCGACGGCGCGGCCGGCACGCCCGACCGCGTCCGACTCGACGATCCGGGCGCCGCTGAGGAGCTCGTCGCGGGGCTCCAGGAGGTGGCCTGAGATGGCCGAGCGACGAACCGCCCGCATCAAGACGCCCCACTCGCGTGCGGCCGCCCTGGCCGCCGCGGTCCGTCCGGACAACACCGACGACGTTGACACGCGGGCAGTCGATGGCGCGGTCGTGACCGAGATCACCCGCGAGACGACCGGCAGCCTCGCGACGACCGCCGACGACTACGTCCGCAACCTCCGGGCCGGCGCACGACTGCTCGCCGACGACCCGCAAGCCCGCACCGACACGACGACCAACACCGATACGACGACAGACGATACATGAGCGACAGATCAGTCTCCCGGCAGAAACGGGAGAAGACGTGGTACGACGTACAGGCACCCGAACAGTTCGATCGCGCCCACCTCGGGGAGACGATGGCCGACGAGTCCGAAAAGGTCCTCGGCCGGACCCTCGAGACGACGCTTGGCGAGCTGCGCGACGACCCCTCGGAGAACAACACGAAACTCACCTTCCGGATCACGGAGGTCGCGACCGACACGGCATACACCGAGTTCATCCGCCACGAGCTGACCCGTGATTACGTGCGCAGTCTCGTCCGGCGGGGCTCTTCGAAGGTCCAGGCGTACGTGACCGTCACGACCACCGACCGGTACCGCGTGCAGATCCAGCCGGTCGCGCTCACGACCAAGTCCGCCGACCAGAGTCAAGAGCAGGCGATCCGGCGGACGATGATCGACCGCGTCGAGGCCGCCGCCGAGGACCGCACGTTTGCGGATCTCGTCGATAGCGTCGTCGAGGGGCGACTCTCCTCTGCGATCTACAACGACGCCAAGACGATCTACCCGCTGCGCCGCGTCGAGATCCAGAAGCTGACCCTCGAAGCCCGCCCCGCCCGGACAGACGCCATGCCCGACGACGAGAGACCGGACGACGCGGCGATCGAGCGGCGGCTCGCAGCCGCCGCCGAGTACGCCGACGCGCGGTCACATCTCCTCGAACGGGAGGCGAGGCAAGCTCGGGGGGCTTTAGAGTAGGAACTACAGCTCGCCGAGTTTTCGGAGCAGCTGGCCGCGGTACTCCTCGTCGGCCCGGATCCCCTTGGCCTCGAGAACCCGACGCTCGAGTTTGTCCATCGCGACTCGGAAGGCCTGGCTCGCGCCGTAGCCCTCGCCGGTGCCGGCGACCTGTCCCTGGGTCGTGCGCAGCCGGATCTGACACTGGATCAGCGGCGTCCCGCGGAGCCGCTCTTTGTGCTCGTGGAATCGGACGTGGGCGTGTCGAACACGCATCTTCTGGTATTTCTCGGCGACGCCGGCGATTTCCTCGCGGATCGTCTCCCGAGTGAGCGAGCCAAGCAGCGAGACGTTCGTCACCTGGACGTCCATCTGCTCGCGCTCAGTGTAGCTGAGCGCCCGCAACACGTCGGTTTTTGTCACCACGCCGACCACCCGTCGGTCCTCACCCTCCGGCGTGATAACCACGCCGCCGTAGTCGTTTTCGAGCATCGTCTCGACGGCGGTCCGGACTGTTGCCGTCGCCGGGACCGTCTCGACAGGGCTGCTCATCACGTCGTACACCGGCATGTCCAGCACCCGATCGGTGTCGCCCGACCGGTCTCCCTGCGTCGGCTTGTCCATCCGGCGGACCACGATGTCGACGATGTCGTAGGTGGTGACGATCCCGACCAAGCTGTTCTGTTCGTCGACGACCGGGAGCCGGGAGATGCCGTTCTCCCGCAGGAGGCTGATTGCCCGGCCGACGTTGGTGTCGGTCCCGACGGTCACCACCTCCGCGGTGAGGATATCGCTCACGTCGATCGCGTCTAGGTTCTCGAGAACCGCCTTGAGGATCGCGTTGGCGGTGACGATCCCCCACAGGCGGTCGGCCTCGAAGACCGGGGCGATCTTTACCCCACCCTCGACCAGCAGCCGGGCCACCTCGCGGACGTCCGCGGTCCGCTCGACCCGCGGGGCAGTCCGGGTCAGGCCGGCGGCCTTAGCGTCGTCTTTGACGTGGGATTGAAGTAGTTGGGTCTGGGTGATCACGCCGGCGTACTCGCCGTCCTCGACGACGACCAGGCCCTTTGGATTCCTCTGCTCAAACAGCGACCTGATCTTGCCGAGCCGGGTCTCGGCATCGACCTCGACGTACTCGTTGGTTGCGATGTCGGCGATGTTCATCAGTAGCTACCCGCAAATACTTGACCGCGGCGAGTAATCAAACTTCGTTTCGGTAGGGACCCGGCGAGTACGAATCCGGTCCGCGGTTCACTCCGCGCGGTCGATGTCGAGCTGCTCGCGGAGTCGCTCGCTGGTCTCGTCGTCCGCGAGCTGCTCCATCTGTTCGCGGAAGTGTCGCTCGCAGACGCCGACACGGATCCCCGACTTCTCGACGACGACATCCGCCTCTGCCTCGCAGTAGTGACACTCCATACAAATTCATTAGCGCCGCTCGCATTGAACCCTGCGACTCCCGAAGTCGTCACACTCGAACAGTCACAGGCGTGCCCGGACCGGCCCGAACTGCTCGGCGGTCAGTCCGGCTCGCCCGAGCTGATCGTCGTGGGCGTCGCTCCCGCCAGTCGCAAGCAGGTCGTGTCGCTCGATCGCTCGCTCGACGGGCGCGGGGTCGACCGATCGGCCGTACGGGTAGTGTCGCTCGACGGCGTCGAGGTCGGCGGTCAGCTCCAGTGCACTCGCCGGATCGTCGTACCGGAGCGGGTGTGCGAGCCCGACGAGTGCACAGGCGTCTGCCAGCCGCTCCCGCCCGGCCGAAACGGAGGGGATCTCCCGGGGGACGTAGCAGGGGCCGTCGTCGCCGATCAGCTCGTCGAACGCCCCCCGGTAGTCGTACGGGGCCGAGCTCTCGGCGATCGCCCGGGCGATGTGCGGGCGGCCCACGCCGGGCTCGTACTCGACGGCGAGTTCGACGTCGAGTCGGTCCTCGACCCGCTCGACGATCCGACGGGCCCGATCGATCCGGTCGGTCTGGAGTCGATCGATGAGCGCCGTGAGTTCCTCGGTTCGCTCGACGCCGTACCCGAGCAGATCCACCCGCTGGGTCGCCGTCTCGACGCGGAGTTCGATCCCGTGGACGATCGTCAGCCCCTCGTGCGTCGTTACCGGACCCGACAGCTCCGGGTGCAGCCGATCGTGGTCGGTCACCGCCACGGTCTCAACGCCAGCCCGCTCCGCGGCGGCCGGGAGCTCCGGCAGGGTGAGCTGGCCGTCCGAGTTGGTCGTGTGCACGTGCAGGTCCGCAACTACCATACGAATCTCTGCGCCCGGGCCGGCTTGAGCGCTCCGATGGATCTCTGATGATCGACCGTGATAGTTATGTCCCTGGGCGTCTCACGATCGTGTATGAACGTCGAGGAGATCGGATCGTTCGACGCGTGTACCTTCCCGGCGACAAGCGAGCAGCTCGTCGCCGAGTGCGGCGAGACGGAACTCACGCTGGCAAACGGCACCGAGACGATCGCCGACGTACTCGCCTGCCTTCCCGAGCAGGAGTTTGCCTCCGCCGAGGAAGCCCGCCAGGCCGTCTACGGAACCCTCGGGGCCGGCGCGATCGGCCGCCAGGGGTACAGCGACCGCGATCCGACCTGTCCCGGCGAGACCGGTCACGACCGACTCTCCCTGTGAACCGCCTCGAGGTCAGGTCGTTCGAGAGAGTTCGTCTCTTCTGATCACGGAACTCGAAGGGTTCCGGAGGACCCCGAGGCGCTCGGCCTGCTCCGCCTGTAGACTCTCCCAGGCGTTTGATCACTCCCGATCGAGAAACTCCGGGAGTTCAGTCACCTCTGTCGAATCGAGATCGATCCGATCGAGCGTGTCCGGGTCTCTCGGATCGCTCCCGAACTGGTATTCCTCTATATCTGCGGCCAGTTCGGATTCGGTCTCGTGTATGGCTCACGTACAGCTAATCCTCCTCGTTGCGAGCGCCTGCTATGATGAACTGCGAACAGACGGTCGTCTTCCCGCTCCCGAGCGGACCGCTTCTTATCTACAACCGATCTCGCAACAGCCCGTCATTGACGAGCCGATCGAAACCCGCGATGCCGGGTGAGAGTCAACGCGGAAGCCCCACCCTCAACGAAGCGAACGGCGAAGCCGTGAGCGAGTGAACGCGGCGTCGGAGCGGTTGAGCGTGCCACACGCCTCACACCGGGTGTGCTCGGCGTCCTCGGAGACTAGCCCGGGCTCAACGCCGCTTCCCGCTGTGGCCGCTCCGGCACCGACGGGAAGCGATCGGTCGCTGTACAGGTACGCCTGAAACGCCAGGAATCCAAGGAGGTAGGCACCGACCAGCGCCCACGGGTTCATATGCATGGTGTTGTGTGGCATGGTATTTGTGTTTTTGGGAATCAATCTCACGACTCGGGCCGCGATTCGCTCGGCCCCCGGCGTATTGTGCTTGACGCCGTGGATTCCCTCGATTGCGCCGCGACGGTCGGCGTAGCCCTGCCCGAAGTCGGCGATGATATTGCCGTTGCGGTGGCGCGGGCGCCAGCGGTACTCGCTGGCTTCGTCCTCGTCGATTTCGAAGGCCGCGGCGGGCAGACACACCGCGGCGCCGAAATACGACACATAGCTCGCCGACTGCCGGATCGGGAGTCAGATTGTCGGGCCGACCAACGGCAAAACCAGCGAGACTGCCCCCAGGACGACACCGGCGCCTCGCTCCCTTGAGGCCGCGTCGCTGATCAACACCAGCCCGATACCGACCGCTCCCGCGATCAGCCCGAGTACGAACACCCAGTAGCCGTACGCCTCGCCGTTCGAGGAAGCAGTGCCGATCCGGTTGTCGCAGGCTCGCACGAGTAGGTCCGTGTCAGCGTCTGTCAGACGTCTACTGAGGCCGAGCGGGTGCATAACAGTTGTCGGCGGGGCCTCGCGAGCGGCGACGAGCGGCGTCCGACGGGCGTCAGACGCGTCGTGAGGATTTAATACGCAGGGACACCGCTCGTAGGTTGTGCCGACGCCGCGCTCGAACCCGCTCGACGAGTTGGTCGTTCCCGACGGCACCCACGTCGAGGAACACGACCTCGTGACCGACGGCGACGTGATCGTCGGCAGCCAGAGCACCGTCGGGTTCGGAGTGCGGGGACAGAACGTGATCGCGGGCGAGCGGGCCTCTTTCGGCGGACATATCGAGGCCGAGGGCGACTGCCGGCTGGATATGTGGTGCTCGGTCACCGACAACGTGCTCGTCGGCGAGGACGCATACATCGGCGAGCGGGTCGAGATCGGCGGCGAGCTCCGGGTCGCGGGCGATCTTGACATCGGCGACGAGGTCGAGATCGAGGAGGGGTTCGACGCCAACGGGTGGATCGTGATCCGGAACCCGATGCCGACGATCGTCTACCTGTTTGTCTACCTCTCGCATCTCCTGCGGGTCGGCGAGCGCGAGGCCGCCGAGGAGCTTGCGGCGACGTTCGCCGCCGAGAGCGTCGAGCCGGTGTTGATTCCCCGGAACGCCCGGGTGAGCGACGATGCCTGGGAGGTCTCAACCCCGGCTCGGATCGGCGACGACTGCCGGCTCCACGGCAACCTTCGGGCGGCGTCGCTCTCGGTGGGCCGGGACAACGAGATCTTCGGCAGCCTCCGGGCCGTCGACGGAGTCACGGTCGGCGCGAACACGCAGGTCACCGGCAACGTCACGACCCGCGAGGGGACCGTTCGGATCGGCCCGGGAGCCGTTGTCCGCGGCGACCTCTCGGGCGAGTACGTCGAGGTTCATCAGGACGCGACTGTCGAGGGGGCGATTCGGGCCAGCGAGGAGACGACGATGGTCTCGACGCCGGTCTTTGACGACCGGTCGGCCGGCACCGACACCACCAACGAGCCGACCGAGGACCGTGCCGAGTCCGGCTCCGTCGAGAGCGAGCAGAGCCCGACCCCGGCGATCCGACCGCGCGGGTCCGAGGACTGACGGGGGCGCCGGGCTCCAAAGCCAAAGCTACATTGGGCTTCCAAGCGAGCTTAAATTATGATCTCGGTCGCGCTGGCGGGCAAGCCAAACGCCGGCAAGTCGACGTTTTACGCCGCGGCGACGACGGCCGATCCCGAGGTCGCGAACTACCCGTTCACGACAATCGAGCCGAACCGCGGGGTCAGCTACGCGCGCACCGAATGTCCGTGTCTCGCCCGCGACCGGCGGTGTGACAGCGAGAACTGCCACGACGGCACGCGGTACGTCCCGATCGAGCTGATCGATGTCGCGGGACTGGTGCCAGGCGCCCACGAAGGGCGCGGGCTGGGCAACCAGTTTCTCGACGAGCTCACCGACGCGGACGCGATCCTCCACGTGGTCGACGCCGCCGGCGCGACCGACGCAGAGGGCGAGCCCGTCGGCGTCGGCGAACATGATCCCCTTGAGGACCTGCAGTTCATCGAGACTGAGATGGACCGGTGGCTGGCCTCGATACTCGAACGCAACTGGGAGTCGCTGGTGCGGGGCGCCCGCTCGCCGGAGTTTGCGATCGACGAGGCCCTCACGGAGCTTCTCACCGGCGTCGGGGCCACCCCGGGCGACGTCGCGCGGATCCTCCGCGAGCTGTCTTACCCCGACGATCCCGCCGCTTGGACCGACAAGAACCGGCGGGCCCTTGCGACGGCCCTCCGCGAGCGGACCAAGCCGATCGTCGTCGTCGCGAACAAGATCGACGCCGCCGACGAGGCCGACATCCAACGGTTATGGGAGGCCGCCGATATCGTCGTCCCGGCCTCCGCCGAGAGCGAGCTCGCCCTGCGCCGGGGCGCCGAGGCCGGGCATATCGAGTACGATCCCGGCGACGCGACCGTCGAGGTCGGCGAGGTGAGCGACGACCAGCGGGCCGGGCTGGCCAGAATCGGAGAGCTGCTCGACCGGTGGGGAGGGACCGGCGTCCAGCGGGCGATCGACGCCGTAGTTTATAACGTGCTCGACCGGATAACAGTGTATCCGGTTCGGGACGCGACCGCCTGGACTGACGGCGACGGTCGGATGCTGCCCGACGCCGAGCTGCTCTCAGCCGGTGCCACGCCGGTGGATCTCGCCTACGCAATCCACTCGGAGATCGGGGACGGCTACCTCTCGGCGGTCGACGCCCGGACCGGTCGCGAGATCGGCGAGGACCACGAGCTCGGCGAGGGCGACGTTGTCCGGATCGTCAGCACCGCGAGCTGAGCCCGCGACCGGATGTCCGGTCATTGTGGTAGTTTTATACTCGCGCCTACCGACTGCCCTGGTATGTTGGACGTGCTCGCGGAGTGGCGCCCGGATGTCGACGCGGCGATCGAGGAGATCCTGCCGCGGTCGATCGAGCCCGAATACCTCGCGGAGATGTTCGGAGCGCCGACCTACGAGTACCATCCAGAGGCGATCCAGCGGGCGCTGTCCGACCCAATCTGGGGGCTGCTCGACCGCGGGGGAAAGCGCTGGCGGGCAATTCTGTTTCTCGTGATGGTCGACGCCCTGGGCGAGGAGCCCGCCGAGTACGTCCAGTACGCCGCGATCCCGGAGATTCTCCACAACGGCACGATCATCGTTGACGACGTCGAGGACAAGGCCACGATGCGCCGCGGCGAGACCGCGCTTCACCGCGCGTACGGGACCGATATCGCGCTTAACGCCGGGAACGCGATGTATTTCATCCCGCTGAAGATCATCGACCGCAACGAGGCCGACCTGGATCCCGAACAGCGAATCGCCGCCTACGAGATGTTGACCCACGAACTCAACCGGACCCACCTCGGCCAGGGGATGGACATCTACTGGCACAACCAGAGGGCGATCACCGTCGACGAGGACCACTACTACGAGATGTGCGCCTGTAAGACCGGCTGTCTCGCCCGGATCGTCGCCCGGCTGGCGGCGATCGTCACCGACCAGCCCGAGGCCGTCGAGACCACCCTGGCCCGGTACGCCGAGGACGTATCGATCGCGTTCCAGATCGGCGACGACATCCTCGACGTCGAGCACACGCTCGATCGGACCGGCGAGTTCGGCAAGGAGTCGGGCAACGACATTCGCGAGGGCAAAAAGACGCTGATGACCATCCACACCGCCGA
>PXQL01000099.1:0-8714 GCA_003021335.1 Halobacteriales archaeon QH_10_67_13
TACTCGCCGGTGACCCGGTCCGCGAGCGCGAGCACCCCCGTGGTGTCGCCGTCGCCGGTCGGCCCCTGGAGGCGGAACCCGACGTCGACCTCCGACTCCTCGAGCTCCGAGAGGTGATTCGAGACGGTCGTGACAGAGACCTCGAGCTGTTCGGCGAGGTTCCTGAGGCTGGCGCGCCCGTCGCCCAACAGCGCGTTGACCAGTCGTCGATCGAGATTCTTATATGTCATCATTGGGGGCAGGCGGCCTCGGAACTATAATCTTACGAACGTCCAGTTTCATCCCGCTCGTCGGGCTGTCCGTCCGACAACTACCGGGCGGGAGCGAGCGATCGGACCCCGGTAACCTCGAATCGGGCGCCGCCGGTCGCGGCGTCGGCGACCTCGATCGTCCAGCCGTGTCCCTCGACGATGTCCGCAACGATCGCGAGGCCGAAGCCGGTGCCGGACTCGGAGTAGGTGACACCCTGCTCGAAGACCTCCTCGCGCTGATCGGGAGGGATGCCAGGGCCGTCGTCGGCGACGTAGAACCCGCTCTCGCGGGGGCCAACCCGAACCGCGACGTCCTCGCCGACGTGTTCAACGGCGTTGCGAAACAGGTTCTCGAACAGCTGCCGGAGCCGGTCCGGATCGGCGTTGAGACGCGCGTCGTCGACGGTGAGGCTGGCCGCGGCGGTGTCGACGCTCTCCCAGGCGTCTCGGGCGGCTTCCGCAAGCGAGAGCTCCTCGCGGGCGAGCTCGCGGTCGCCCCGGGCGCGGGCGAGCAGGTCGTCGATCAGTTCCTCCATCCGAAAGAGCGCCTCGTCGATCGTATCAAGATGTTGGGTCGGATCGTCGGCGTCGCGGGCGAGCTCGACGTGGGCGGCCGCGACGCTGATCGGGTTGCGCAGGTCGTGGCTCACGACGCTCGCGAACTCGTCGAGGCGTTCGTTGCGCCGGGCCAGCTGGCGCTCGCGGCGGGCCCTGACGAACGCCGAGGCGGCCGCGCCGGCGAGGACGCGAAACAGCTCCGCGTCGGGCTCGTCGAAGGCGTCGCGTTGCTCGTCGTAGACCGCGAGGACGCCGTACTCCCCGATTGGGACGAGCAGCTCCGAGGCGACGGCGTCGGGCCGGTACTCCGCGGTCGCCGCCGCCGAAACGTAGCCCGTGAGCTGGGACTCGCCGTCCTCGTAGACGCCCCAGATCGGCTCCGTGCCGGGGGCGACCGGGCCGGGCGCCGCGTCCTCGTTGGTCGTCGGGTCGGCCTCGATTCCCGCACCGACAGCGATCGGAACGAGCCGCTGGGTCTGTTGGTCGTGGCGCCAGACGATCACGCGGTCGTACCCGAGCACGTCCGCCGCGGCGCGGACCGTCTCGGCGGCGATCGCGTCGTCGGATTCGGCGACGACCAGCTCCTGGGTGACCTCGTGGAGCTGTTCGAGCCGGTGTCGGAGCCCGACCTGCTCGGTGACGTCGCGGAGAAACACCGACAGGCCGTCCTCAGAGGGGTAGGCGTTGACCTCGAACCAGCGTTCGAGCGGGCGGTAGTACTCCCGGAAGCTCGTCGGGTCCCGAGAGGAGAGAGCCTCGCGGAACGCCTCATAGAAATCCGTCCCGGTCGCGGCGGGAAAGACCTCCGGAAACTGTCGACCCAGCACCGACTCTTCCTCGACGTCGAGGACGAACTCGGCGCGGCTGTTGAGAAAGACGAACCGCTCGTCGGTGTCGAGGGCGAAAAACGCGTCCGTGATGCGATCGAGGGTCTGTTCGAGCCGGCCGTCGGCACCGAAGGCCTGCTCGCGGTACTCGGTAATCTCGTGGAGATACGACTCGAGTCCCCCGGCCCGGAGCGGGACCACCCGCAGGCTGAACCACCGCTCCGTAGGGGCGTGAAACACCTCGGTCGTAGTTGGCTCGCCCGCCGTGGCGGCCTCACGGTGGGTGGCGGCGAGCTCGCCGTCCCGGCCGGCCGGCAGCACCGTCCACAGCGACTCGCCGATCGCCTCGGCGGGGTCGACGCCCGTCCACGCCGCCAGTCGCGGGTCCCAGTCGACGACACGCCAGGCGTCGTCGACCGCAAGGTACTGGCCGAGCGTGCGGGGCTCGGCGTCGCCGTCGACGACGGTGCCGGCCAGCCGTTCGACCGCCGTCTCGGCGGGCGTATCCGCGTCGAACTGACGAATGTCGAGCCGCTCGGGGGCCGCGACCGGCTCGCCGGTCAGGTTAAACACCGGCGTGCCCGGCCGGCGGTCCGCGGTCTCGAAGACGACCGTCTGAAGCTCGGCGGGCGACAGCTCTGGGCCGCAGACGACCGCATCAACCGGCGCATCGAGAACCCGCTCGGCACCGTTGGGCCCGGCCGCCGCCGCGTGGACCGAGCGGTGGAGCCGGGACTCGAACAGCTCGAGCAGGTCGACCCCGCGGCGCTCGTCGCCGACGTACGCCACGAGAGCCGGAGCAGGCATCGCTCTCCCGGTGGATTGTTCGGTGAGCGGCATAATCGTTCGGGAGTCGTTTTTAGCGTTGATACTGGTCGAAGAGCCAGACGAGTAGGGCGTTCTGCGCGTGGAGCCGGTTTTCGGCCTGCTGCCAGACGGCGCTGGTCTCCGCCTCGAGGGCAGCGTCGGTGACCTCCTCGCCGCGGTGAGCGGGCAGACAGTGAAGCAGCGTCCGCCGGCCCAGGAGATCGCGGGTAACCTGAAAGCCCTCGAAGGCCCGGAGCTTTTTCTCGCGGTCGACGGACTGGCTCATACTCACCCAGACATCAGTGTAGACAGCGTCGGCCTCGGCGACCGCCGCGGCCGGGTCGGTCGTCTCTTCGGGAGCCCCGCCGAGCGCCGCGGCCCGGTCGCAGACATCGCGGTCGATCTCGTAGCCCGGCGGCGTCGCGATCGTCAGCTCCAGGTCGGTCATCGCCGCGCCCACGGCGAGGGACTGACAGACGTTGTTGCCGTCGCCCACCCAGGCGACCCGGGCATCCTCGCCGTGGCGCTCGCGGATCGTCAGCAGGTCCGCGAGCGTCTGGCAGGGGTGTGCGGCGTCGGTCAGGGCGTTGATCACCGGGACCGAGGCGTACTCGGCGAGTTCCGTGAGGTCAGCGTGAGCTCCGACCCGGGCGGCGACGACATCGACGTACTGCGAGAGCGCCCGAGCCGTGTCCCGGATCGGCTCGCCGCGGCCGAGTTGGGTCTGGTCCGGTCCAAGGAAGACCGCGCGACCGCCCAACTGGCCGATCCCGGCCTCGAAGGAGACCCGGGTCCGAGTCGAGGGCTGTTCGAACAACAGCGCGAGGGTTCGGTCGAGGCTGGGCCCGCCGTCGCCGGCTTTCAGCTCGGCAGCCAGCTCGAGGATCGTCTCGAGCTCCCCGGGGGCGAGATCGTCGATGTCGAGGATCGCGCGCGGGGCGTCGCTCACAGCAGTCGCTCCGTGACCGTCTCGAGTACCCCGACCGCCCGGTCGAAGGCCGCGAGCGGGAGCCGCTCGTCGGGTGCGTGATCCAGTCCCGAGTCGCCGGGGCCGTAGGAGACGATCGGACAGCCCCAGGCCTCGGCGTAGACGTTCATGTCGCTCGTGCCGGTCTTTCGTAGCATGCGGGGCTCGCCGTCCGCGGCCCTGATCGCCGCGCGGAAGGCCCGGGCGACCGGCGTGCGCGGGCTCTTGAGCACCGGCTCGACGGCGTCCTGCCAGTTGACCGTGCCGGCCTCGAGACAGCCGTCGGCGAGTTCCCTGACGTCGGCGGCCGTTCGGTCCGGGGGCACCCGGAACTCGACGTCGACGGTCGCCTCCACCGAGAGCCCGTCGGGGGTCGGGCCCCCTTCGACGGCGACGGGCTTGGGTGTGACCCGCTCGAACGCCGAGTGCCACTCGTCGCGCTCGAGGGCCGCCTCGACGCGGGTCCACCACGCGAACGCGTCCTGGATGGCGTTGTTCTCGGGGCGGGAGCTGTGGCCGGATTCGGAGGTTCCGACGTAGGTTCCGGCGAGCAGCCCGCGGTAGCCAAGCGTCAGGCCGTCCCACCCGGAGGGTTCGCCGTTTATCACCGCTCCGGGAGACGGGCGGTCCGCGACCAGGTGACGGGCCCCCCGAGAGCGCCGTTCCTCGTCGACGACGCCAGCGAAAGTCGCCCCCGAGCGGACCGCGGCGACAGCGAGCGCCGCCAGCGAACCCTTCGCGTCGACGCTTCCCCGTCCCCACAGCGTACCGTCCTCAACCCGGACCGGGATCTCTCCGGGGACAGTGTCGAGATGGGAGGTGAGCAGCAGTTCGTCGTCCCCGGGGGCGCGAACGTTACCGGCCGAGTCGAGCCAGGCCTCCCGGCCGTTGGCCCGGAAGTACTCGACGAGCCGGTCGGCACAGGCGGCCTCCTCACCGCTGACCGAGGGGGTCTCGACGAGCTCGACGAGCAGCTCGCGGGGACGAGTCATCCGTCGATCACCGCCGCGAGCGCAGCGACGGCCTGATCGGCATGTTCGCGAGTGATCGTCAACGGTGGGAGCAGCCGGACAACGGTTCGGCCGGCCGGCAGCGCGAGCAGGCCGTGTTCCAGGGCGAGCTCGCGGAGAATCCCGTTTGCGCCCCGGCCAACTTCGATCCCGATCATCAGCCCCTCCCCCCGGACCGCCCGAGCGTTCTCGAGTTCTGCCAGCCGATCCCGGAGATATGCTCCGATGTCGGCGGCCCGGGTCGGCGGCTCCGCCTCAAGCAGCGTCGAGACGGTCGCACCGGCCGCCGCCGAGACGACGGGGCCGCCGCTGAACGTCGAGCCGTGGGAGCCGTGGGCCTCGGCGACCCAGTCCCGACACAGCGTCGCCCCGATTGGCAGACCGTTGCCCAGCCCCTTGGCGGCGGTGAGCATGTCGGGCACGACGTCGACCCGGTCGCTGGCCCACAGCCGGCCGGTCCGGCCGAGGCCGGTCTGGACCTCGTCCATCACGAGCGCCGCGCCGCTCGTCGCGGTCTCGACGCGCGCGGTCTGGAGGAACTCCCTCGTGCCGGGATTGATCCCGCCCTCGCCCTGGATCGGCTCGACGATCACCGCCGCGGTCTCCTCGTCGACGGCGTCTGCCATCGCCGCCGGATCGTTGTACGGAACGAACTCGACGTCGCCAATCAGCGGCTCGTAAGGGCGCTTGTACTTGTCCTTCCAGGTGGTCGCGAGCGCTCCCATCGTCCGGCCGTGAAAGCCCTGCATCGTGGCGACGATCTTCGAGCGGCCGGTGGCCGCCCGGGCGAACTTCAGTGCGGCCTCGTTTGCCTCCGCGCCGGAGTTACACAGCCAGACGTTCTCGGCGTCGCCGGGGGCGGTCTCCGCGAGCAGGTCGTACAGCGCCGTCCGCGCGGCGACAGGATACGAGGCCTGGACGAAGGTGAGCTCGTCCAGCTGCTCGCGGACCGCCCGGTCGACGGCCTCGTGGCCGTGACCCAGCGGCACGCAGGCGTAGCTCGCCCCCATGTCGAGGTACTCCCGGCCGCCGTCGTCGTACAGGTACGGCCCCTCGCCGGAGACGATCTCGATGGGCTTCTCCGAGAAGACGAAGCCGCTCATCGCTCGGCCTCCGCGTTCGACTCGGGCGCAGGTTCGCCGACGGCCGCGGGCAGGACGTGGGTGCCTCCACCGTATAGAGCGGCCCGAGCCGGACGGTCGGCGGTCGCGTCGGCGACGATCGCTCGCCGGGCGCCGCCGGTCAGTGCCTCCTCAAGTGCCATGATCTTCCGTTGCATGAATCCCTCAGCAGCCGCGGTAACTTCCGCCCACTCGTCGGGCGTCGCAACGCGTTCGATCAGCGTTCCCTCATCGCCGGGGTCTGCGAGCACGCCCGGGACGTCGGTGAGCACGACGAGCGTGGCCCCGAGCGCGGCCGCGATCGCCGCCGCGGCCCGATCGGAGTCGGTGTTGACCGGCACCACAGCCCCGTCGTCGCGTCCGGCCATCGGCGGCGAGATGACCGGCACGTGGCCGTCGGCGAGCAGCCCCTCGAGCAGGTCGGCGTTGACCGACTCGATCCGCCCGGAGTGATCGCCCCGACGGATCCGCTTGCGGTCGCCGTCCTGCACCCGGACCGCGGAGCTACGCGGCCCCGACAGGAGTCCGCCGTCCAGCCCGGAGAGTCCGACCGCGTCGACGCCCGCCGTGCGGAGCCGGGCGACGGCGTCGGTGTTCAGTCTGCCCGGCATGACCATCTCGAAGACCGCCATCGTCTCAGCGTCGGTGAACCGGCCGACGACCCCCTCGGGCGTCTCGACGTACTCGGGCTCGATCCCGAGTTCGGTGAGCGTCTCGTCGACGGCCGTCGAGCCGCCGTGAACAACGACGGCATCGCGCTCGGTGAGGAGGTCGGCGATCGAAGACAGCGTTCCGCCCTGGTCGACCGCCCGGGCGCCGCCGACCTTTACCACGACCGGCGCCCCGGTCATGGTGCCCCCACGGGGTGGAGTCCCCGGCGATCGAGGCCGGCGGTCTCCTCGACCCCGACGGCGACGTTCGCGGCCTGGACGGCCTGGCCGGCCGCGCCCTTCAGCAGGTTGTCGATCGCGCCGAAGGCGACGATCCGTCCGTCCCCGACCGCGAACCCGACCTCGGCGTGGTTTGTCCCGGCGACGATCTTCGGTTCGGGGTACCGGTAGAGTCCACCGCCGCCGGCGACCACGTCCACGAACGGCTCATCGTCATATTGCTCCCGGTAGGCCGCCCAGAGGTCGCCGCGCTCGACGGACGCCGCGGCCTCCGAGAAGGCGTGACAGGTCGCAGCCGCACCGCGGGTCATATCCACGGCGTGGACGGTAAGGGCCGCCTCGACCCCGAGCTCGGCTGCGAGTTCGGCCTCGTGGCGGTGGCCCGTCGGGGCGTACGGTCGGACGACCCCCGAGCGTTCGGGGTGAGAGCCGGCCGCGCCGCTGCCGGTGCCGCCCTCGCTCGAGCCGACCTTCAGGTCGACGACCGTCGGCTCGCCGGTCAGTCCGGCCTCGACGAGGGGCGCGAGCGCGAGGATCGCCGCGGTCGCGTTGCACCCGCCGACCGCGATCAGCTCCGCGCCGGGCAGTTCCTCGCGGTGTAGTTCCGGCAGGGCGTAGACGGCCTCGCCGAGCAGCTCCGGGCGGTCGTGGCCGTCGTAGTATCGGTCGTAGGCGCTCGGCTCCGAGAGCCGGAAATCCGCCGACAGGTCGACGACCGTCTCCGCGGCCGCCCGGTAGCGGTCGATCTCGGTCATCGAGACGCCGTGGGGCGTCGCCGCGAACAGCACGTCGACGGGCTCGAGTTCCCCGGGGTCAGTAAAGCGCAGGTCGAGATCCCTGAGATTGGGGTGGACGTGCCCGACCGTGCGATTGGTCTCCGAGCGGCTGGTCACGTGGACGAGCTCGAACTCGGGGTGATCGGCGAGCAACCGCACGAGCTCACCGCCGGCGTAGCCGCTCGCGCCGACCACGCTCGCGGTCCTCGCGGGCGCGGGGCTCACGCCGCCACCTCCGCGCGAGCTTCGAGCCAGTCGACCACTCGGGCGGGCACGTCCACATCGGTCGCCTCGTTCAGGGCCTTGAACTCGACGGTGTGGTTGAGCTCGTGGACGGTGTAGCCGCCGACGGCGTCGCTCGCCGCCCGGACCAACTCGCGGGCCCGGTCGTCGAGCTCGAAGGCGGTGGTTTCTGCGCCCTGTGCGGCGTTGGTGAGCCAGTGCTCACCGCTGCGGGTCATCGCCGCGATCGGCTCGCCGTCGGCCGCGAGTACGCGGATGTCCCGGCCGGGCTTGTCGACGTACTCCTGCAGGTAAAACACCTTGTGCTCGTAGTGACCGAGCGTGGCCTTGTGCTCGAAGATCGCCTCCGCGGCCGTCCGGGAGTCGATTTTCGCCATCAGCCGGCCCCACGAACCCACGACGGGCTTGAGCACGCACGGGTAGCCGAACGACTCGACGGCCGCGAGCGCGCTCTCGACGGTGAAGGCGACCTCCGTCGCCGGCGTCGGCACGCCCGCCGCGGCCAGGGCCAGGCTGGTCTCGACCTTGTTCGCACACACCCGGGCCGTCCCGGCGTCGTTGACCGCGGGCACGCCGTATGCCTCCGCAAAGCGGGTCGCGTACAGGCTCCGGCTGGTCGCCAGACACCGATCGACCAGCAGGTCGACGTCGAGGGCCGCCGGTGCGTCGGCAAGCCCGAACCGCTGCTCGCGAACGTCGATTTTCTCCACGTCGTGGCCCCGCTCGCGCAGCTCGCCGAGCAGTAGCTTCTCGTCCCGGCGGATCCGGGAGTACAGTACGCCGACGTTCATCGCCGGATCGACCCGTCGCAGCCGGCCGATTCGAGACGATTCCAGGCGTGGCTCACTCTCCCCAGTCCTCCTCGAGTTCGGGGGCGGTATCGACGAGGATCGGGTCAACCCCGATGACCTCGAGTTCCGCCCCACAGGTGCCACAGTCGACGATCTCTCCGGTCTCTACTTCGTGGTGCAGGCTGATCTCCGCGCCGCACTCGATACAGTCAGCTGGCATACCTCCCGCTCGGACGGGACTACACTTAAGCACTTCGAAAGTACCATCTGAGTTATAGTACGGACTTCGGTCTAAGCGGGTTCAGAACGGCTCTGTCGCGGACTTTTTTTGTTATGTAATGTGTAGTGATAGGTCCCCTCGCAGGGACGGGAGTCGCTCAGACATACCGATCGACCTCCGTCGCGAGTCGAGTCGTCGCGTCGTCGAGCCGCCGCCGTCTGGTCGTGGCCGCCTCGCGGTTCGCGGCGAGTCT
>PXQL01000099.1:8720-14373 GCA_003021335.1 Halobacteriales archaeon QH_10_67_13
ATCCCGCATCTCGACGCTGCCGGCCGCGGAGAGGGCCGCCGCGACCGCCTCCTCGTCGGGCTCGACGTCGTGCTCCGCGACGGCGTCGAGGATCGTCGCGACGTCGGGCGTGCCCTCGGTCGCGGCGGCGGCCTCGGCGACGATCTCGTGGGCGGTCCGGAAGGGAAGTCCGGCCATCGCCAGCCGGTCGGCGACGCCGGTCGCGGTCGAGAAGTCCTCTGTGGCGGCCGCGGCGAGCCGGTCTGTGGGCCAGTCGGCGGTCGCGACCGCACCGACGGCGACCTCGACGGCCGGGCCGGTCTCCTCTATGGCCTCCCAGAAGTGCGTCGTCACCCGCTGGAGATCGCGGTTGTACGCCCGCGGGAGCCCGGCAAGGGTCGTGAGCACAGCGTTGACCGCGGCGCCAGCGTCCCCGACCCGGGCTCGGGCGAGCTCGAGCGTGTCCGGGTTCTTTTTTTGTGGCATGATCGAAGAGGTCGAGGCGTAGTCGTCGTCGAGTTCGATCAACCCGTCGCTGGCAAGTTCGACGGCGTCGGTCGCGAGCCCCGAGACCGTCACTGCGGTCGCCGCGAGCCCGGCGGCCACCTCGAGCAGGAAATCCCGGGCCGAGACGGCGTCGGCGGCGTTTTCCACGAGCCCGTCGAACCCGAGCAGCTCGGCGGTCCGCTCGCGGTCGATCGGGAAGGGTGTGCCGGCGAACGCCGCCGCGCCGAGCGGCGAGCGATCGAGCCGGTCGTAAGCGTCGACCAGCCGGTCGGTATCGCGGGCCAGCGCCGCCTCGTAGGACAGCGCCCAGTGGGCGACGGTCGTCGGTTGAGCGGGCTGGCGGTGGGTGTAGCCCGGCATAGCGGTCTCGGACTCGGCGGCGGCGACCGCGAGCAGCCGCTCACGAGCCTCACAGAGCCGCTTACAGAGCCCGAGGAGGTCCTTGCGCAGCCGGTACCGGATGCAGGTCGCGACCTCGTCGTTGCGCGAGCGGGCGGTGTGCATCCGGCCGCCCTCCGGGCCGACCCGGTCGATCACGGCGGTTTCGATCGCCTCGTGGACGTCCTCGCCGCCGGAGAGCGCGTCGTGACCGGCGGTCTCGATCTCGGCCAGCGCCTCGAGGATCGCGCCAGCGGTGTCCTCGGCGATGATTCCCCGTTCGGCGAGCATCACCACGTGGGCGCGGTCGACGGCGATGTCGGCCCCGAACAGCCGGCGGTCGGCCGCGAGCGAGGACAGAAACGCCCGTGCCGGGCCGCCGGTGAACCGGTCGCGCCGCACCGCCGTCTCGTCGGTCATCCGCCCTGTGTCAGCCGCCGGGTCGTCTCTTCGTCCGTCCCCGCCTCGTCCGTCTCAGTCTCGGCAGTCGACAGCTGCGTCCGTTCGATCGCGGCCTGTGCCAGCCGGGACTGGAAGCCGTGGTACTTCGCGACGCCGGTCGCGTCGGCCTGTGTGATGTTGCCGGCGACGTCGGCCTCGTCGAAGGAGGCCGCCCGCTCGCTGTAGACGGAAACCTCGCTCTCGCGGGCGACCGGCCGGACGGTCCCACCCTCCAGCCGAAGGGTAACGGTCCCGGTCACCCGGGCGTTCGTGGCGTCGATAAAGCCCTCGAGAGCCTCGACCAGCGGCGAGGCGATCAGCCCCTCGTAGGCAGTCTCGGCCCACTGCTGGTCGACCTGCTGTTTGAACGACCGCTCCTCCTGGGTGAGCACGAGCCCCTCGAGGGCCTCGTGGGCGGCAAGCAGGACCGTCGCGGCCGGGTGCTCGTAGTTTTCCCGGACTTTGAGCCCGAGCATCCGGTCTTCCATGATGTCCGACCGGCCGACCCCGTGCGCGCCGGCCCGGGCGTTCAGCCGCTCGATCAGCGCGACCGGGTCGAGCTCCTCGCCGTCGACGGCGACGGGCCGGCCGGCCTCGAAGGCGACCGTCAGCTGTTCGGCGCCGTCGCCGGGGGCTTGAGTCCACTCGTAGATCGACTCCTCGGGGATCGTCGAGGGATCTTCGAGCTCGGAGCCCTCGACCGACCGGGTCCAGAGGTTCGAGTCGACGCTGTACCGCCCGCCGTCCCCGCCCTCGACGGGGAGCCCGCGGTCGGCTGCGAACTCCGTCTCCCAGTCGCGGGTCAGCCCCAGCTCGCGGACCGGCGCGATCACCTCGAAGTCACTCGCGCGCCAGACCGCCTCGAAGCGCAGCTGGTCGTTTCCCTTGCCGGTACAGCCGTGTGCGAGGGCGTCGTAGCCCTCCTCGGCGGCGAGCTCCGCGATCGCCTCGGCGATCACCGGGCGAGCAAGCGCCGTCCCGAGCGGGTAGCCCTGGTAGGTGGCGTTTGCGTTCACCGCGTCGAAACACAGCTCGGCGAAGGCGGCGGTTGCATCGAGAACGTGGTGTTCGATGCCCAGCGCCGCGGCGGTCTCGGCGGCCTCTTCGAGCTCGGCGGTCGGCTGGCCGACGTCGACGGTGACGCCGACGACCTCGTCGTAGTCGTACTCCTCTTCGAGCAGCGGGACGCAAACTGTCGTGTCGAGCCCGCCCGAGAAGGCGAGCGCGACGCGGTCGTGTGTCATGTAATGTGGTGTGATGTGGTGTCTCTGTCGCGTGTCGGGGATCAGTCGATGCCCGGTCACGACGAGTGAGTGGCGGGCGATGCGAACCGTCGGTAAAAGAGTAGTAGTCGGGCCTAACGGCCCGGTCGCGGCCGTCGAGCGGCGTCGCGGCTGCCGGCGAACGCGGTCGCGTAGGGGCGACAGCCGTTCGGGATCATGTAGAGATACGTATTTACCCACCGGGACATATACTTTCCGGACTCGCCCGGAGAGAGGGCACGCGGCCGGATCCCGGCGGGCTCGCGGGTCACAGCCCAGTCGGACAGTCGATGACGGTCGTCTCCGGCCCCCATCCAGCGACGAGGTCGGCGAGCGCGCGGACGCCGAAGGTCTCGGTGGCGTAGTGGCCGGCCAGCAGGACGTGGATCCCGGCCTCGCGGGCTTGGTGGTACAGCTTCTGTTTGCCCTCGCCGGTGACGAAGGCGTCGGCGCCGGCCGCGACGGCCTCTTCGAGCCAGTCGCCGCCGCTGCCGGTGAGCACGGCCACGCGGCCGATCTGGTCGGGACCGAAGGAAAGGGTTCGGATCGATCGCCCGCCGGTGTCGAGCCCCGCGAGGCGCTCGCGGAGTCCCTCGACGTCGGTCGGTTCGTCGAGCCGTCCCTGCCGACCGACGTGTTCCTCGCCGATCGTCCCGAAGGCCCGCCGGTCGACGAGCCCGAGCCGGTCGGCCACCCCGGCCGCGTTGCCCAGCTCCGGATGGCCGTCGAGGGGAAGATGCGAGACATACAGGTCGATGTCGGCCTCGACCAGCGCCGCGATCCGGTCGTAGGTCCGGCCGGTCACCCGGTCGAAGCCGCCCCACGAGAGTCCGTGGTGGACGACCAGCAGGTCCGCGTCCGCGTCGCGAGCCCGGGCGATCGTCTCGGCGGCGGCGTCGACGGCGAAGGCCGCCCGGTCGACGGATCCCGTGCCGGCCCCGACCTGGAGCCCGTTCGCGCTCGCGTCGACGTCGGCGTAGGCCGCCGTTCGGAGCTCCTCGTCGAGTCGGGCACACAGCGCCTGACAGTCCATACTACGTGTCGGCCCGCGCGGCGGTTATGGATTTCGCGCCACGGCCCGCTCGATCGGGGCTCGGGGGCGAGCCCGCCGTCTATCTCATTGACGCGGAGCCCGCGGTCGGCCGCGTCGATGACGGCCCCACACTCCGAACGGCAGAGCCCGTAGGCGTTTGCTGCCGTCTCGATCTCCGCGCGCTCGGTCGGGAACTCGCGGGTCCGGAGCAGCCGCGACACCGTCCGGTACTCTCGGGGGTGAGGTCCGCGTCAGTCTCGCGTTCGGCGGTACGCTCCCCACGAGGACGATCAAAGGATCTTGGCCACGGAGGCGCGGGGAAAAACACGTTCGTTCGAGTCGGCCAAACGGAGCCGTGTCAACGATCGTCGGCTGTCCGCTGCCCGAGCCGTACGACGGCAGGGTCGAATCGATACGCGAGGAGCTGGTGGCAGCGTTCGGCGTCGAGGAGTACCCGAACTCGTTCCCGCAGTTCACGCTGTACGCGCTGCCCGAGGATGTCGAGATCCCGCCGGTCGTGGGTGCCGTCGAGCGGGCGGTCGACGACCGGTCGCCGGTGACGGTCCACACCGACGGCGTCGGCGTGTTCCCACAGGGGGTCGTCTGGCTGCCCGTTGCGAAATCGCCCGAACTGGCCGCCCTCCAGTCCGCGGTCGTCCGGGAACTCGAGGAGCCGGCGCCGGTGCCGTACTACGAGCCCAGCCGGTGGTTCCCGCACGTCGGGTTCGCCGGCACCGGGAGCGACGGACAGACCGGCGCGATCGTCGAGTTTCTGCTCGAGTACGACCTCGACTGGGAGTTCGCCGTCGAGGAGATCACGATCACCTGCCCGCCGGCTGAGGGCGAACTCCACGAGCAGCTGGCAGCGATCGACATCTGATCGCTCGGATCGGGTGCACGCCCGTCGGAGAGCGGGGACGACTCGGATCCGGGCGCCATCGACCCTCACCTTGTTGTGCGCTCGCGCGCACCAACGCGCATGGGTATCGAGCTCACCGAGGATGAGCGGTGGGAGCTGCTCGAGTCGAACGCGATCGCGCGGCTGGCGACGGTCGACTCGAACGGGCTGCCACACGTGGTGCCGCTGTGGTACGTCACCGACCGGGATCGGGGAATCGCCTTCTCGACGCCGGAAGACACCGCGAAGGTCCGGCATCTTGAGGCCACGCCGAAGGCCTCCCTGACCGTCGACGAGGGCGAGTCGTACTTCCAACTCCGGGCGGTGATCGCCGAGGGGACGGTTCGCCGGGTCGATCAGCCAGAGAGGCTCGAACGCCGGTGGTGTCAGAAGTATTTCGACCGGAACGAGCGGCCGGCGTTCATGAAGGCGCTGTATGAGGGCCGCGAGTGGGTGTGGTTCCGGCTCGAGCCGGGTCGGTGGGTCTCCTGGGACAACAGGAAGATCGACCGCGAACGACTCTAACGAGCGATTGTGCCCGACCAGCGGGAAGCGGGCGAGGGTCGCGGCTGCTCGCGGCGGATTAGTCTCGATCTCGGTCCCGATCCGAGTCCCGCCGAACCTCGTGACGGCCGAACCCGTACCGGAGCCGGTTGGCGAGCCGGCGGGAGAACCGCTCCTCGCGGCTCGCGAACCGCTCGGCGAGCGCGCCGTGGATCAGCGGCACCGGCACCTCCTGTTCGAGGGCCTCCTGGACCGTCCAGGTTCCCGTCGAGCCGCCGGCGACGTGATCGGCCACGTCGCCGAGATCGGTGCCCTCCTCGCGGAACGCCTCGGCACACAGCTCGAGCAGCCACGAGCGCACGACCGCACCCTCGTTCCAGGTCCGGGCGACCTCCTCGAGGTCGTACTCGTACCGGCCGCGGAACAGCAGCTCGAAGCCCTCGCCGTAGGCCTGCATCAGCGCGTACTCGACGCCGTTGTGGATCATCTTCGCGTAGTGTCCCGCGCCGTTTGGCCCGAGGCGGGCGTGTCCCTCGGGTCCGGTCGCGATCGCGTCGAACGCTGGAGTCAACTGGTCGTAGGCGGGTTCGGGGCCGCCGATCATCAGGGAGAACCCCCGGTCGGCGGCGGCCGGGGGTTCTCCCTGATGAT
>PXQL01000001.1 GCA_003021335.1 Halobacteriales archaeon QH_10_67_13
GGTCGCGAGCGCCTGTACCTGGCCGACGCGACCGGCCTGACCTACATCCCCCCACGCGCCCTGGGACTGGCTGCCGATCCCGCGCTCCAGGTTTCCGATCCCGCGGTCTTCGACCCCGAGACCGGCGCGGTCGAGTTGGTCGCGTCGGTCACCGTCGCTCCGGAGTTCGATGTCCTCGTCCCCGCCTTCGACTGGGAGGAAATGGACGACGGCTGGGAGCCCCCGCGGCCCCGGCGTCGGGACAGCCCCGCCAGCAGTCCGACCGGCAGTGTTGTCGGCGGCTGAGGCTCGTCGGCTTCGCAACCAAGAGCCGGGTTCGGAGGCGAGTCACCTTCGAGTCCCTGTGATCGGGGCGGTCCCAGAGCGTGCGCGAGCGTCGCTAATTCGTTGGGGCGTTCGACATCGACGAGTTTTCCTCCGACCGAAACAGTCCGAACTGCCGCCGGCGCGGCCGATTGGGTTAGTTCGTCGCTACTGGGGTCAATCACGGCGAGGATTCGGGCAGCGAACGCCGATTGCATTGTGGTCCCTGGACCCGAATAGACGCTCTTCGGAGTGGACAGGATCCGCGCTCGACTAAAACACGATCAGCCAGTCCCCGTCTGTCGTCGCCGTGAGGTGTTCCTGTGTCCCACCCTGTGCGTCTTCGTACTCGACACTGGTTTCGACGAGGGCGTTTTCCTCGGCGATCGCTTCGATTTCGTCCTCCGAAAGGCTACTGGATTCGAGACCCCGGTCGTCGATCAGCGTCTCAGTCCCGAGGTTCTCGTCGGTGACGGTCGTCTCTATGTTCTCCAAGTTTTGCGTCTCCTGAACGCCGTCCTCTTCGAGAGACGCCCTGATGAGTTCAAACAGCGGTGAGCCCTCATAAAAGAAGGGGCGAATGGTTTCGATCGCCTCCTCCGCGCTGGTATCGGACTCGACCTCGTTTGCGGCCCGGTAGTACGACTCGACGACGGCCTCGGGACTGCTCGTGTCCGCGTCGGAGTCACCGCCGCCACCACCGCATCCCGCGACTGCCGCCGTCGCGCTCGTTGCAAGTAACAGGGTGAATTTTCTTCGGTTCATGACCGGATACTCACATGTCTCTCCGCAGTAGTATATATCCCAGGGATTCATTGATCCCGCCTGTCACGCTCACGGCCGCGGTGAGGCAAGCGCGTGTTTTCAGCTGAGCGCCCGGGGTCATACAGGAGTTTGTTCTACAGGCGGGGCAGGCCGAGTGCCTCGGGGTCGGACGGAAATCGGAGATTTCCGTGATGACGAGAATCTCTGATTCTCGAACCACTTGCCCCCGAGCGTAAAGGTCGTCGAAAGAGTAACCAAACCACGAGTCCGACAAATTAGTACAGTCAGAGACCTATAAAGACGGGTTACAGACCGTAATCCAACGCTGACTGAGACGATTTGGAAATGCGACTCCTCTCAAAACCCACGTCTTCGGCGTGGTGCGACGGGAGTTGTCGGGCGGGGTGGAGCCGCCGACCCTCACGGACGCATCGGGCGTTCGGGTGTGAATTCCAGCCGACCCACCGTGGAAAGGTCGAGGGGAATTACATTCGCCTGCGACGGCACGGCCCGGGTTGGGACGTGCGGTCAAGACGGCGAAGCCGCGAGGCTTGCCCCCGCGGTACTTCACGTTGCAGACGACGGCGTCGGGATTCCCGTCGATGATCGTGACGATATCTTCGAGCGGGGCTACTCAACCGCGCGAGACGGGACCGGATTGGGGTTGCGAATCGCCGCGCAGATCGCGGACGCGCACGGCTGGGAGATCCGGGTTACCGACAGCGACGACGGCGGGGCACGATTCGACGTTACGGGCGTCGATTCCCCCGAGTAACCGGCGTGATCGCCCCTCAACGCTCTGCCGGCCGAGAGCGCAGACGGTGGGCAACCCCCCGCTCGCGGTTGGTTCACCGGTCGAGGGTGGGGAACCCGTTCTGCCGTTCGATCGTCCGTCCGTTCGGATCGCCCGCGGAACCTGCCTCCGCGCCGCCGACTCCAGTGCCGTCGTTACCCGATGTATCGGGCCGGTGCCTCGAGTCCGAACTCTCCGGCGGTGTCGGCATCGATTCCCTCCGCGGTGTAGATATCGGGTTTGTAGTACAGCTCGCCGGTGACGCCGTGCTCGGTCCGGAGGTGATCTCTGACACGCCAGACATCCTCGGTCTCGAAGTAGTTGGGTGTGTACACCGTCAGGACGTACTCGTCGTACATCGGGAGCTGTTCGTACCCGAAGGTGGTCATCGCTTTGACCGCCCAGATCGTGCCCGCCGCGGCGTCCTCGACGAGCTCCGGCCACAGCTCTGCCGTGTACTCACTTGCCCCCGTTACCTGCCACTTCCCGATCGTCTTCTCTCGATCCAGCGCCGCCCGGTCGAGCTCCCGGACCGGCTCGCTGTCCGCCGGCGGCAGGTCGTCGGACGTGACCTCCTCTGATGGCGTCACGCCGTGTGTCTCGAAGTACTGGTCGCCGCCGATCAGCGCCGACTCGCTGACGTCTCGGCTCCGGAGCCAGTACTGCTCGTCCGTGATTTCGAGGGGCGATCGCATACCGATGAGAGGAGTCCCCCCGACAACAACCTTCGCGATCCCCGGCGAAAGTAAAAGAGAACGTCGTCTCGACCGGTCCTCGATCGGTGACCGGGGGAGCCGAGGGCGGTCAGTCGTCGCTCGCCAGCGCCGGTTCGGTTCCGATTCGCCGGTCGAGGAAGTCATCGAGCAGCCGGAACAGCCGCAACTTCTGTTCCTGATCGGAGGAGGCGTGACCCTCTTCGCCGAGTTCCTCGTATTCGAACTCCGCCCCAGCCTCGTAGCCGAGCTCCTCGAGCCGGTCGCGGAACAGCCGCGCCTGCCCGACTGGCACCCGGTGGTCGTTCACGCCGTGGACCACCAGCAGCGGTGCCGCGAGGTTTTCGGCGTACTCGACGGGACTGCGCTCGCGATACAGGTCGGCGTTGTCCTCGGGGTCGCCGAGGTACTTTTCCATGAGTTCGGTCCGGAAGTGTGGCATCGTCGTCTCGTACATCTCCTCGAGGTCGGTCAGGCCAATCCAGGCGACGCCGGCGTCGTACAGCTCGGGGAACTGGACGAGCTGCCAGTACGCCGAGTACCCGCCGTATGAGCCGCCGAACACGACCACTCGGTCCTCGTCGAGCCACTCGCGAGCGTCGAGGACGTGCTCGGCGGCGGTCGCGATGTCGCCCTGCTCGGCGCCGCCCCAGTCGTCGTACAGCGTCTCGACGAACTCACGACCTCGGCCGGTCGAACCCCGGTAGTTGACTTTCAGGACAGAAAAGCCCCGAGCGATCAGCACCTGCGTGTACAGGTCGAACCGTTTTGAGTCCCGCGACCGTGGCCCGCCGTGGGGGTTGACGATCAGCGGGGAGGGGCGTTCGCCCGAATCGTACAGCAGCGCACCGATCTCGCGGGCCTCGTAGGGGTCGTGACCGACGGCCCGCTGTGGGGTCTCGGGCACGCCGTCGGATTCGACGGTGAAGTATTCCGCATCGGCGAGCTGTGCCGGCGAGAACGGGCCGTACTCGGGCTCGATCAGCGTCTCGGTCTCGTCGGTCTCGAGGTCGTAGGCCACGAGTTCCGGGCGGGTCGTCGGCGTCGTGTGGGTCAACACCACCCGACCGTCTGCGAGGACCGGATCTCCGAGGCTGAATCCAGCGACCCCATCTGGCAGGTCGAACTCTCGGCTTTCCCCGGTCGCGAGATCGTAGACGATCGGGACCGTCTCGGCCTCGCGGGTCCGGGTCCCGAGCACGCGCTCGCCGTCGGGCCCGAACGCTGCCGCCGACTCCTCGTGCTCGCCGTCGCCGAGCCACCGCACAGCGTCCTCGCGCAGGTCGTAGACTCCAATCCGGTTCAGTCCCTCGGTGTTATCCTCAACGAGCAGGCGCTCGCCCTCTGGTCCCCAGTCCGCCGGGCCGACCTCGGCGCCGACCTCGCCGATCTCCAAGTTGCGGACGTTCGAGCCGTCGATGTCGGCGACGTAGGCGTCGTAGTTCTCGAAGGTCTCGGTCTCGTTCGTCGCGAAGGCGAACCGCTCGCCGTCGGGGCCGATCGTTGCCGCGGCGGCGGCCCGGTCGTAGTCGGTGAGTTTCGTCGTCTCCCCGGTCGGAACGTCGTGCCGGTAGACGTTCATCTGGCCGTCCCGGGAGGAGCCTACCAGCAGGGTGTCCCCGTCCTCGCTCACGTCGTTGAGCACGACCTGGCCGTCCATCTCGACGACCGGCTCGACGGTGCCGTCCCGGGTGAGCGCGTAGACATCGTTTTGCTCGTCGCCACCGTCGTCGCGGTGGAAGTATACTCGGTCACCGCCGGCGTCCCACCGCAGGAACCACCGGGCGTTGCGCGGCACTTCCCCGTCCGACCACCGTTCGAGCTCGCCGGTCTCCGTGTCGAGCACGTGCAGCTCGTTGCGCCCCGTCGCGTCGTAATAGACCGCGATCTCCTCGCCCGCCGGCCCGACCGTCGGATGTGCGAGCGTCGGGAGTCGCGCGAGCTCTTCGAGGACGTCTGTTACCGTCTCCTCTGACATGGTTCGAGTATTCCGCCGCACGCTCATGAACGCTTGGCGAAATTTCGTTCTGTTCCTGTTCCGAAAGATACCTCTGATCGGCTCAGCGCTCGTGAGCGCGCGCGATGGCCGCGGCGAGGGCCTCGCCGTCGTCAGCGTACACCAGGTGCGAGTCACAGTTACAGTCCGAGGCGCCGAATGCCGGCACGGGGGCGAACTCGGCGGCCAGCGCCCGGCCCACGGCACACTCCCTGTCGATCCCCGCGCCGGTCCGCACGACCGCGGCGATCCGGGTCTCCGGGTGGCCCAGCAGGTAATCAATGTGCCAGTGTCGGGTGTCGCGCTCCCCGCGGGCCAGCTCGCGGTGGCGGCGAACCCGGGCGAACCCGCCGCTGCCCAGGGCGCTGCCGGTGTAGGCGTACCAGCCCGCGTCGAAGGTGATCTCCCCGAGCGCGCCGACGGTGAGGGTGTCGGCGCTCGGCATCGCGACCAGCAGCGTGTATGTCCCGCCGGAGGCCGTCATCGCGGGGCGGTGATCGGGCCTGACACTTAGCCGCGACGATCTGTCGCCGGCCCGGGGTTTCAAATCCCTGGCCGAGAAAGCGGTGGGCATGTCGGGGTCGGAACTAGTCGCTGCGGTCCGCGAGGCCCTCGGGCAGGACTCCGAGGCCTTTCAGACGAGGGCGATCGAGGAGGCTGAACGGCTCAAAACGGAGGTCCGGGACGGCACCTTCGACAACACGCAGGCGCTGGTCGGGCTCGAAGTCGAGCTGTACGCCGTCGACGACCGGACTAACGCCCTCCGGCGGGTGCCTCGGCGGCTGCTCGGGCTCATCGGCTTCGAGAAGGAACTGGGCCTGCACAACGCCGAGATGCAGACTTCCCCCCAGCCACTTTCAAGTTACGGCCTGATCGCCCAGGAAAACGAGCTCAAGGCCCACCTCGCCCCCGCGCTGGAAAAGACCGCGGCCGAGCAGATCCGGCTGGTCGCGGACGGCATCTGGACGATCCCCCCGACCGGCGAGACCGCACTTGGGTATCTCACAGATGCCGTCGAGCACAACGGCATCACGGTCGCGACGAACCTGAGCGACGCCATCCGGTATCACACGATGGCGAACAGCGACTACCCGGCCGGCTGCCGGCTCGAGGCGCCGAACGTCTCGGTCGGCTCGGAGACGCTGATGCTCGAGAGCCTGATCACGTCGATCCAGCCACACTACCAGGTGGCCCACGCCCCCGACCTCCCGGAGTATTTCCGGTACGCGATCCGGGTCGCCGCGCCGCTGCTCGCGCTGGGCGTGAACTCGCCGTTTTTCCCGCCGGAGCTGTACGACGACGCCTCTCCCGAGGAGATCGTCGCGAACGCCCACATGGAAAACCGGGTTCGCGTCTTCGAGTCGGTGATGAACCCGCCGGAGAGCAGTGACGAGCCGCCGAAGGTCGCGTTTCCGCCGGACTTCGAGACCGTCGAGGCGGCCATCGATGACATCGCGACCGACCCGACGATCGTCCCGAGCGGCGTCACCGAGTCCGACCGGTTCGACGACTCGCTGGCGCACTTCCGGCACAAACACGGCAGCTACTGGCGGTGGGTGCGCCCGGTGTTCGAGGCCCCCTCGCGGTCGGCGGCCAACGCCCGCATCGAGTTTCGCCCCCTCCCCACTCAGCCGACGGTCCTCGACTGTGTGGCCTTCGCGGCCGTGTTTGCCGGGCTGATGGAGAGTCTTCCCCGCCGGGAACACCCCGTCCGGCGGCTGTCCTGGGAGCGGGCCGAGGCCAACTTCTACCGAGCCGTCCGGGACGGGCTCGGAGCGCAACTGGACTGGATCACCGCAGACGGCACCGAGACGGCCGATATCGAGGAGATCTGCGGGGAGTGTCTCGAGTACGCCCGCGACGGGCTCGAGCTGCGGGGGCTCTCAACGGCCGACGCCGAGCGGTACATCCGGCCGCTCCGGGAGCGTCTGGACCGGCGGATGACCCCTGCCCGCTGGAAACACGAGTTCGTCGAGCAGCAGGTCGCGGCGGGAACGCCGCTCACCGAGGCGGTCTGGTCGATGCAGGCCGCCTACATCGACGCCCAGCGCGAGACGCTGATCGAGGGATCGTTCGTTGACTGGCTGTGACCGCCGCCTGACCCGACAACCAGTACCGTCTTTACCCCGCCGGGCATTGTTCCGGTAGCGGATGGACACCCGACCAAACGCAGAGATGACCCCGCGTCGCCTGCGGTATCGTCCGCGGCGTCGAGCGAGAACGCGATCACCGACTGACCGGAGATGACCGACTGGACCGAAACATACCGTCCGTCCTCGCTGTCCGAGCTCCGCGGTAACGACAGCGCCCGCGACGACCTGCGCGAGTGGGCCCGGACCTGGGACGACCGCCGCGAGGCTGTGATCGTCCACGGCCCGCCGGGCGTGGGCAAGACGTCAGCGGCACACGCCCTGGCCGCGGATTTCGGCTGGAAGACCGTCGAGCTCAACGCGAGTGACTCCCGGACGAAAGACGACATCCAGCGGCTGGCCGGGCGCGCGGCGCGCAACAGTACCCTCGACGGCGAGGGCGGCCGCCAGCTGATCGTCGTTGACGAGGCCGATAACTTCCACGGCAACGTCGACCGGGGTGGGACCCGGGCGGTCACCGAGATCGTCAACTCGGCTGGCCAGCCGATCGTGTTGATCGCCAACGACTTCTACGAGATGTCCCGCGGGCTGCGCAACGCCTGCCAGGAGATCGAGTTCCGGCCGGTCTCGGAGCGGTCGATAATCCCGGTGTTGCGGGACATCTGCCGAAAGGAGGACGTCGAGTTCGAGTCGGCGGCGCTCGAGGCGGTCGCCGAGGCAAACGGCGGCGACCTCCGGGGGGCGATCAACGACCTCCAGGCGGCCGCAGAGGGGCGGGACCGGATCGAGCGCGCCGACGTGGTGACCGCCGATCGCGACCGCACCGAGACGATGTCGACGAGACGCCCGACGACCTGATCAACTGGATCGAGGATAACATGCCCAAGGACTACGCCGGCGCGGAGCTGACCGCCGCCTACGGCTTCCTGTCGGCGGCCGATCGGTGGCTCGGGCGCGTGCGGGCGACCCAAAACTACACGTTCTGGCGGTACGCCGCCGACAACATGACCGCCGGCGTCGCCGCTGCCAGGAACGGCCAGAAGGGCGGCTGGACCCGGTACGGCCCGCCCAGCTACTGGTCGAAGCTCGGCCGCTCACGGGGCACCCGCGAGACCCGCGATCACGTCGCCCGCCACATCGCCGCCGAGAACGGCGTCAGCCTCGAGACCGCCCGCCGGGAGGTACTGCCCTTCTTGCGGGTGCTCACACACCACTGCAAGAACCGCGAGTTGACCGTCGCGATGGCCGCCCGCTACGAGCTCGAGGCCGAACACGTCGCCTACGTGACCGGCAGCGGTGAGACCACGAACAAGGTCGCCTCGATCGTCGAGGAGGGCCAGCAGCGCCGCGAGGAGCGGGCCGTCGCCGGCTCCGCCGGAGCGTTCGCCACTCCCGAAGACGACGGAGCCGAGGAGTCGCTTGATGAGACCGCCGACTCGGAGAGCGAGCCCCAGTCGGCCGACGAACCCACGTCGGAAGCCGAGCCGGTCGACGAGGCCGATGAAGAATCAGGTGCAGAGGACTCCGACCCCGACCAGCAGGCCGGACTATCTGACTTTCTCTGAGTTCGTTCTCACCGTTACTTCGAGTCGCCAGCGACCGGCCGGCACACCGACCCGTCGACCCGGACGCGGTCCCGATTGGAGACGCGACAAACCAACCCATCAAATAAACCAGGGTCGAGCGAGAGACTCGAGCGTGAACCGCCACCGCATCGGGACGAGCCTGTACGCCGGCTCGCTGTTCACCCTCCTCGGCGTGATCGCCTGGCTGAGCGGCGAGCCGTTCATCTTCCCGAGTCTTGGTCCGTCGGCGTTCATCCTGGCGTTCGAGCGACGCGGGGAGCGAACGCGGGCCTATCCTGTCGTCGGGAGTCACCTGATCGGCGGGATCGCCGGCTTTCTCGCCTACTCGGCCCTCGCGGCGGGCGTCACGTTGACGACGACTCCACCGCCGGCCTCGATCGACGGACTGCGGCTCGCAACCAGCGGCGTCCTCTCGATCGTTCTGACGGCGTGGGGCATGATCGCCACGGACGCGATTCACGCCCCCGCCTGCGCGACGACGCTCATCGTCTCGCTGGGACTCCTCTCGACGCCGCTCCAGGTCAGCATTATCGCCGTCAGCGTCGCCATCCTAGTCGGCTTTCACCGGACGACTCTGTGGATTTTCAGACGGGTCGCCAGCAGTACACACCCGCGTTCCCTCGCCGAATAACGACTCTATCGGTTGCCGTCGGAATCAACTCGGGCTACGGTAAGAGAATACTAACGTTCCAGATACCAACACAAACTCCGAATCTACTCAAGCGGGACAGTCACTCGATACGACTGGCCGACGCCCGTACAACGTGTTCCGGGCGCGCTCCCGGAGAGTTTTCCGGGCGGGCACTCAACGCCGTGCATGGCCGACGCCCGAGACCGACCGGCGGTGTACGACTCGCTCGACGGACAGGTCGCCCTGGTCACCGGCGCGACCCGCGGCATCGGCGCGGCGATCGCAGCAGAGCTGACCGCGCTGGGCGCGACGGTGTACGCCGGCGCCCGCAACACCGACGGCGTCACCGCAGCCGACCAGCGCGCGGTCCGGCTCGATGTCACAGAGGAGTCGGAGATCGCGGCGGCGGTCGACCGGATCGACGCGGAAGCCGGCCGGCTCGATATCGTCGTGAACAACGCGGGGATCTTTCCCCGGGAGTCCACACTCGCCGAGATGGACCTCGGGGCCTTCGACCGGACGATGGCGGTGAACCTTCGCGGCCCGGCCGCGGTGACGAAACACGCCCTATCGCTGTTGCTCGATCGTCCCGGCGGGCGCGTGGTCAACGTCTCCTCGGATCTCGGCCAGCAGGCCACCCTCGGGGGCTCGTACCCGGCCTACCGGCTCTCGAAGATCGCTCTCGGCTGACCCAGTACCTACACGCGGAGTACGCCGACCGGGGACTGCTCGCGAACGCGGCCAGCCCCGGCTGGGTCCGCACCGACATGGGCGGGTCCGAGGCGCCCCGCAGCCCCGCGGAGGGCGCAGATACGCCGGTCTGGCTCGCGCGCTTTCGCCCGGAGAGCCCCGGCGGCCGGTTCTGGAAGGACTGCGAATCCCAGCCCTGGTAGCCGGTAGTCGCCCCGCTTTTTGTCGGCGAGACGTACCGACGGTATGGACCTCAGCGACGTCCGGGTGCTCGATCTCACCCAGCTGCTTCCCGGGCCGTACGCGACCCAGCTGCTCGCCGACATGGGCGCGGACGTGATCAAAATCGAACGCCCGGACGGCGGGGACCCGGCGCGCCGGTTCGCGGCCGACCCGTCGCCGGAGCTGGCCGGGATCTTCGAGGCGGTCAACTGCGGGAAACGGAGCGTCGCCCTGAATCTTACCAACGAGCGCGCCCGCGAGGCCTTCTACGAGCTGGCGGCCGACGCCGACGCGGTCATCGAGGGCTTTCGCCCCGGTGTGGTTGACCGGCTCGGGGTCGACTACGAGACCCTCTCGGCCCGGACCGAGGGGCTGGTGTACTGCTCGCTGACCGGACACGGCCAGTCCGGCCCCGACAGCGATCGGTCGGGACACGATCTTA
Organism: Halobacteriales archaeon QH_10_67_13; assembly: GCA_003021335.1. Lineage (GTDB taxonomy): Archaea > Halobacteriota > Halobacteria > Halobacteriales > Haloarculaceae > Halovenus. The sequence continues at coordinate 10,232 of PXQL01000001.1, forward strand.
CCTACGCGGCGGCGGCCGGCTTTCTGGACGCGACCCGCCCGGCGCCCGACGCCGCCCCGGTCCAGCCCGCGGTCCCGGTCGGAGACTTCGCCGGCGGCTCGCTGGCGGCGCTGGCGGTGGTGAGCGGCCTCCTTGAGCGCGAGCTCGGCGACGGAACCGGGACGTACGTCGACCTCTCGATCACCGACGCGCTCGTGTCCTTCTGTCAGCTGCTCGCCGCCGACGGGCCCGCGGCGCCGTCGGAGACGGTTCTGGGCGGGAAGTACCCCTGTTATGCCATCTACGAGACCGAAGACGGGCGGTACCTGGCGATCGCGGCCCTGGAAAAGCGGTTCTGGGAGCGGCTGTGTGCGGCGACGGACAACGAGGAACTGCTCGACGCCCACCGCGCCGACTCCGAGCGTCGGCGCGAGCAGGTCCGAGAGACTCTCGCCGAGACCTTCGCCGGTGCGCCCGTCGAGACCTGGGAGCGCCGGCTCGAGCGGGCCGACGTGCCCGCCGCCGCGGTCAGGTCCGCCGCGGCCGCGCTCGAGGATC
>PXQL01000002.1:0-652 GCA_003021335.1 Halobacteriales archaeon QH_10_67_13
ACACCACGAGCAAGATCGGCGGGATCGAGGATCTGGAGTCCGGCGTCGGGACGCTCGGATTCCGCGGGGAGGCCCTGCACGCGCTGGGGGCGGTCTCGCGGCTGACGATCGCCTCGCGACCGCCGGACGGACGGGGAACCGAGCTCACCGTCGAGGGCGGAGAGATCAGTTTGGTGTCCCCGACCGGCTGCCCGACGGGGACGACCGTCACGGTTCAGGACCTGTTCTATAACGTCCCCGCTCGGCGCAAATACCTCAAACAGCCCGCCACCGAGTTCGGCCACGTGAACCGGATCGTGACCAACTACGCACTCGCGAACCCCGGGGTGGCGGTCACGCTCGAACACGACGACAACGAGACGTTCGCGACCACCGGCTCGGGTGAACTGCGCGAGACGGTCATGGCGGTGTACGGCCGAGAGGTCGCGACGGCGATGCGCGAGCTCTCGGCGCCCGTCGACTCCGAGGGGCCGCTCGAGTCGATCACGGGACTGGTGAGCCACCCGGAGACTACCAGGGCAAGCAGCGAGTACGTCTCGACGTTCGTCAACGGCCGGTACGTCGAGACCGGCGCGGTCCGGGAGGCGATCGTCGAGGCCTACGACACTCAGCTCGCCCCCGACCAGTATCCGTTCGCGGCGGTGTTCCTGGC
>PXQL01000002.1:906-17046 GCA_003021335.1 Halobacteriales archaeon QH_10_67_13
CGCCAGCCAGTGATAAACACGAGCGGCTCGAACAGGCGCGGCTGGGCGAAGGCCCGTCGGAGCGACCCGGCGATTACGACACGCTCCCGCCGCTGCGGGTGCTCGGACAGCTCGACGAGACCTACGTGGTCGCCGCGAGCGAGGACGGGCTGGTGCTGGTCGATCAACACGCCGCCGACGAGCGGATCAACTACGAACGCCTGCAGGCGGCTTTCGAAGCGGAGACGAGCACGCAGGCGCTTGCAGAACCCGTCAGCGTCGAGGTGACCCCCGGCGAGGCCGAACGGCTCGCGGCCCACCGGGAGACGCTGGCCCGGCTCGGCGTCCGGGCGGCCCGTACCGGAGACCAGACGGTGGAAGTCCGGGCGCTTCCGGAGACGCTATCGGAGACTGCCGGCCCGGAACTGGTACGGGACCTGCTTGCGGCGCTCGCAGACGGTCCCGAGGCCGCCGAACGGACCGTCGAGGCCGCCGCCGAGGAGCTGCTCGCCGATCTCGCCTGCTACCCCTCGATCACGGGCAACACCTCGCTGACCGAGGGCTCGATCGTCGAGTTACTCGAGCGACTCGACGCCTGCGAGAACCCCTGGGCCTGTCCCCACGGCCGGCCGGTGCTGATCGAGATCGACGACGCGGAGATCGAGGCCCGGTTCGAGCGCGACTACCCGGGTCACTCGGGCTGAGCCGAGGCAGCCTGCCCCCACCGCTTGTCGTTGTACCCCCGGCGGTGCTCGGTGTCGAAGGCGTGCTCGATCCGCCGGCGCAGCGCCCGTTTGCCGTCGCGGCTGATCCGGGCGAGATCGTCGGCCTTCCCGACCGCCAGCGGTGGTCCCCGCTCGGTCGCGACGGCGCTCAGGGCGTGTCGGGTCAGCCGCTCGCGGGTGGCCGGATCCCGGGTAAATGCGTACGGCGCCTCGACCCGGTAGATCAGGTCCTCGCGGGGATCGTAGATCACGAAGAAAGTGAGCTCGTAGGCCCCATCGCCGAGCGCGCGGTCCCCGCCGAAAGGGCCGCCGGCGAACTCGCCGTCCGCGAGCAGGCCGTCGGTGCCGACCCGCGACCGGAACCAGGTGGTGAAGGTAAGCGCCTCCGACCGGTCGTCCCGCGGCGCGAGGGCCCGACGGAAGAAGGCGGCGTCGTCGACCCACGGCGAGCCGGTCTTCTCCCGCAGGGTCTGTGTGATCGCCTTCGAGGTGGTGTTTTTGACGAATCCTATCAGCGGCACGCCCCGTTCGACGAACCGCTCGACGAGCCGGAGGTAGTTCTCGATCACGCCGGTAAACTCCTGTTCTTCGATGATCAGCCGCTCGAGGGCCGGGTCCCGCTCGACCCACTGGAGCAGTCCGGTCGGGTACAGCGGCCCGTCGAGCACGAGCAGATCCTCGACGGCGTTTGCCTGTTCCAGGGCGTGTTCGCTCTCGGCACGGTACAACGCCAGGGCGTGGACGACGGTCTGTTCGTACCGATCGACCCGGGGGGCGCGCAACACCCGCTGGCGGGCGTACTCCTCGTCGTCGGTCGTCCAGCCGTCGTCGGCGACGGTCACCGTCTCGTCGTTCGTGTGGACGGTCATCACGATCGTCCGGCGTCTGTGCAAGTCGAGATCGGAGGGCACGCTCGCCATCGCAGCCTGGGAAACATCGAGCACGAGCCCGTTCTCGAAGGTCGTCGGGTTGATCGTCCCGGCGTCGAGCCCGTGTCGGGTCTCGAACGGCGAGCCCTCCAGGGCGATATCCTCGGCGGGAACGGCCCGGCGGGCCAACTCGTCAACGGGCTCGAGTACCACCCCGTCGTCGTACAGCGGATCGAGAAACTCCTCGAAGGCCCGCTCGGCGAGCTCGGTGTGATCGCGCTCGTCGACGGCGTCGCTCACCCGGCTCGCCAGCGCCGCGATGCCGTCGACGTGGACCGGATCGAGGGTCATACACAACGTTCGCCCCCAGCGTGGAAATACCTCCCGGCCGTTGCCTCGGACAGTCCGGAAATCGGTCGACGCGGGAGCCCTCGGCCCGCGGCGGGAACGGCAGCGAGTGTCGGCTGGACGTTCGGCGAGCGGTCTATGGAGACCGTCGCCGCACTCAAAGAGCGCGCGGCCGAACAGCCCCGCCAGGAAGGTCAAAGAGCCACAGAGATCGGAGAGACCCCGACGCCGGCCGACGACGGGTAACCGTCGGTTAGCTTCCGGCCAACTGGAGCCTGGTGAAGTCGGCGAGCATCGGCAGATCGGAGAGGTGCACGAGCTTTCGCATCGCGAGCCGGTCGCCGTCGTTGACCCGCTTGAGCACATCGTCGTCCGCGGCCCGCAGGTCCTCCATCAGCCGATCGAACCGGTCGTTGGGGGCGAAATACATCAGCTCGGTCATCAACAGCCGCGTTTTGGCGTTGGGGGCGACCTCGTCGTGCCAGAGCCGATCGTAGACGGCCATGCTCTCGGCGGAGGTGTCCGGCTCGGAAAAGGACAGCGCCCGATCCGCGACCGAGGCGGCCGCACGGGCCGATTTCATCCCCTTGTGGATCCCCTCGCCCCACAGCGGGTCGACCGTCGGGACGGTATCGCCGATCGCCATGAACCCGTCCGTCGACACCGAAGCGGGCGGTTGGATGTGCGCCGAGCCGCGGTGGTTCTGTCCCTCGAGCCGGGTTGCGTCGGCGAACCGGGGATCGGTGTCGATCCACCGATCGAGGTAGCCGTCGATACCCAGGCCGTCGGCAGCGTACCGCTCGTGGTGTTCGTTTTGCAGGTAACAGACCCCGACCTTGGCGCGGTCCTCGCCGGTGTGGAAGATCCAGGAGTACCCGCCCGGGGCGAAGTCGTGATCCAACCGGAGCATCATCGCGTCGGTCAGGTCGGCGTAGCCGGGATAATCGAGCTCGACGCCCTCGAACTCCCACTCGACGCCGATCGCCTGGCGCTCCCGTTCGAGCTCAACGACTCCGAGTTCCTGTGCGAGCGGCGCCGCCGGCCCGGTCGCGTCGATGACGATCTCGGCCCGCACCGCCTGATCGCCGTTGTACTCGATCCCGGCGACGGCGTCGTCCTCGATGAGCGCGCCCGTCGCACGGGCGCCGAACCGGTACTCCGCGCCCTTTTGTTGACTGTCCTCGACCAGAAACCGCTTGAACTCCGCGAACTCGAGGACCGCGCCGGACTGCTTGCGCTCGAAGTGATCGTTGGGAGACTCGATGACCACCGAGTCGGTGAAGTTCATCACCACGTCGTCGGGGATGTTGAACGAGGACAACATCGAGGGGAAGGTTCCGCCGGTGGACTTGTTGCTCGTCCGAGGGAACTCTGCCTCCGGTTCGGCCTCGAGGACGACGACATCGTACCCGCGGGCTGCCAGGTCTCGGGCGGCCTGTGCGCCGGCGGGACCCGCGCCGGCGATCGCTACGTCGTATCGCTCTGTCATACCCGCTTGTTGGGCTAATTGCTCATATGTGTTCCTGTTCCCGTCTTCCAAAGCGACCGAGTTCCGGGCCAACCACGTCAGCCCAGTTTTGTCCGCTCCGGCTCGTCTCGGAGGCGGAGTGAAGTCACCGCTGTTCGCGCTGTTCGATCCTGTTGAGATGGCTGAAATCCACTATGTGTATTCTGGAAATCATCGGTAAAAACCATCATTCCCATTTCGATGGTAAGATTCACCCTCTATGGTAACATCGACTGCTCTGTGTCAGTGGAAACGGATGCACAAGGGAGACTATACATTCCGAAGGAGGTACGCGAGAAGTACGGCCAGAAGTATCACATCGTTACGTACGAGGACAGAATCGAGTTGATTCCGGTCGCGGATAACCCACTTGCTGCTGTCCGCGCGGCGGCGGGCGAGCTACACGATGCATCCGTCGAGGAAATTCGAGCGGACATCGAAGCCGAGGCGAAAGACGAAGCTGAGGAAGTCGACGGCGACAGATGACGGTGTACGTCGAGACTGATTTTCTGCTCGCCCTTGCCGAAGATATTGACTGGTTACAGGACTCTGCAGAGGACGCTCTCGTCGAATACGACGTAGAAACGTCACCGTTCTCGTACCTCGAACTCCTCCTCGCTCGGGAGCGGTACGAGTTCGACTACGTGCCGCTCGTAGCGAACCTGCTCGAACTCGTCCCTGTACAAAACGATGAAGAGACACAGGTCGTTCTGAAAGCCGTCAACTGCTACAACGAGGGGATGACAGCCTTCGACGCGTTCCATGCAGCGACTGCAGAAACGCGCGGAATGGACGTGCTCTCCTCTGGGAAGGACTACAAGGACAGTGAAGTATCGAGAGTGCCGCTAGAACCGGATCACGAGAAGTAGTCCGAATCTCTCAGCGGCTTTCCCGTTGCTCTACTTTGTTCAATTCGATCAGCAGCCGGAAAATCGCCTTGACTAAATTCGCGTCGACGTCGAACCGTTCTGCGTTCTCGCCGGCCCGGTCCATCACGCGCTGTTCCTGCTGTTCGTCGGTCGTCGGCAGGCCCCGATCAGCCTTGACCGCCGCGATCGTGTCCGCGACGTACGTGCGCCGGGCGATCAGCTCCACGAGCTCCCGGTCGATACCGCTGATCTCCGCCCGGAGCTCCGTGAGGTCCATCTCCGCCGGGTCCGAGCCGGGGTCGTCCGTCTCGTCCGTGCGGTCCATCGAGCGGGCTCGGCCATCGTCGGGATCGTCGGTCACGCCACCACCTCCGCTCCCGCGGTCTGTGTTTCGGTCAGCCAGGCCCGGCCGGGGCGGGCGCGCCAGCGCTCGGCGACCGGTTCGAGGGCCGCGCGGTCGCCGACGGCGGTGACGCTCGGGCCCGTCCCCGACAGTGACACGCCGGCGGCCTCGTCCATCGCCTCGACCAGCGGCTCGGTCGGGTACTCGAGCGCGGCACAGTATGCGAGTCCGTTGACCGTCATCGCCCGGGCGAACGCGCCCTCCCGGGCCAGCTCCGTCGCCGTCTCGACTGGGCCGGCGACCCGGCGACACCGCTCGCCGTCGGCCGCGGCGCTGTAGGCCCGTTCGGGGGGCGTCCAGACCAGCACGTCCCAGGACCGCTCGGCGCGGGCGAGCAGCGCGTCTTCGGCGTTGTCGGTGACGGTCACGCCCCCGAGCATGCTCGCGCTCGCGTCGTCGAAGGCCCCGGTGATCGTGACGCCGGCGTCCCGGGCCGCGGCGACGCCGATCCGGGCCGCGGTCTCCCTGGAGACCCTCTCGCGGTCGACCCCGAGCGCCGCGAGGGTCGCGAGCACGGTCGCGTTCGCGGCCGCACTCGAAGACTTGAGCCCTGCCGCCATCGGCACCTCGCTTTCGGTCCGGACGTGCCCGCCCTGGCCGTCGCCAAATCGGGCGGTGACCCGCTCGAGACAGCGCTCGATCAGCGTCGTGTCGGGGTCGTCCTCGCCGGCGACCTCGCCGGTGACCGTCGAGCCACCCAGCCGAACCGTCGCCGTCGTGTACTCCTCGATCGCGAAGGCCGCGCCGGTGCCCGTCGCGAGCGCGTTGATGATCGTCCCCGCCGCCGGGGCGGTCGCCGTCGCCTCCATGTCCGCTGGTACTCCCCGCGCGGTGCATTTACGCGTGGTGGTTCGGGCGGTGTCCCGACGGCGTTTAGTCGATCGACGCGGTACCGCTCCCGTGAGCGATCTCGAGATCGCGCCGGCGGCCCTGCCCGTCGAGCTCGTCGAGGGCGGGATCGTCGTGACCTACCAGGACGGGCGGGAGGTCCTCTACCGTGGGGTCCCCGAACGGGTCGGCCCCGAGTACGCGACCGGCCCCGGCAGGGAGGTCCACCTGCTGGTCACCGACGGCGACACCGGACGCCTGGTGTACGTCGACGAGCACATGACCGATCCGGAAATCCTCGAACGGACCGGCGTCGGGCGGATCCGTTTGACCGTCGACGATTCCGTCGAGGTCCTGCCGGGCGTAACCGCCCGCAAGACCGGCCTCCGGATCGAGCTCACCGTGGCGCCGGCCGATCTCGAGGGAACGGCGTTCGTCTTCGAGCAAGACCAGTTCGGCGAGCGCTCGGTCGAACTCGCCGCGACCGGCGAGACCGGGCCGGCCGAGACCGGAGACAGTTAAGCCCCGCCAGCCCCTACCCGATCGCATGACCGACGAGATCGAGGTCCGCGTCGAAGGGGCCCGGAAATCCGACGCGGGCCGCGGTCGGGCGCGACTCCCCTCGGCTGTCCAGGAGCAACTGGGCGTCTTGAGCGGCGACCCCGTGATCATCGACGGGGACCGTCTCACCGTCGCGAAGGTGTGGCCGGGCGATGGCGACCGGGTGATCAGGATCGACGCCGACACCCGAGCGAGCGTCGGCGCGAACATCGGCGACACCGTCCAGATCCGGGCCGGGACCGTCGAGGACGCCGCCGACGTGACCCTCCAGCCCGCCGACGACCGGGCCGACCCGGATCCGCCGACCGACGCCGTGACCCGGGAGCTGGTCGACGGCCTCGTCCGGGAGGGAAAACAGCTGCGCGTCTCGGGACACGGGGCATACGTCGTGACCGAAACCGATCCGACCGGGTCGGTGCGCATCACCGACGACACCGCGGTCGCGGTCGAGCCCGAGCTCGCCGCCCCCGGGACGACCGGAGACGGGGGCGAGGCCCCGACGGGCGCGGCCTACGAGGACATCGGCGGGCTCGACGAGGAACTCGAGCTCGTCAGGGAGATGATCGAACTGCCGCTGTCCGAGCCGGAGCTGTTCGCCCGGCTGGGCATCGAACCGCCCAAGGGCGTGTTGCTGTACGGGCCACCGGGCACGGGAAAGACCCTGATCGCACGGGCGGTGGCAAACGAGGTCGACGCGCACTTCGAGACCATCTCCGGGCCCGAAATCGTCTCGAAGTACAAGGGCGAGTCCGAACAGCAGCTCAGAGACGCCTTCGACCGGGCCTCGGCGAACGCCCCAGCGATCCTGTTCGTCGACGAGATCGATTCGATTGCCGGCGCCCGCGACGAGGACGCCGACATGGAAAACCGAGTGGTCGCGCAGCTGTTGACCCTGATGGACGGACTCGAGACCCGCGAGGAGGTGATCGTGATCGGCGCAACCAACCGCGTCGACGCGATCGACCCCGCGCTCCGCCGTGGCGGCCGGTTCGACCGCGAGATCGAGATCGGCGTGCCCGACGAGGCCGGTCGTAGAGAGATCCTATCGGTCCACACCCGCGAGATGCCTCTCGACGAGGCCGTCGACCTGGACGCGCTGGCCGCCCGGACTCACGGGTTCGTCGGCGCCGACCTCGCCACACTGGCCCGGGAGGCGGGCATGGCCGCGCTCCGCCGGGAGTCCGGCGACGAGCCGGTCGTCGAGCCGGGGGATTTCGAGACGGCACTCGCCGGGGTCGAACCCTCTGCGATGCGCGAGTACGTCGTCGAGTCGCCGACGACGACCTTCACGGATGTCGGCGGGCTCGCGGAGACCAAAGCGCGGCTCCGGGAGGCCGTCGAGTGGCCGCTGGCCTACGGTCCGCTGTTCGAGGAGACCAACACCGAGCCACGTCGGCGAGACCGAGGCAGCGATCCGCGAGCTGTTCGACCGGGCCCGCCAGACCGCTCCGGCGATCGTCTGTCTCGATGAGATCGACGGGCTCGCTGGGCGCCGCGGCGAGGGCAACGAGATCACCGAACGAGTGGTCTCGCAGCTACTGACCGAGCTCGACCGGGCCGCCGAGCACCCCGCGCTCGTGGTAGTGGCGGCCACAAACCGCAAGGGGAGTCTCGACCCGGCGCTGTTGCGCCCCGGCCGGCTCGAACAACACATCGAAGTACCCGATCCGGACGAGCTCGCCCGTCGAGAGATTCTTGCGGTCCACACCCGCGAGACGCCGCTGGGAGAAGACGTCGACTTAGACGCGCTAGCGGCGAGCACCGAGGGACTTTCCGGCGCACAGCTCGAGGCGCTGGTCCGGGAGGCCTCGGTGCGGGCAGTCCGGGAGATCGCGACCGAGATCGACCCCGCGGCCGCGGCCGACCGCGCCGAGGACGTGACCGTCACCGCGGCACACTTCGCGGCTGCCAGGGACTCACTCGCCGAGGCGTAGGCAGACCCCAGGGTCACGCTTTTTATCGCGGCCGCGAAACCCGATGTAGGATGGCACAACATACCACCAACGCGGACCCGTACGGTCACTACATCGACGGGGAGTGGGTCTCGGGGTCCGGCGAGGACACCTTCGAGAGCACGAACCCGGCCACCGACGAGCAGCTCGCGACCTTCCACCGGGCGACAGAGAACGACGTCGACCGAGCGGTCGACGCGGCCGCCGACGCCGCCGAGGAGTGGCGCGAGCACTCGTATATCGACCGGGCGGAGATCCTCTGGGAGGTCTACAACGAGCTGCGAGACCGTCATCAAGAGCTCGGCGAGATCGTCACGATGGAGTCCGGGAAGGAGATCAGCGAAGGCAAGGCCGACGTCACCGAGGCCTGGCACATGGTCGAGTGGGCCGCCGGCAACGCCCGTCACCCCCACGGCGACGTGGTTCCCTCGGAGATCGCAAGCAAGGACTCGTACATGCGGCGCTCGCCGCGGGGGGTCGTCGGCTGTGTCACACCCTGGAACTTCCCGGTCGCGATCCCGTTCTGGCACATGGCGGTCACGCTCGTCGAGGGCAACACAGTCGTCTGGAAGCCAGCAGAGCAGACGCCCTGGTGTGGCCAGGTCGTCGCGGAGATGCTCGCCGACGCCGGCGTTCCCGACGGCGTGTTCAACCTCGTGCAGGGATTCGGCGACGCCGGCGCCGCGATCGTCGACGACGACCGGGTCGACACGATCCTGTTTACCGGTTCGGCCGAGGTCGGCCACCAGATCGCTGACCAGATCGGCGGCGAGCCCGGCCGCGAGGCCGCCCTGGAGATGGGCGGAAAAAACAGCGTCATCGTCACCGAGGAGGCCGACCTCGATGTCGCCCTGCACTCGGCGGTGATGTCCTCGTTCAAGACGACCGGCCAGCGGTGTGTCTCGAGCGAGCGGCTGATCGTCCACACTAACGTCTACGAGGAGTTCAAAAACCAGTTCGTCGAGCTCGCCGAGAGCGTCGCGGTCGGCGATCCGCTCGAGGAGAACACGTTCATGGGGCCGGCCATCGACGAGCGGCAGGTCGAGAAGTTCCGCCGGTACAACGACCTCGCCCGGACCGAGGGGGCGAACGTCTTGGTCGACCGTGCGGAGCTGCCCCCCGAGGAGATCCCCGACGGCCATGAAGAGGGCAGCTGGGTCGGACCGTTCGTCTACGAGATCGGCTACGATCCGGACCTGCGGTGCATCCGCGAGGAAGTGTTCGGCCCCCACGTGGCGCTTATCGAGTACGAGGGCGGGGTCGATCGGGCGATCGAGATCCACAACGATGTGCCCTACGGACTGGCTGGCACGATCATCTCCGAGGACTACCGCCAGCTCAACCAGTACCGCGACTACGGGGAAGTGGGACTTGCTTACGCCAACCTGCCTTGCATCGGCGCCGAGGTCCAGCTGCCCTTCGGCGGGGGGAAAAAGTCCGGCAAGGGGCCGGCGAGCGCCCGCGAGGTGATCGAGGCGGTCACCGAGCGCACCGCCTGGACGGTCAACAACTCATCCGACATCGAGATGGCCCAGGGGCTCTCTGCCGACATCAAAACCGAGGACTAACGACGACTCCGGAGCCGCTCGGACGAGTCCGCCCGCGGTCGGTCAGGGTAGTTCACCTCTTTCCCCCGATCCGCGCGTCGAGCGTGCTCGCGGCGAGGTCCTGTGCGATGCTCGCGAGGATCGCGATCATCGAAAAGACCATCGTCAGCACCATCACCAGCTCGATCTCGCGGCCCAGGATCCCCCGGTAGGTGAGCAGTCCGATCCCCGGAATCTCGAAGACGACCTCGACGACGAACACCGTCACGAGCAGGATGCTCAGCAGTTCCGTGACAAACAGCGTCACCAGCGAGAGGGCGTCGGCCCGGAGCACGTGGCGGGCGACCCGGCGCTTGCCGGCGCCTTTTGCCCGGGCGAATTTCACGAACTGCTCTTTGAGCGACACGCGGCTCTCGGCGCGGCTGTACCGGAAATACCCCGCGAGCAGGTGTGAGGCGAGCACGACCGCCGGCAGGCTCAGCCAGAGGAGATTCGACGCGGTGAACCCGGCCCCGATCTCGTAGCTCTCGGGGAACCAGCCGGGTTCCGCGTCCTGGAGTGTAAAGAAGATCACGCCGGCGATAAAGAAGTTCGGCAGTCCGAAAACGAGGTAGAAACTCCCCGCGAACAGCCGGGAGCTCGCCGCGGTGGGGTTTCGAGCGGCGCGGTAGCCCGTCACGAGCGCTAACGCGAAGGCACACGCGGTCGCCGGAACCGCGTACGTGAGCGTCACCGAGAGCCCATCGAGGACGGCCGTCAGGTTCGACACCGGCCCTTCCGAGGAGCCGACCAGCCGCGCCGCGACGCTCGACTGCCCCCACTCGAGGGTGAGAAAGGCTTCGAGCCAGGCGACGTACTGCTCGGATAGCGGCGGCGACTCTGGCAGGTCAGCGTCCCGGCCCTGCAGGCTGCGCGCCCACTGGAGCGCGATACGATCCCGGTCGGGGCTGAGCACGACCAGCGCGAAAATCGCCGTCGCCGCGACGTACACCGCGGCGACCGCCCACGCCAGACGGCCCAGTGCGCGCATTACGACCGACCGTGGTATGGACACGTCATTTCGACGAGAGTGAACGTATAAAATTCTTGTTCCGAGTGCGCGGCGATGAACCGGGGCCGTGGTTTTTTACTGACAGGGGGGCTCGGGAACGGTATCTCGAATGCCCGAGATCACCCGAGTCAGCGACGACCAGTTCGGGATTTCCGCGTGGCAACGAGTCAGGGCGGCGGTTCGACCGACGATCGTGCTCGCGCTCTTTGTCGCGTTGCTCGCCGGCTTCGTCACCTCCTACAGGCCGAACCGCCCCGACGGCGGGACCGTCTCGGTGCTCGGCTCCGAGATCGTGGTGCTCGACTGGCTCACCCTGTGTGCGGGCCTCGCTGCCGTCGTCGCGGTGGGTCCCGCCGCCGTCCGTCGGCGCCACGGTATCGCGGTCGTCGCGCGGCGGCTCGTTGCCGATCGGGTCGTCGGGGGCGCCGTCGCCGTGTTACTCGGGGTGGTTCTTTTGGGCGCGCTCGGACCGCTGACGGTCGCGCGAAACGCGTTCAACCCGGCCGTGCAGTTCAATCCCCCGTTCGGCGCCTCCGTCCCGAACTACATTCCCAACGGGTGTTCCGGCACCGTCGTTGACGGGTCCTGTCGCGGCGGGACCGAGTTTCCCCTCGGGACCGACGGCTCGGGGGGTGACGTCTTCGGCGCCGTCGTCCACGGGCTCAGAACCAGCCTCCAGGTCGGCGTCTCGGCGGCGATCATCGCCGGCGGGATCGGCACCGTCGTCGGGCTCCTCTCCGGGACGGTCGGCGGCCGGGTCGACGCCGCGCTGATGCGGTACGTTGACCTACAGATGGCGATTCCGTCCTTTTTCGTGTACGTGCTGTTGACCCTGATCCTCAACACGCCCGGGGACCTGGCGCTGATCGTCGTTGTCTTTGGCCTGTCGAGCTGGGGTGGGCTCGCGAAGCTCGTTCGAAGCGAAGTTCTGCAGGTCAGAGAGCAGCTGTACGTGCGGTCCGCCCGGGCCGCCGGCGGATCGCCGCTGTATCGCCTCCGACAACACGTGCTACCGAACGTCTCGACGGGGATACTCGTCCCGCTCACGACGCTCGTTCCGTTGTACGTCCTGTACGAGGCCGCGCTCTCCTTTCTCGACCTGGGCGCGTCGGCAAACGAGCGCGTCTCCCTGGGCGCCGAGATCGCCCAGGGCTTTGGCGGCGCGTACGCCTGGTGGGAGACGTGGTGGGTCACCGTGTTCCCGGCGCTCGCAGTGACCGCACTCACCGTCTCGCTGCTTCTCGTCGGCGATCGGGTGGGAGACCTGCTCGACCCTCGGACGCGGTAACTGGCGTCTCTGCCCGCTGCGGTCGGCGACGCGTCAGTCGTTCTCGGGGGTCGAGATCCCTTCGACCCCATCGAGATCCGCCAGATCGCCGTTCGAGTCGATATCGAGTTGATCGAGAATCTCTTCGATGTCGTCGAGCCCGAGCATCTCGCGGGTCTCTTTGTCGAACTCTAGGCCCTCCAAGACGTGGCCGTTTGCCTTGGAATCGCTGCCCTGGAGGTGTTTGCCGTACCGGCTGACTAACGAAGTGAGCTCCTGGGGCATCACGAAGGTGTTGGATTCACCCTGACCAATCTCTTCGAGGGTTTCCATGCCGCGTTCGATCACGGCCCGTTCGCCCATCGACTCGGCGGATTTCGCCCGCAATACCGTCGAGATTGCATCTCCTTGCGCCTCGAGGATCTGACTTTGCTTCTCTCCCTGCGCGCGGATGACGTTCGACTGCTTGTCTCCCTGTGCTTCCTCGATCGAACTGCGCCGTTCGCCCTGGGCCTCCAGGATCATCGCACGGCGCCGACGCTCGGCGCCGGTTTGTTGTTCCATTGCCTGTTTGACCTCGCGGCTCGGAGTTACCTCCCGAACCTCGACCGATTCGACGCGGATTCCCCACTCGTCGGTCGGCTCGTCGAGTTCCTTGCGGATTCGGCCGTTGATTTCGGCCCGCTTCGAGAGCGTGTCGTCGAGTTCCATGTCTCCGAGTACCGGCCGCAGGGTCGTCTGAGCCAGGTTCGAGACCGCTCGTTTGTGTAGACGACGGCGTCTGCGGTCACCGGCGAGTTATCGCGGGTGATCGCCTCCTGCTGGGGCACGTCGATCGTCTGGGTCCGCATGTCGAAGGCGTATGTCTTCGATACGAACGGCGGCACGATCGTGAGCCCGGGCTGGAGCAGCCGACGGTACTTGCCAAAGATCGTGAGCGCACGGCGCTCGTATGCCTTAACCAGCACCACCGACTGCCAGACTGCGACGATGACGATCCCGAGCACGACCGCCCCGACGGCGGCCCAAGCGAACGATCCGGTCTGCGAGACGCCGACAAAGCTCATATGATTGCTCGGGGACCGACGCGGAAATGTCTGTGGGAACGCAGAAAGCGGCGGGCGAGGAGGCGGGCCGGCCGGGGTACCGGTTGTGGCGTGAAAAGCGCCTCACCGGCAAAATCAGTTTGTGTCGTGGCGCGTTTAAATCCCTCGACACGCTCAGCACCGAGAGCGCCCGACGGCCGGTCAGCTCCGGGTGACCCGCCAGGTCGTCGACCGAGCCCGGCCCCACTTTTCGATCTCAACGTCGTCGGAGGCCTCGTCGAGCTTGGGGAGACGCGCCCCGACCTGCTTCGAGGAGAGCCCGAGCTGGCTCGCGATGTTTTTCGCGCGGAAGTAACTCTCACCGCGGGCGACCCTGTCTCTCAGATACTCGAGGATCCGCCGGTCTTCCTCGCTGAGGTCGCTCATTACCAACAGTTAGGGATCGATCCGTATAACAGTTATCGAGCCGCCCGCGACCGGCTCACTGCGCGTGTGTGTATCACGACGAGCGCGAGCCCGCTCGCCAGAAGTGAAACGGCGAGGCCAACCCCGGAAGTGAGTTGGAGCGTCTCGCCGCCCTCGTCGATCGCGAGTGCCCCCGTCACGGCTGTGACGACCGCCGCCACCGCCACGAGCCCCGCGAGCATCGCGAGGCCGAGTCCGGCGTCGGTGCCGGCCCCCGTATCGCGTGCCATACCGGGACGTTGCCGGCGGCGCAGTTAGCTGTCCGGATCAGCTGATCGTGATGTGCTCCGAGTCTTGATCGAGGGCTAAGTTCGTCGCGATCTCTGCGTTGCGGACGGCGTACTGTGCGGTTTCGTCGAGCCCGACGAGTACGCTCCGGACGCGCAACAGCGTCTCGTTGTCCATCTCGGGGAGCCCAGCCAGGATGTCGCGCCCGCGGGACTCGATGCCGGTGAACCGCTCGCGAACCCCCGCCGCGGTATCGTGATTGCGCGTGACCGCCGCCGTCACCGCCAGCTCGCTCATCTCGTCGACCCGGTCGGTGTAGGTCCTGATCTGGCCGATCGTCTCTTCGTCGATGCCCAGACTGTTGCTCTCGGCGGCGACCTCGGCGATGTCCTCTGCGTCGTCCGCGATCAGTTCGAGGTTTTTCGCGATCGAGCGGTAGCCAAGCAGCGGGAACCCGTCCTCGAGTCCGACCGACTGTGCAAGCGTCGGGTTCCGGTAGGCGGTGAAGATGAGCCGCAACAACAGCATGAAGATCTTGTTGGCCTGGCGCTCCCGGTTGAGCGCCCGGTCGGCGAGGTTGGTGTTCGCCGTCGCGATCGCCTCGACCGCCTCCGCGCGCATCGTTGAGCCGGTTGATTCGAGCCGCTCGAGCAGGTTATCGAGGGTGAAATCCGCTGGGTCGACCGAACACCTGATCGCGATGCTCGTCGGCGTCTCCTCGATTACTCCGAGTCCCATCAGCCGTGTCTGTGCGTCGTAGACGGCGTTTATCTGCTCGCTCGTGAGCGGCTCGCTCGCCTCGATGTGTATGATCCGCCGTCCGAGGACGTACTGCGCAACGATAGCTCGCTCGAGTGCCGGCACGTCGAACCCATCCGCGTCGATCATGGCCTCGCTGTCTTCCGTCCGGACCGACTCGGGAACCACGGTTAGCGTCCCCGGCCCGTGACGCAGCGACACCTCGTCGCCCTTCTCGACGCCGTACTCGTCTGCCCACTTTGCTGGTAGAGTCATCGCGAGCGTCGAGGGCCCGAGCTGTTGGACCTTTCGCGTATCCATATTTGGGGGTAGAACGGCCGCATACCTTAGTGTTATCCATACGTCCTTTAGGCTTGGTGACGAACCGCTCGACGGGCCCCAGGCTCGTCCGGTGGACGGCCACTCGGCGGAGACATCTCGGCAGACTTTACATCCTCGTGTCAGGATAGCGAACTGACCGAACCGCTTCCCGAAGAGCTCGCAGAGACGACCCACGTCGTCGTGACGCCGGACCCGAAGACGGCCCAGACGCTCCGCGCCCGCGATATCGAAGTCCCCGTCGGCGGTCCAGGCGACGAGGAACCGCTCCGGGCGGTCGGGATCGAGAACGCCCGGGCGGCGATCGTCGCGACCAACACCGACGCCGAGGACGCGTTTGCGATCCTTACTGCCAGGGAGCTGAACCCGGAGCTGCGGATCGTCGCGGCGACGACCACCCGGAACAACGTCGACAAGCTCCGCCGGGCCGGTGCTGACACGGTGCTCAGCCCGGCCGTCATCGGCGGCCAGCTTCTCGTCCGGTCGGCACTTGGCAGAACCGACATCGAGGGACTCGCCGACAGGCTGTCCGAGCAGTCCTGAGTCGTCACTGGCCCGTTGCCCGGTAGACGACCTCGACGCCGTAGGTCACCGAGACATCGCCAGTCGCGATCTCGGTCGGCGCGGCATCACCGGCCTCGACGGCGAAGTCCGCCTGCAGGCGCACGGGACTGAACCGGCTCTGTGTCGCGTCGACCGAGGCCGGATCGCCGAGCGTGAGAGTGCCAGTCTCGGCGATCGTCTCGGCCTGCGTTCGAGCGTCGCCCATCGCGCGCTCGATTGCGGTCTCTCTGAGCTGCTCTCGGGTCGCCTCTGAGAGGGTTAGATCGATCCCGTCGACCTCCGCGCCGGCCGTCGCGGCTGCGTCGACAACGTCCCCAACCCGGTCGGGCTCGTCGACGGTGACTTCGTACCTGTGGCGACCGACGGCGTCGGGTACGTCCCGATCCCGCGGGGCGCGCGGCGTCTCGATCTCGTAGCCCGTGGTGCGATACTCGACGCCCAACTCCTCAAGACGCGACTCAAGATCGGTGCTATTGGCCGCGAGTTCGTCACGGACCGCGCCCGTTTCCGCTCCCTCGGCGGTCACCGTGACCCGGACGACGGCCTCGTCCGGGGCCGCGCTCGCGGTTCCGGTCGCGCTGACGGCGATCGTTCGGTCGGGACTTTCCTCTTCGGCCGGGAGCGGCTGTGTGTCCGTTCGATCGGTCGGCTCGTCTGCTCCGACGACGCCCAACCCGACGATTCCGGCGGCGAAGACCGCCACCAGGAGTGTCACGACGGCGATCAGCGGAAGGCGATAGTTTCGTGGCATGCACGCTGACCTGTTCCCGGGATACGTGTAGCCGTTGTGTCGGCTCAAACGGTCGTTTGAACGGCTTAGCGGCGGCCGATCGGATCGCCCGGAGCCGCTGGAA